>CANGHX010000081.1 GCA_947453715.1 Flavobacteriales bacterium | reverse complement strand
AACACAGTAACAATTCGTGATAGAGATACAATGCAACAAGAACGTATCGCTATTGCAGATTTACATAGATTGATTGATCAAAAAGTAAATTTGAGAACATTATTGACTGTGAACACGATGAGTGAAGTGAATAATTAATTCACTATAAATAAAATTTAAGCCGGAGTATTTTTACTTCGGCTTTTTTTGTGAATGGAAATTATTAACGAAAGAATCAACTTACTGAAATTTACTAATAGTTCAAGAAGTTAATAAAGAAAAAATATTACTTAACTAATTTTCTAGTAAATTCGCCTGTCTTTGAATCAATTATATAATCTACATATAAAAAATTTGATCTTGACAAATAAAAATATTTATTGTTATTATTATATTTATTGTTATTATATTCATTATTTGAAAAAAAATCTTCATGATCATTTGAGTGAATTACAATATTTTCATTTACAATATCAAATGTTAAATAATTATTATCATAAAATCTATTAGCTTGTTCTATGTATTGAGTCCAAACAATTTTTCCATTATTTGTTTTTATTAACAATAATGAATTATATAATCTAGAAGATCCGGAGTCAATAGTATATTGTAATTGAGCAATATAATATTTATTATCTCCAATTATGAAGTTTGAAAAAAGGATATATTTTTGATAGGTTGTATAAGTATTAACTTTATGATCAATAATTAGTTTATCTTGATCTATCTTTGGAAGATTACTAATAACTTCTTGAAATTGAGAAGCTTGATAACTCTCTTTTTCATAATATTTAGCAAAACCATTATCTGTAGCATTTATTAATTCAAAATTAGTATCAAATTCGTACAACTCAGGATCTACTAACATACTTATCTTGCCATTGTAAAATTTTGAACTACTTATTTTATAAAAATGTTTATCAACATTATAAAAAGGTGTTTCAGCATTAATAAATGAGCTTTTATTAAATACATCTTTGTAGAATACAGTAATATTTTTTTTGGATTTTGTTCTTAATCTGTAAATAGTATCATTAACTCTAACGAAGGAAGCATATGTATTTTTCATAACATCAGCAAAAGGAATATCTAACTCATTTCGTTTGTACGTTTTATTTTCTAAATCAAATTCGATATAAAATGTATTAACTTTTCCTGATGATTTTTTGGTAGTTAAAATTAACCCTGTCGAATCAATAGGGTGAGCATAGATTAATTGGAAATATTCATAATCTCTAACAAAATAATGAGGGTTTACATCATAAAGTTTTTCTTGTGAAAAAGAGATTAAGAACGAGAATATAGCAATTAAGGTTAGAATAAATTTTTTCATAATTTTAAAAGTTTGTAAAAAACAAAGATAAAAAAAATATTATTTTTGCGTTTATCAATTATATTAACTTATGTACAAACATCTAATTGTCTTTTTTTTACTAATAACTTCTATTACTTTTTCACAAGTAGATTTTCAAAATTATAGTACATTAAAATCTAATGGTGTTATCCCTGAAGATTTTAAAGATTTAACGTACAATAAAATAAAAAGAGATTTACAAAAAGGAAAAGAAGAACTATCAAAATCAGATGAAAAAATATTTTTAGAAAATATTCATTATAACATTGATGAAATTTTACATTCTGGTTCTGTTGTATTTGGTGATGAAGTATCCTTATACATAAAAAGTATAGCTGAAAATTTATTAAAAAATGAACCCGAGTTAAAATCTAAGCTAAGATTCTACACTATAAAATCTAATGAAACAAATGCCTTTTCTACCGACCAGGGAATGATATTTATTACAACTGGGTTAATCTCTCAACTAACATCAGAAGCGCAATTAGCATATGTTCTTGCACATGAAATTTCACATTTTACAGAAAATCACATAGTTGAAACATACAAATATATCAAACTTGAAAATGATTTAAAGATCAAAAATTTAAGTATTTATTCTAAAAATCATGAATTTGAGGCAGACGCTAAAGGTTTACAATGGTACAAAAATGCTGGGTATAACAAAGATGAAATATTTGCTGTATTCGATGTGTTAATGTACTCATATTTGCCTTTTGAAGAAGAAGAAATAAATATTAGTTATTTCAATACTGACAATCTAAAACTAAATGACCAAAAATTGAATCTCCGAAAATTTCCAATTGTGGCTGAAGAAGATTACGATGATAGTAACAGTTCACACCCAAATATTAAAAGGAGAAAGGATTACATTAAAATTGAAACACAAAAGTTAAATGATTGGGGAACAGATATATATAAATTTGGCGAATCTAAATTTAAATACGTAAGGAATATTTGCAGATTTGAATGTGTAAGAACAGATGTTTTTAATGCGAAATATGCAAAATCATTATACTCTATTTTTATACTAGAAAAAGAATTTCCAAATTCTATTTTTTTAAACGAAATGAAAGCTCAATCATTTCTAGGATTAGTTCAATATTGTGTGAATAATAAAATTTCAGAAACTTACAGTGACTCTACAATTATACAAGGTGAAATTTCAATCGTACATCAATTAATTTCAAAATTATCGCATGACGAGATTATTACTTTAGGTTTAAGAAATATTTATGATTTAAAGAAAAAATTACCAACAAATATTCAACTTAATCAAATCTATTATTATTTAATAAAGAATTTGGTTAATGATAGTAAATTCAAGTTAGAGGATTATACTAATTATAAGTCTTCAAAGATTGATTCAGTTAATATTATTAACTTATATTCAGTTAATAATGATATTTTTTCAGATGAAGATTTCAATTATAAATTCAAAAAAATTAAAGAAGAGGTAACTCAATATCAAAAAAACAAATCAAACAAAAATAAATATACTTTAAAACAATTGATGGAAATTGAAAAAGGGAAAACAAATTTACATTGTGGAATTGACACACTAATTTTAGTAGAACCGATGGTTTATTCTTATGATGAAAATGAATTAAATTTAATTAAATCTGAAAAACTAAAGCATGATTTTTCTGAAGTAATAACATCCGTTGCAACCGACGCAGAAGTAAATATTTCAATTTTAGATCGAGATAAAATACAAAGCATTGGAACAGATGCTTTTAATGAACGAAATTGCCTAATTAATTTTATGTATCAAATTAATGAAAATAGAATTAATGTATTTCCTGTTGACTTTAATGAAATATCTCGAATATCTCAAAAATACAAAACTTCTAAAGTCATGTTATTAAATGTAAGACATCAATTTGATCCAGATGTAATGTATAAGATAATGAGAGCTATTCTAATTTATCCAGCGTTACCAATTATCGCTCCAATTGTATTGTTAAATCGAAATGTTACAGATATCAATATTTTAATATTAGATATTAATAATGGAAATGTAGAATTAGAAACAAAATATAGTTTTCATGATAAGCCTAGAAAATACAATTTAGGAGCCCGTACATTTGAAATATTTAGTGAATTAAAAATAAAAAATTGATGAAAAAGTTTATAGTTATAATTATTCTAATCGCTAGTTTTAATACATTTTCACAAAACTCAAAAGGATTTTATGGGAGAAAATTCTTTTTTACATCTGAAAGCGTAGTTAGTAGTCCGTTATTTTATAATTTGTCAACTTTGAACGATAAATACAAGTATAATAAATCATTGAACTATTCAAACGATTGGTTTAATTATGGATTTAGATTTTCATTTGGTCATGTCATTAAAAAAAACTTTGCAATTAGTATCGAATATGGAAGGGATGATTCACATGCATACCTAACAACTCAAAATAACTATTTTGGAGGTTTACATAATTTTAAAGTACCTAGAGCAGAAATAATTACGAATGATTTCAAAATAAAATTTGAAATTTTTTCAAAATCCTCAATTGCACCACTTGGTTTATCACATCAAATTGGAATTGGACTTTCTAATTCAAAAATGATTGATAATTCTTACAATGTAAAAGTTTCTTTATATCCAGTAGTTTACAAATCATATGGGGCATATTACGACGAAAATTTATATATTAGTTTGGATAAAAGCTACCTTAAAGAGCATTTTTATAACTGGGAAAATCCAGTTCCTTGTAAGACGTTAAATATTATGTATGGAATCATAATGAGAACTGCTATTGCAAAAAAAATTATGTTTAATTATGGCTTTAGATATAATTTAAATATTGGAATCAGTAAGAAAAAAAATAATTCTGAAAGCAATTATATTTTTAAGTCTAATACCGTTAGAAGCGACATATACAATCAACAGTTTTTAAATTTAATAAATTTAAATTTAGGTTTTACATACATATTATAAAGTTATGTATATTCAGACTTTATGTAAAAATAGTATAATTACCCGTGAATCGATTCCTCTTTTCCGTAGTTTTGAATCACTCCAGCTTCGAATTCCAACCATTCTTTCCAACGTTTGTCAACATCGATGCCTTCTCCGTATTTTTTTGCAAATCCTAAGAACGTAGTGTAATGTCCGGCTTCACTTGCCATTAAATCGTAGTAGAATTTTCCTAATTCTTCATCTTGTACATTATCTGAAAGAACCTTAAAACGTTCACAACTTCTTGCTTCAATCATCGCTGAAAATAACAAACGATCAACCAACGCTTTTTCACGACTCTCTCCTTTTTTCATGAACTTCGCTAACTCATTTACATAGTTATCTCTTCGTTCACGTCCAAAAGTCAAACCTCTTTCCAAAATGATATCGTGCACCATTTTGAAATGCTCCACTTCTTCTTTAGCAATATCCAATAAAGCCGAAACTAATTCAGGTTTCTCAGAATTGTTGATGATAATCGTAATACAGTTCGTTGCTGCTTTTTGTTCGCACCAAGCATGATCCGTTAAAACTTCTTCAATATTTGATTCAACTATTTTCGCCCAATATGGGTCAGTTGGCAATTTTAATCCTAACATATACGTTCAATTTTATCGTCGATAGAAATGGTTTTGCAAAGCTACGATATTCTATTGATTAAACCATTTAAGGGGTGTAAGAATTTGTTGATGAGCTTTGTGTTTTTAATTGAACCATATAAGGCATATAAGGCCATTTAAGGAAGCTGTATTGATGAATATTTTATTTCCCTCCTTGAGGAGGGATTAAAGGGAGGTGAAATTTAAAATTATTTTTCTGAATTATTTCATTGAAAAAGATAACCGAACTCACCTCCCTTGATCCCTCCTCAAGGAGGGAAAATTATCAATTATTCTCGTCTTGGTTATTCTCCTTTGGTTTGATGATTTCTTTTGTTTTTGGATCCATCATTTCCATTAGTTTTAATCCTAATAAACCATCAAGAGCTGTTCCGCTGTTTCCGTTTTGCCCTCCTCCGATTAATACGTCTGGAATTAATTTGATATTTCCTTTCGCCAATTCTTCTGTGATTTTATAACGTGTAAAGTTTTCATTCCCTAAGGCTTTTACACTTAATTCATAAGATTCAGCTGTTGATTTACCAATTGCTAAGATTTTTTCTGCTTCGGCATTACCAGTTAATGAAATCTGTTCTGCTTCGGCTGCAGCTCTTAATTTAATTGATAATGAATCTGCTTCGGCTTTCGCTTTTGTCGCTTCGGCTTGTGCATGCGCTCTCAATTTTGTCGCTTCGGCTTCAGCACTCACTGCTAATTTCACACTCGCTGCCTCACCTTCTGATTTTTTCACTGCTGCATTTGCAGTTTTTTCAGCAATTTCAACACTTTGTTGCGCAGATACAATTTCTTTTTGCATGTCAGCAATGGCAGTCTCTTTTTCCATTCCTTGACGTGTTTCTTGTGCTTTTTTCTGTGTTTCGTAGGTTACTTTTTGTTCTTCCGCAATTTTACGATCTGTCAATGTTTTCATCAATGATTCTGGAGGTGTAATATCTCCTATCAAGGTGTCTACTGCGTTCACATTGTATTCATCCAATACTTTCTTAATGTGGAATTTCGCTGAATCTTGTCGTTCTTTACGAGTACTTAAGAAAGCAATTACATCACTGTCTTGAGCTGAGTTACGGAAATAGTTACCAATTGTCGGTTCTAATACTTGTGAAACCAGATTAATCATGTTACCGAAACGAGCAATCACTTTTGGAGCTTCTGTTGTTGGTACGTGAATAATTTGAGAAACATCTAAATTAAATGGGAAACCATCTTTTGAACGTACAGTAATTGTAGATAAATTTTTATCCAAATTATGTGCTTCACTTCTAGCACTTGCCCAGTTTAATACCAAATTCGTTGTTGGAACTAATTCAACTTTCATCGTGTATTTATTAATTGGATATTTACCAGGACCCAGTGGCTCCAACCAAACACCTTTTTGACCTTTTTGAACAATGTTACCATGTTTGAAATCTGAACCTGTAAGATCTTGTCCTTCTTGTCCAATAAATGAAATCACAACACCTACATAACCAATTGGAATTTCAGTCATTGGTGTTTCTTCCAATTGAACCGCCCATGGATTGATGTTGTAAGAACCTGCCAAAATAACTTGTGGTTGAAGACCTCTGTTACCTCCATTATTTAAAAATGTATCGAAATTTTGGAAATTATTATGACCAACAACATCGTGACCTGCAATTTGTCCATCTTCAATTGGCATACCATCCAAAGTTGTTACAATACCAACCATGCTTTCCTGAATACGAACCATTTCAGTTATTGAAACTTGGAAAAGCATGGTATTGATACGATAAGAACCAGCCGTAATATAACTTGTTTGACGTCCTTTTTGTCCTCCGTTTACAATAAACTTCTCAGCATCTTGAAAATTATCGCTATCCACTCGTTTACCTAAAATATTACCCGTTGGAATTTCAACTCCATCTTTTGCTAGAACCAGACCAATTTTTCCTTCAGGAATAACCGTAAAGTTTTCCATCGTAATTTCAAATTGCCAGATCCATTTCCAAAAATACAAACCAGGTGCTAACGTTTTAGATTGAAAACCTGCCTCTCCCATTGTGGCAATGATTCTACCATCAGGCAATTCTTTGTTTTCACCAAATAAAACAAACTTTTTGGTAACCAATCCAACTTTATCTTCAGGAACAATAACCATCCCGAAAAAGACTCTTAAAATAAACTTGTAAAACACAATGGACATAAGAATCAATAATATCCACCAGTAATTTTGCACTAAATGATTCATGATAAAATAAATTATAATTAAATAAAAATATAATTGAAGCTAAATCTTGTAAAGATGTAAAGCTACATTTCAGAAAGAAAGATTATCACAAACTTGGTGCGTAGAGAAGATTAAAATCGACAAATTCGTCAATTTAAGGTCAGAAGTTAAGGTTCTTTTCGAAGAAAGTTATTTCAATTAATAATCTGATTTGATTCAAGAAATGTGAACGATTTACATTTCGATTGAAGTCTTTAGCCACAATCATAAACTAACATAACAAAGATATTATTCTGTAAATACTGGAAGAATATTTAACAGATTTTAACTATCGAATGAGAGAAGATTAATGTCCTGCAACTTCTTCTTCTAAAACAACTCCTTGATTTTTAAGGATTTGAGAAGATTTGTAGGCGTAAAAAATCAAATATAAAAAACAGATGATTCCAACATAAAAACTATAACGAATTCCGATTGATGAAATATCTACTAAAAGTCCTTGTGATAGAGAAATAATTCCACCACCCATAATCATCATGATTAAATATCCGGATCCTTTATTTGTTAAATCGCCTAATCCTGAAATTGCAAGTGTGAAAATACATGGCCATAAAGTGCTGCAGAATAATCCAACACTAATAAATGCATAAATACTTACCAAACCTTCTGTGTACATTCCAATTAATAAAGCCACTACACCTAATGCAGAAAATAACATTAATTGTTTAGCTGGATTACCTTTACTCATTGATTCTGCAATAATTAAAACAATAATTACAAATGCATAATAATAGATATCAGTTAAATCTTGTTTTGTAATTGAATTGATCAAAACATAAACGCCAAATGCACCATAAGGCAAAACAAACTTTAGAATATTTTGAACAGATTTTTTAGAAGAAAACACTCCAGATGCTGAAGTCCATCGACCAATCATTAAACTTGCCCAATACAAAGAAACAAAAGGAGTAATTTTATTAGATTCCATTCCATAATGAACTTTCAAATATTCACCTAAATTTCCAGCTGTAGCTACTTCTACTCCAACATAAACGAATATTCCGATCATACCCAAATACAATTGAGGATAATCCCATAATTTTTTAGTAGAAACAGAAGTTTCCGTGTTTTTTACTTCAGAGGTAGTTGCTAAATGATTCGGAATATTTGAAAAATAAATCAAAGCAGCGACAACTAGAAATGCCAAACCTAAAATTAAATAAGGCATTTGAATACTACTAATATTGACAGAAACATCAGATGCTGAAGTCGTTCCAAAAATTGCTAGTGCGATTAAAACAGGACCGATTGTCGTTCCAATATTATTTACACCTCCAGTCAAACTCAAACGTTGTGAACCTTTGGCAGGATCGCCTAAAGAAATCACCAGTGGATTTGCAGCCGTTTGTTGTAATGAAAATCCTAAACCAACTACGAATAAACCTGAAATCATGATTGGAAATGATTCTAAATTAGATGCAGGAATAAACAAAAGTGTTCCAAGAGCAGAAATAATTAATCCTAAAGCAATTCCTTTTTTGTAACCTAATTTCAATAATATATCTTTCTTTAGCCAATAAGAAATTAAAACATAAAAGATTGAACCAACAGTATAAGCAACATAAAAAGCAAATGAAATCATTTGAGATTGCCATTGTTTTAAATGCAATTCTTGTTTAAATACAGGAATTAATATATCGTTCGAAGCAGCGACAAAACCCCAGAAGAAAAAAACAGTTGTTAAAGTAATTAAGGCTGTATAATTCGTTTTAATTGTATCGTTAATTGACATAAATTTATTTTAAAGTGATCAAAATAAGCAATTTTTTAACGTTTTAACAACTTATATTTGAATTTAGCTTCAACTTGCACTTGATTATATATCAATTTTACTTAAAAGCTGAACTTAAAAAATTATATTTGCTTTGAAAATTGCAATTATGGATTTCAAAAAACTTTCGATTCTTATTCCGGCTTACAATGAAGGGCCGACAATACATTTGATTTTAAATAGAATCAAAGAAGTTATTTTGGATAATGCAATTGAAAAGGAAATCATTATTGTGAATGATTGCTCTAAAGACGATACCGTTCAAAAAGTGGAGAAATACATTGCTGAAAATCAAGATTTAAACATCCAACTTTTCTCTCAACCTGTAAATATGGGTAAAGGTGCTGCTATTAACAGAGCAATTCAGGAAGCTACTGGAGAATATATCGTAATACAAGATGCAGATTTAGAATATGATCCTGAAGAATATAATATCTTATTAAAAGCAGTTTTTAAAGATGATGCAGATGTTGTATATGGATCACGCTTTATGGGGCATCAACCACATCGAATTTTGTTTTATTGGCATTCTATCGGAAATAAATTCTTAACGCGTCTTTCTAATATAATGACGAATTTGAATTTAACCGACATGGAAACATGCTATAAATTGATTCGAACTTCTATTGCAAAAAAAATTGTTATCACTGAAAAACGATTTGGAATTGAACCTGAAATAACAGCTAAAATATCTCGCATTCCCAAAGTTAAAATCTACGAAGTTGGTATTTCCTATTATGGTAGAACATATGAAGAAGGAAAAAAAATTGGTTGGAAAGATGGTTTCAGAGCAATTTACTGCATTTTAAAATATCGTTTTGTGAAATAAAATGGTCTTTTCAAGTACGATATTCTTAATTTATTTTTTGCCGATTGTACTTGTAGTCAATGTCATATTACCAAAATATTTAAAAAATTATTGGCTCTTAGTTGCCAGTTTATTTTTTTATTCTTGGGGTGAACCATCCTTTTTCTTTGTCCTAATTGCTTGCTCTGTAATCAATTTTTTCGCGGTACAAAAGATGAATCAATTGGCTGATTTAAAACGTAAAGTTCTATTCAGTTCCTTAATTGTTTTCAATCTCGCATTCTTGGTTTATTTTAAATATTCCAATTTTTTCATCGAAAGTATCAATGAAGGTTTAGCATTTTTGGGAAATGATTTGATAAAATGGAATCACGTAATTCTTCCGATTGGAATATCCTTTTTCACCTTCCAATCACTTACATATATCATTGATGTTTATCGAAAAGACACTCAGCCGCAATTATATGTTCACAATTACATACTCTATAGTTTTTTATTTCCTCACTTAATTGCCGGACCAATTGTCAAGTACAATTTCGTTTCAGATCAAATTATTAACCGCGAAGAAACAGCACTCAAATTCATTGCTGGATTTGTTCGATTCTCAATTGGACTTGGAAAAAAAGTATTGATTGCAAACGTAATCGGAGAATATTCTCGTCAATTATTGTATGAATCTAATTCTGTCGAATTAACATCCGGAACTGTTTGGTTGGGTATGTTAGCTTACACTTTTCAAATCTATTTTGATTTTTCGGGTTATTCAGATATGGCAATTGGACTTGGAAAAATGCTTGGATTTCATTTTCCTGAAAATTTCGATCGTCCTTATACTTCTTCATCTATTTCAGAATTCTGGCGAAAATGGCATATCACGCTTGGAGATTTTATGAAAAACTACCTCTACATTCCGTTAGGTGGAAATAAAGTTTCCAATTGGAAAATCTATCGCAATTTATTAATTGTATTTTTCCTGAGTGGCTTATGGCATGGAGATAATTGGACGTTTATAGCTTGGGGATTATTCCATGGTTTTTGGTTAATTATTGACCGCCTTTTTCTACTGAAAATATTGAACAAAATTAAGTTTCTGGCGATACCTTTCACTTTTTTAGTCGTTCTAAATGGCTGGGTATTGTTTCAAGCTCCTACAATTGAAAGTGCCATAAAACAATATAAAATCATGTGGCAGTTTGATCATTTTTCTCTTCCGTTAATTCAAAATCAAACCTATTTTAATTTACATGTTTTATTCGCTTTTTCTATTTGCTTATTAGGATTAGTTCCTCTTATTCGCCGTTTTTCAAATACATTTATTTCTGAACAGCAAAAACCAATCTATCTTATTTCAACAGTTTTAATTGCTGGAATTATTTTCATTCTTTCAATGGCTGAAGTGATTGCAGGAAATTTTAATCCTTTCATTTATTTTAAATTTTAATGAACGGAGAAAATCAACATATCAAATTTGCGAAGGCATTTAAAGTGATTATTTTAATTGTCATAAGTATTCCTTTGTTTTTTCAATTGTTGAATAAGTCTTTTTTTACACCGTTAAATGGCGTTCAGACCTCAAAAGCTGCTCAATTAAATGATTCATTTCAAGGTCAATTTAGTTTCATCGACAGAACGTTACAACAATACATAGAAGCTAACATCGAAGAAAATTTAATTGTTAAAAGTCCGCTGGTTCGTTTGAGGAATCAATATGAATATTCATTTTTCCAAAAGTTAAACGCCCAGCAAATTTATCAATATGGCGATCAATTGTTTCGTTTTTATGATCCAACTTATAATGAAGCAAGTTTATTTCTAGGGAAGAATAAAATTGAAGATAAAATTAAGAAACTAACAGAAATTCAAGCTTATTTAGGAAAAGAGCATCCGATTATTACATTGATCGCTCCATCTAAGACTTATTTTTACTCGGAATGTTTACCCGAAATTCATAAATTTCAAACGGAATCCTCCAACTATAAAGCAATCAAAAAAGAATTGATAAAGAAACATTTATCTGTTATCGATTTCAATCAGTGGTTCCTTAAATTAAAAGATAAAACACAAGCGCCATTGTTCGGTAAAAGTGGAATACATTGGACTTCCTATGGTGCAACGTTGGCTATGGATTCTTTAGTGACTTATTTAGAAGATAAAAAGCAAAATCAATTTCAACATTCAAATTGGAAGTTAAATTCTGCTTATGAATTTCTATACAATGATCAAGATTTAGGTCAATTATTGAATGTGTTTTATCCACCGAATGATTTAACGCTTCGTAATCCAATTTTCATTCAACCAAAACACCCTAAAAAGAAAATTAAAGCTTTAATTATTTCAGATAGTTATTTCGATGTCATTTCAATAACAAAGCTAAGAAGCCAAATTTTCACATCAGATTCTGATTATTTATATTATTTCAATACGAGAAAAGATCCAACCAATAACAATCAAAGTATTGATAAAAATGAATTACTTTCCAAAATGAAAGAATGTGATTGTATCCTGCTTATGAACGATATCGTAAACATGGAAGATTTCGGTTGGGGATTTATTGAAACGGCTTTTGATCAGGTCCGTCAGCCTTCGATACGTCATTAGAATTTAAACTTCGTTTTATTCTAATGACTACTCAGTCTGACTATATCCTATTAATACTTATATTTCTCCTATGTTTGTATCATTAATATTTTTACATAAAAAAGTGAAAAGATTGAGAGTTCATTATATGTCAAATAACTATCAAGTATATTCAATATAAGATATAACCTCAATCTTTTTTATTTCTTAGAGTTT
>CANGHX010000080.1 GCA_947453715.1 Flavobacteriales bacterium | reverse complement strand
AAAGGATGAATGAAATTTATTTCTTCTGCATGAAGGAATAGATGAGTTAAACCTAAATCATCTGCAAACATGTGATTGTGATGGCGATTTCCATGTTTATGATCACCAATTATTGGATGACTTATTTTATTTGCATGAATTCTTAATTGATGTGTTCTTCCTGTTTTAGGATAAAATTCAACATAACAATATCGTGAAGTTGAATAAGGTTGAACCGGGATATCCAATGTTATGTTTTTTACAGGAAATAGTTCTGATAACGCTTCTTTATAATTACCTTTTTCATTTTTAACAGGTGAATCAATAATCATTTTCTCAGTTATATGACCTCTTAATAATGCACAATATTTTTTTGTAATTGCATTTGCTTCAAATAGTTCTTGAAATTTTGATACATTTTCTTTAGTTTTTGAAAACAATATAATTCCTGATGTTTTTCTATCTAATCGATGAACAGGGATTGGTGATTCATATCCTAAGCTTTTTAATATTTGAACTAATGAATCTTCTTCAATATTTCTTGCATAATATGAATGATGAACTATTAAATTATTAGGTTTGTTTACAATAAAACAATATTCATCTTCATACATTATTAGATTTTCTATCATTTATCAAAAATACATATAATAGGTAAATAGTAGGAATTCAATATCTTAATAAATAGAAATGTTAATAACTTAAAAAGTTTAATTTAATTACATTTTTAAATTTATATTTACTTTGCAAAACTCAATATTTCTAAAATTATAACTATGAAAATGTCTAAAAGGCTATTTTTAAGCCTAATATTTCTACTAATCTCCCTAGTTTACAATGATTTATTTTCTCAAATAACACATACATGTGGTTTTGACCATATTCAAAAAAAGAATATGCAAGATCCAGTTTATAGACAATTATGGGATGAACATAATAAATTGATTCAGAAAACGATCAATTCTCCTAAACCAAAAGCGGGTACAATTTACAAAATCCCTGTAGTTGTTCACGTTTTACATTTAGGAGAAGCCATTGGTTCCGGTTCAAATATATCAGATGCTCAAATTCAAAGTGCAATTACTAATCTAACACAAGTTTATAGAAAAATTGCTACATCACAAGTAAGTTCTCAAAGTGTTGATTTGGAAGTTGAATTTGAATTAGCTAAAAGAGATCCTAATTGTAATGCTACTAATGGAATAGTAAGAATAAATGCAAGTAGTGTTCCTGGTTATTCTCAATATGGTGTAATGTTAGACGGAACACTTGGTGCTGCTGAAAACACATTAAAAGATTTAAGTAAATGGCCGACAGATCAATATATGAATTTTTGGATTGTTACAGAAATTGATAATAATAATGGTGGTTCTGGTGTGCAAGGATATGCCAATTTACCTGTAGGAATTGATGCCTACAATGGAGCCGTTATGATGGCAGGAGTTTTTGGATATGATCCAACTGGAACTTTAGGATATGTTTTTGGACCGACAGGAGGTGATAATTCTACTGTATTGCATGAGGTTGGTCATTTTTTAGATTTATATCATCCTTTTGAAACAAATAACCCTACTACTTCAGGTAATCCAGGTGTTTGTTCTCCAGCTGAAAATTCCACCAATTGCTCCACGGTTGGAGATTTTGTTTGTGATACTCCTCCAACATTGAATTACTTAGGATATCAAAGTAATACTGTTTATTTCAATTGTCCAAACGGTACTGCAAACACCTGTGGAACAGGAAATTTAGACCAAGTTCTTCATAACTATATGAATTACACAAGTTGTCCCGATAGATTTACTGCTGGTCAAAAAACTCGTATTACAGCAGCATTACAAACATCCCGAAATAGTTTAACTACTTCATTAGGATTAACACCACCAACAGGAACTTTTACGGCACCAATTGCTGCGTGTGCTTCAATTACCACTGGCCAAGGTTTAACAGGAGGTTACGCAGGTATTACCGATGTTCAATTCAGTAATCTTCATAAAGTTTCAAGTTCAACTGATGTAGATAATCCTACAACTGGTTATATGGATTATAGTAACTCATGTTTGAATGTTGCTAATCTTCAAGTAGGTCAAACTTACCCTCTAAAAGTAACGACTTGGTTTAATACACAAACTGTTAAGGCATGGATTGATTATAATAATAATGGAGTATTTACTGATGCAGGCGAAGAAGTAACAGTTTCAGGTGGATTAACAAGCACAAGTGGAGCACAAGTAACTCAAAATGTATTAATTCCATCTTCAGCAGTTCTGAATACTAATTTAAGAATGAGGGTGAAATCTGAATTTAACAACGCATCCTTCACAAGTTGTAATACTATAACCTATGGTCAAGCTGAAGATTATGCGGTTTATATAACTAATAACACTACAACATTAGATTGTGATTTTACGGCTAGTTCAACTTCAACTTGTGCTAATTCACCGATCACTTTTACGAGTTCAATAATTGCAGGAACCCCAACATCATGGAATTGGATAGTATCACCATCAACTGGTGTTACTTATACTGGTTCAACAAGTGCAACTTCTCAAAATCCTCAAATTCAATTTGCGAATGCAGGTACCTATACAATTAAGATGATTGCGTCAGATGGCACAAATTCTGATACAACTTTGAAAACGAGTTATATTACAATTAATAGTTTACCAACTGTAGTTGAAACATTAACAAACCCAACATGTGGAACGAATGGAAATATAGTTTATAATGCTTCAAATGGATTGTCACCTTATACATTAACATTTAATTCCGCAGTTCAACCAAGTTTAACGGTTTCAAATTTGGCTGCTGGTAGTTATTCATATTCATTATCTGATGGTCATAATTGTGTAGCTAATGGAACGTCTACATTGGTTAGTGCAGGAGGACCAACTGTTACAATCGTTGGAACTAATGCGACTTGTGGTTTAAACAATGGTACAGGAACTATTTTTGTTTCAGGAAATACAGGTGCACCGACAATCAATTGGTCGAGTGGTGGAACATCTTTAGTTGAAAATAACTTAGCAGCTGGAAATTATACAACATCAGTTATTGTGGATGGGTGCACATTTAATTTGAATTTAACTATTTCTGCTGGAACTGGACCACAATTAACAGTTAGCTCTACAAATGCAAATTGTGGCAATGCTTTTGGTTCAGCGACAGCACTTATTTCTGGAAATACAGGTGCTCCAGTATATTCTTGGAGTAATGGAGGGACTACTGCTTTAATTACAAATTTAAATCCTGCAACTTATACTATCAACGTGACAGTTGATGGATGTACTTTGACAAGTCAAGTTGTAATTTCTTCATCGAATCCTACCTTAACAGTAACAAATACTCAACCAAGTTGCGGTCAAAATAATGGTACTGCAACGGTATCCGTTTCAGGAAGCACAGGTACACCAGCTTATGTTTGGAGTAACGCTTCAACCACAGCATCAATTTCATCTATTGGTGCTGGAACGTTTTCTGTTACAGTAACTGTTGATGGTTGTACATTAAATGGAAGCACTACCTTATCTTCTTCAGGAGCAGCAAACGTTGTTCTAACACCAACACAACCAACCTGTGGATTATCAAACGGAGGAATCGTTGCAACTGTAACGGGAAATACTGGAATCCCAAATTATACATGGAATAATGGAGCAACAACATCATCACTATCTAATCTCGGAGTTGGGACTTACTCTGTTTCAGTTTCTGTCGATGGTTGTACTCTTTCAGGAAGTTCGACTTTAACATCATCTTCTCCAATTTTAACAGTTTTACCAACGCAACCATCTTGCGGATTACCAAATGGATCAATTACTACAAGTGTAACTGGAAATATTGGTGTGCCAACCTTTTCATGGAATACTGGAGCTTCATCATCTGTAGTTAATAATCTTGGTGCAGGAACTTATACAGTTACCGTTTTAGTGGATGGGTGCACATTAACAGGGAATTCTACATTACTAGCAAGTCAATTATTAGTTAGCCTAAACACTGTAGATCCAACTTGTGGAGGTGCTGATGGTTCAATTACAGCTGGTGTCTCAGGAAATACTGGGGTAGCAACTTACGCTTGGTCAAATGGGTTAACTACAAACGCGATTTCGAATTTAACACCAGGTAATTATTCAATCATGATTACTGTTGATGGATGTACAATTAATCAGGATACAGTCTTATTAAATACAGCTTCTAGCGCGGGAATTCTTCATAGTAATCAATGGGTTTGTTTAAATTCAGATTACACGTTAAATTTAAATGGTTTTAATGGAACGATTTTAAATTGGTATGAATCAACAGATAATGTTAATTATACTCCATTAGGAATCACGGACTCCACTTATATTTATCATGTTACTTCTACAAATACATCATTTTATGTAGTTACACAAAATGGCTCATGCCCGATAGATACATCTAATATCGTTCATATTCATACATTTACACAACCGAGTATAGATTCACCAGCATTGTTAGAAGTCATTTCTGGTCAACCAGCAAATATTAGTGCTACTGCAACGAATGGAGTTTATACTTGGTCTCCGGCAATATATTTTTCGGATGTTAATTCTTTATCTACTAGTGTAACTGTTCCAACATCTGTTTATGTATATGTTACAGTGGTTGATGATAACGGATGTATAAATACAGACTCAACTATTATTTATGTTGTAGATAGTTTAATTCACGATTTAAAAATTCCATCAGCATTTAGTCCAAATGGCGATGGTTTAAATGAACATTTTGAGTTTTTCAATACAATTGGATTAGACGAAATAAATTTTGTATTGTTTGATCGTTGGGGAGAAATTGTCTATAAAACTTCTAACCCAGCAGATAAATGGAATGGAACATACAAAGGCGAAAAAGTGATTTCAGGAGTTTATACTTTTGATGTCAATTATAAATATATTAGTGGGAAAACAGGCCATCAGGCCGGGTATATTGAAATTATTAACTAATTAATTCAAATTATAAATTATGAAAAAGGTCATATTATTTTTAGGATTAGTTATTTCTAGTTCAATTACAGCTCAAGATATTCATTTGTCTCAAATTGCATTTTCGACTCAATTAATCAATCCAGCAGCATATGGAAATCATGATGGTTGGGAGCGTTTTGGTGTTCATCAAAAGAATCAATATTTAAGCTCTGGTAAATATTCTACTTCTTTGGCTTATTTTGATGGTCCGTTATTTAAAAGTCATAAAAGTCCGACAACGAAGGCTCATTTTGGGTTTGGAATTCAGTTATATAATGACATGTCTGGAAATGGAACTGTTGCAAATAGAGGAGCTAAGATGGGGTTGTCATCTATTATACCAGTAAGTAAATCAAGTGTCATTTCGTTTGGAGTTGAAGGTGGAATGGCGCAACAATCTGTTGATTTTAGTCGATTGAATTTTGGAAATCAATTTCAAGGAAATGATTTTAATAGATCAATTGCTAGTAATGAAGGTCTAGTTTTTCAATCAAATAAAGTTTCACCTGAATTAGCAGGAGGTTTTATGTACAGATATAAAAATTATTCTCGTGTCTTGAATGCTAAATCTAATTTTTGGTTTCAAACAGGAGTTTCAGCTTACCATTTATTGAATTCATCAAGTTCAATGAAACAATACGATTTAATGATGCCGAAAAAATATGTTTTTCATGCAGAAATGGAAACTATGATTTCTAAAGGATTATTATTAAATGTGAAGTTGAATCAATATGTTCAGCAAAAACAGTATCAAACGATCTTATCTGCTATTTTATCCGTTCAGATGAATAATCATAGTTTAGTGACAACAAACAATAAACCGATGAGAATTGGGGGAGGATTAACATATCGTTTAATGGATGCAATCATTCCAACTTTTATGTTGGAGTGGAACGAATTTGTATTTTTGGCTTCAACAGACTTGAGAACTTCAAAATTAGCAAACTCAAGAATGGGAGGATTTGAATTTTCAATTAAATATGCGAGAGGAAATCATTCAATTAGCAGTAAAAGTATTATGTTCAAATAAATTTGGTAAATTATTAGTTAATAGAAGGGGGCAATTTTTGTCCCTTTTGTTTTTTGTAGAAGTTGAATCATTACTTTTGTTTTATAAAATTGAAAAACATGCGTTACAATCTTTCTGAAATTACAGATTTGATAAAAAATAGAAGAACAATTTATCCTGAACAATTTAGTGATCGAAAAGTTCATATAGAACAAATTGAATTATTACTCAATAATGCTCAATGGGCACCAACGCATGGGAATACTCAACCTTGGAGATTTAAAGTGTTTACAGAAAATGGATTGCAAAAGTTAAGTGATTTTTTAGGTAAGACGTATTTGGAATTAACTCCAAAGGAAGATCAAAACGACATGAAATTAGCAAAAATGATTACTAGACCATTAAAGGCTTCAGTCGTAATAGCAATTTGCATGGAACGTCAAAAAGAAGAGAAAATATTGGAAATTGAAGAAATTGAGGCTGTAGCTTGCGCAATTCAGAATCTTCATTTATCCTGTACGGCATATGGTTTAGGAGGTTTTTGGGCAACACCAAAGTTAATTTATTCAACGCAAATGAATGAATTTCTAAATATAGGAGAGAAAGATAAATGTTTAGGTTTGTTTTATATTGGATATTCAGCAATTGAATGGCCTAAAGCGCATCGTAAACCATTAGAATACACAACTGAATGGATTTCGGAATAGTTATCAATTACATTAAAATCAATAGTTGTGACAATTTACAATTAAAAGCAAAAGCGTAGACAAAATATTGGTTTATTTGTTTTTGAAGATAAAATTGAAATTATGAAAAAAGAGAAAAGTTATATTGTTGTATTCGTCCTGATGTGTTTATTCAGTGTTTCAAGTTTTCATGCGCAGACTAACCCAAAATCAACAAAGAATAACAAAAAAACAACAAAAAAGAAATCAGAAGAGTCTAAATACCCTTCTTATTTTGGATTTCATGTTCGATCAATTATTCCAAGTACTTTTACTGGTGAGCAATCACATACAATATCTACAGATTATTTAGGGAAACCTTTTACTACAACTTTTGCACAAAAATATGGTTATTCTTTTGGAGGAACAATTAGAGTAGGGGTAACAAAATTGATTGCTTTTGAAACAGGAATTAATTATAATCAACGTCACTTCTCAATTAACTCATCCTATGCCGATTCAGGCTTTATTGAACAAAATACATTGACATTTGTTAATTATGAAATACCGTTGAATGCATTAGTTTACATACAGTTAAGTGATAAGATTTTCGCAAATGTTGCAATGGGAGGAATGCTAGTTTTTAGTCCAACAGAAGTAAAAAAGATTCAATATTTTACGGGTAAAAATAATTTTGTACATACAGGAGAACTAATTCACCAATTAAATGCAAATGTGAATGCCAGCATAGGATTTGAATATAGGACTGAAGAAAAGGGTGTTTTTTATTTTGGAGGTTCAGCAGTGGTCCCTTTGATGCCCATTTTTAATCAATATAATTATTATCGCTACTCACAATCGCTTTTAACTTTTAATAATCATTTAGTAAAAGGAAGTTACGTCACATTAGATTTGAAATATTTTTTACCAAATGTCAAAAATAAAGGTACACAATTCACGAAAGGACCAATCGAATAAAATGAAAAGAAGAATTAACGAATTAATTGAACAATTAAATCTTCAACCGCATCCTGAAGGAGGGTTTTATTCTGAAACATATCGCTCAGATATTCAGGTTTCAGATTTAAATCGTCAATTAATGACTTCCATTTATTTTCTACTTACATCAGAAAATGTCTCTAAATTTCACAGAATAAAAAGTGATGAAATTTGGTATTTCCATGAAGGTAGTTCATTAATTGTGCATACATTATCAGATGAAGGTCATAAAGAAAATCGAGTAGGACTAAACTTATTGCAAGGAGAAGTTCCACAGTTTTTAGTAGAAAAAGAAACCATTTTTGGTTCAACAGTTTCAGAGGAGAATAGCTATTCGCTCGTTTCATGTGTTGTTGCTCCTGGATTTGATTTTCAAGATTTTGAATTATTTTCGAGTGAACAGTTAGAAGTTTTGTTTCCTGATAATAAAGAGATTGTTACGAGATTAACTTGAGTTGAGATTTCAATATTTCATTAACTTTTTATCGCTTTTTAACGTTTAATTTTTTATATTTAAACGATGAATAAACGGATACTATATTTCTTTATTTGTACTTATTTTTTGATGAGTATTCAGTTTTGTGCAGAATTACATTTCTGTAAAGGCAATTTTATTTCACTTTCGTTTCAACATTCTCAATATAATTGCTGTAGATTAAAAAAGGATTTAAAAAAATGTTGTAAAAAATACAAATTAGCTTTAAAAAAAACGAGTCAAGATGAAAAGGTAACTATCATTTCAATACTACATCAACCATTAAATTACTCAACTCCAATAATTATTTCTATTAATAACAGAGAAGTTGATTATAAAACAAATGTTCATTTGGGAATTAATTACAAGGCGCCACCTCCAACTATTCATTCAAAAATATTCATTTCAAATTGCTCTTATTTAATTTAGAATAATATTTTTAAAAATCAATTCATCAATAAAATCATCATTTATTCAATTACATTATTTAATAAAATTCAAATGAAAAATATTTTAAAATTTTCGAGTTTAACATTCATATTTTTTGTGTGTTTTAATGGCAAAGCTCAAACAACTGCGATGGACTTTCAAGGTGTAGATTGCAACAATAATCCTGTGCATTTATTTTCTGATTTAGACGCTGGAAAAGCAGTAATGTTAATTTATTATATGCCAAATTGTGGTTCATGTCCTCCTGTTGCACAAAAAATGGAAGCTATGGCTGAGAATATTAATTTAACACATCCTGGATTAGTTAAAGCATATGCCTTTCCTTATAATAATACAACTCAATGCACATATTCTTCAACTTGGGTAACAACAAATAACCTACCACTTTTTGCTCCGATGGATAGTGGAGCATTACAGGTCGCATATTATGGAGGGTTTGGAATGCCAACTGTCGTTTTATTGGGTGGAACAAATCATGATGTTCTTTTTAATACTCAGAACTTCGTTGCTTCAGATACAACGACCATGCATAACTTAATTTTAGGAATGTTGAATGCAAATACTACTGAATTAAAATCTGATTTCAAATTAGAGATTTTTCCAAATCCAGCTGCCAATTCAGTTTCAATCGAATTTGACTTATTAAATAATGCAAGTACTCAAATTGAAATTTTAGATCTTTCTGGTAAACTTATTTTAGTATTAGAAAAAGAAAATTTAGAAGCAGGAATTAACAAGAAATTAATTAATGTTTCAGGAATTACTGCTGGTAGTTATATCGTCAATTTAAAAGTTGATGGTAAATTGTCTTCTAAGGAAAAATTGAATATCATTCATTAATAATTTTTACTGATTGCGCATTGATAGAATTTCAATGCGCAATCTTTTTTATCGTTATGATTTTAATAAAAAGAATAATTACTCTATTAATAATACTACCGTGCTCTTTTTTAAGTGCACAAAATCAATTAGCGATACCTTCGACTTTAACAGGTACGACATTTAATTTATCAATTCAAACAGGTACAGTTTCTTTTTTTAATGGAACAACAACTCCAACTTATGGTATTAATGGAGCAATTTTAGGTCCGACTTTGGTCGTTAATAAAAATGATAATGTTGTTTTGAATTTAACCAATAATCTGCCCGTTAACACAACGATTCATTGGCATGGGTTGCATGTTCCAGCTATGATGGATGGAGGTCCCCATCAAATAATTACACCGACAAACACTTGGAGTCCATCTTTCAAGATACTAAACAATGCTGGAACATATTGGTATCACCCTCATGGATTAGGAAAAACTGATTTGCATGTTTCCAAAGGGATTGCTGGTTTTATTATTGTTCATGAGCCATTTGAAGCAAGTTTAGGTGTTCCCTTAACATATGGAGTAGATGATTTTCCATTAGTGATTCAGACAAAAGCATTTGACGTTCTTAACCAAATTGCAATATCAACAGAAATGGATACGGCTATTTTGGTAAACGGTACTTATCATCCTAATTTAGATATCCCAGCTCAAATTGTTCGTTTAAGATTATTGAATGGAAGTAGTATGCGAGCATATAATTTTGGATTCTCTAATGGAATGAATTTTTATCAAATCACGACTGATGGAGGATACAAAGATGTTCCTGTTCAAATGAATAGAATCTTAATGGCTCCCGGAGAAAGAGTCGACGTTTTGATTGATTTATCAACTTTAAACGGTCAATCATTTGATTTAATGAGTTTTGCTTCTGAAATGCCAAATGGAATTTATGGTTCTGCAATGGTTGGTGTTGCTCCTGATACAATTATGGGATATTCTGAAAATCATTTAAATGGGAATGATTTTTCTATTTTACAATTAAATGTGGTAAATCCAACAACAAATCCTATAACAACAATTCCTTCTGCATTAGTTCCATTTAGTCCATATTCTCCTCAAGATGTAAATGCAACTAGGATTTTTGAGTTTGATACAATTACAACATTGCCAGGAATGATGCCGAATTTAGCTGAAGGTCAGTTTGGGATTAATAGAAAAGTGATGAATATGGATTCTATCAATGTTAGAATCCCTTTGAATTCCACTGAAATATGGACATTAATTAATAAAACACATATTGCTCATCCATTTCATATTCATGACATGCAATTTAATGTAATTGAAAAAAATGGAACTGTACCAGACGTTTATGAAACAGGATGGAAAGATGTGGTTTTGGTTATGCCTCACGATAGCGTGAAGTTCATTACAAAATTTACTGATTTTTCAGATGAAATGACACCTTATATGTATCATTGTCATATCTTACATCATGAGGATGATGGAATGATGGGGACGTTTATAGTTTATGATTCTACTAATTCATTAAAAATAAAAGAGCAAGGTAATTTTTCAATTTTCCCCAATCCTGCAATTGAAGAATGGGTAGTTAAATCTATAGATCAAATTGATTTTGGAATTATTGAGATGACGTCTATCAGTGGTCAAAAAGTTGCGTTAAATTTTGAGAAAACAAATTTTAATAAGGAATTGAGAATCGATGCTCGGAAATTAGAAAGAGGCTATTACTTCTTAAAAGTGAAAGTTGGAAATTCTATTCAAATTTTGAAATTACAAAAAGTTTAAATCATCAAAGAGGGTGTCCGAAAAGGACGCCCTTTGTTTTAAATAAACCATATAAGGGATTATTAGAACATATAAGTTTCAAATAATTTTAATTAATAAGCTGTTATTCAATTAGATATAAGCTAATTTATATTGCCTTAAATTACTTATATGGTTTAAATTTAAACTGTATTTATTCTTTCTGGACAGCTCCTTTGATATTTTATTAATTAATTCCAAATTGTTCAAAGTGATGAGTAAAATGCTTTGCATGTAATTTTAACCACTGATCATAGTTTAGTTTTCCATAAAAAGCATGTAAAATAGTTCTTTCAGGATTTTCTTCAAAGTATTCTTCAAAATTTAACCATTCTTCAACTAGTTCATCAATTGCTAATTCTAACTCTTCATTTTTTAATGGAGCATTTTTTGGAGCAAAAGCAACCTCTATATTTTTAGCCATTGGTTTATCAGAATCTAAAAATTGTTGCATTTTTTCTATTCGATCCTCTGGGATTTCTAATGTCAATTCTATTTTACCGTTAGAAACGTTTACCATTTCTGTTAAATGTTCTACCATTCTTTGAGCACTCATAGCACCCCATAATGGTTTTGAGTTGCTATCTAATTTTGAAAGCTTCTCTAAAATTGATTCAATATTTGGTTCTATAAACATATTAATTATTTTATCCTACTAAGATATTTAAACTTTTTGGAACAACTTGAATATTTAATTCATCTCTTACGTCAAAAGGCTCACCATCGTAGTGAGCAATTTTATCTGTCAATTTTATTCTTGCTTTTTCGAAAGATATTATTTCAGAAAAGCGAGATTTATCAGCCGTTCTTTTAAAGAAACGATAAGCAATTGAAGGCGCAGCCCATATTGAAAATGGTTTTAAAATACATAATTCTATTTTACCATCTGTTACATCTGAATTAGGAGAAACTACAAAACCATTACCAAATTCAGAAGCATTTGCGATCGTACATAGAACAACAGATTCATTTCTAATAACCCCGTTCATGTTTATTGAGATTTTTTTAGGTGAATAATTAAAGTATTCTTTCATAACTAACTTGATGTAACTAGCAAATCCTCTTGTATGATATTCACTGAATTTTTTTGCAATTAAAGCATCGAATCCGTAACCACCAACACCTAAAAAAGGCTTGTCATTTACTATAACGGTATCCATTTTAATCGACTTATTATCGTTGATACATTCAATTGCTTTAATAATATCAAGAGAAATATTTAAGTGTCGAGCTAAGCCATTACCAGAACCTGCAGGCAGTATTGCTAATTTTGTAGGTGTTCCAATCAGTGCCGTTCCAACTTCATGCACAGATCCATCTCCTCCAACAGCGCAAACTATATCAATTCCTTCTAAGGAAGATTTGTAGGCTAAACTTTTGGCATGTTTTCTGTATTCCGTGAACGAGATATCGTATTCGAATTTTGAATGATCCAAATACTGTTCTATTAATGTTGGAATATCCGTTTTCTTTTTAACTCCAGAAATTGGATTTATTATAAATCGTATTTTTT
>CANGHX010000079.1 GCA_947453715.1 Flavobacteriales bacterium | reverse complement strand
TTAGCTCGAGGACATTTTCAGCACGCTACTATTTCGGTTCGTGTTTTGACATTCGAACCTGTTGAATTAGATCAAGAATTCTATAATTCTAGGATTTCAAACGCTGTTGAATTAAGAAAAAAATTAAATCTAATCAATTCAAATTCAAATATTTGTCGATTAGTTCATGGTGAAGGAGATTCTTTACCTGGATTGATAGTAGATTTTTACAATGGAGTTGCAGTTGTTCAATGTCACAGCATCGGAATGTACAATTCTGTTGAATTAATTACAGAAGCTTTGAAATTTAGCTTAGGAAATGAATTAACAGCAGTTTACTCGAAATCTTCTGACACTTTACCGACAAGAGCCGAAGGAAAAGATGCATATGTTTACGGAAATTGTATTACTCCTCATGTCGCTTTAGAAAATGGCGTGAAATTGAATATCGATTGGATTACTGGCCAAAAAACTGGCTTTTTCATCGACCAACGTGAAAACCGCTATTTATTAGGAAAATACGCTCAAAACAAAAAAATATTGAATACCTTCTGCTATTCTGGAGGCTTTAGTTTATTAGCTTTAAAAGAAGGTGCTGATCTTGTTCATTCGCTTGACAGTTCTAAAAAAGCAATCGTGTTAACAGAAGGAAATGTTGAATTAAACAATTTTGGAGATAAACATATGTCAATCGTTGCTGATGCAATGGAATACATGAAAGAACTTCCTGAAGATTACGACATTATAGTTCTTGACCCGCCTGCTTTTGCGAAACACAGAGATAAGAGACATAAAGCAATTCAAGGCTACAAACGATTAAATGCACATGCAATTCGTCAAATAAAACCTGGCGGAATCATCTTTACATTTTCTTGTTCTCAAGTTGTAGATAAATTTTTGTTTACAAATACAGTTATTGCGGCTGCAATTGAGTCGGGAAGAAATGTAAGAATCTTAGAGCAATTGCATCAACCTGCAGATCATCCGATCAATGCATTTCATCCTGAAGGTGAATATTTAAAAGGCTTAGTATTACAAGTTGATTAATGTTAGACTATAAATATTCGACCATCCTAAAAGTTGCTTTACCTTTAATGGTATCAAGCTTTATTCAGTCAATCGTTTTTTTAACTGATGCTGCTTTTTTGGGTCGATATGATACATTATCCTATGACGCTTCAGGAAATGCTGGTTTGATTTACGTCACCGTTTTTCTTGCATTATCAGGAATGGGTGATGGATCTCAAATATTAATCGCTCGTAGAATTGGTCAAAAAAGGTTAGATACTATTGGTCGAATTTTCGGAACATCGATTATCACACACTTTTTGTTAGCATTGTTATTATTTGCTTTTATTCAGTATGTTATGCCATCTCTGTTATATCATTACTCTAAACATAAAGATCTAGCAAATGCACAAATTTCTTTTCTTTCATATAGAAGTTATGCTTTATTTTTTGCAATGATTACACTTTCCATACAAGCCTTTTTATTTGCATCAGGTAAAACATCTATTGTTCTGATTAGCGCATTAATTACAGCGTCATCAAATGTATTATTAGACTACTTATTAATTTTTGGAAATGGTCCTTTCCCTGAAATGGGATTAGAAGGAGCAGCTATTGCAAACACAATTGCAGATGGACTAGGAATGTTATTTTTAATTGTCTTCATTTCGTTTTCAAAACTAAAAAAAGAATACAATTTATTTGACCACTTCTCCTTTAATTTATCTTCATTTAAAGAATTAATCAAAATAGGTTCACCAATTCTATTCCAAGGATTTATAGCTTTAGCCACTTGGACAGTTTTCTTTACTTGGATTGAACAGATTGGGAAATTTGAATTGACGGTTTCTCAAAATATTCGAGCAATTTATTTCCTTGCTTTCGTTCCTATTTGGGGATTCTCTGCAACAACAAAAACTTACATTTCGCAGTACATCGGAAGTGGAGATTTTGACGCTTTAAAAATCATTCAAAAAAGAATTCAATTGCTAACAGTTGTATTTTTATTTATCATTTTTCATGGTGCTATATTCTATCCTGAAACGTTAATCTCAATTGTTAATCCTGATGCAACTTACCAGCATGTAAGCGGTGAAATCTTGAGATATGTATCGCTTTCTATATATATCTACGGATTCTTTACGGTATACTTTCAAACAATTAATGGTAGTGGCAACACCAATGTGACATTTATCATTGAAGTGATTTGTGTGATTGTTTATATCATTTTTGCTTATTTATTGATTAAGGTATGGAAACTAGACATCTTCTGGATTTGGTCAGTGGAGTATATTTACTTTATTAATATGGGGGTTCTTTCATTGATATACTTGAGGTTTTTTGATTGGAAGAGGAAAGTTGTTTAGGGACATGAGGGCACAAAGACACGAAGTCTCGAAGTCACAAAGACACGAAGGCACAAAGACACAAAGGCATTAAGGGGTGATAGATTTATATTTCAACTTACAGTTTTCCATTAATTATTCTTTTGATTCCATCTTTTAATAAGGGAACATTGAAGTTTATTAATAATCCCAACTTTGCGTTTATTAACTTCATATATGTAAGGGTCTGAGCAGTATATAAACTATGTAAATACTCTGAAGCTTTTAACTCTACAACCAATTTGTCTTCAATCAACAAATCAATACGATAGCCATAACTCAAGATAACATCCTCATATACTATTGGTAATTTAACTTGTCTCTCTACTTTTAGATTCGTCTTCTTTAATTCATAAAACAAACATTCTTCATAAACTCGTTCCAACAATCCTGGACCTAATTTTCGGTGAATTTTAATAGAAGCGTCAATTACTATTTTGGAAATTTCATTCTCACTCATTTTTAATGATTTAAGTAATATTTAGATTAATAATTACCTTAATTTAAGAAAAAATAGCTTATCAATCTCAGTATTTTAGAAATTAATTTAAAAAATCAATTCTATTTAATTACACATCACACCATGCAACTCGTCACCTTTGTGACTTTGTGCCTTTGTGTCTCAAAAAAAAACTATCTTCGCAAAAAATTAAAACAGATAAAATGCCAAACAACTCTTTCAGAATCGTTTTCATGGGTACACCTGACTTTGCGGTGACAATATTAGATCGTTTAGTTCAAAATAATTTAAGTATTGTAGGTGTTATTACAGCTCCTGACAAACCTGCCGGAAGAGGACAACAAATTTCTGAAAGTGCAGTCAAAAAATATGCTGTTTCTAAAGAATTTAATATACTACAACCAACAAACTTAAAAGACGAAACATTCATTAACGAACTTCAAGCATTAAATGCAGATTTATTTGTTGTTGTAGCCTTTAGAATGTTACCTGAAATCGTTTGGGCAATGCCTGCTAAAGGAACGATTAACTTACACGGTTCAATCTTGCCGAATTATAGAGGTGCAGCTCCAATCAATTGGGCTGTTATTAATGGAGAAAAAGAAACTGGAGTAACAACATTTTTCATTGAAAAAGAGATTGATACTGGTAAAATCATTGAAAGAGAAAGTATCGCTATAGGCGAGAATGAAACAGCTGGTGAACTGCATGATCGTTTGATGGAACTTGGAGCTGAATTGACATTTAAAACCGTTACTAAAATTATAAATAACGATGTTGTTGGAATTCCTCAATTAGAATTAACTGAAGGAGAATTAAAACCTGCTCCAAAAATTTTCAAGCCTGATTGTAAAATCGATTGGACTAAAGATGTTCAAACAGTTCATAATTTCATTCGAGGTCTATCACCCTACCCGACAGCTTGGACAATTCTAGAAAAAGACGGAGAACAAAAATCTTTTAAAATTTTCCAATCAGAAAAAACAGAAATCCCTACCCACGGCGTTATCAATTTATACAATGATAAAGATGGTATTTATGTACCTTGCCAAGATTTCTTTCTTAAAGTAACAGAGCTTCAACCAGAAGGTAAAAGAAGAATGAATTTTAAAGAATTTGTTGCAGGACACCCGGTTAGCTCATTTAATATTTAATATTTACAAGTCCTTAAACAACATTAAGAAATCACTATTTATATATTAATTTAATGTTAACAAAATAATATAGTTAACTTGAATCCCTCGTTATTAAGACCGTACAATTGAAATAAAAGACACTTTACTCAATTGTTAATTAAATTCTTTTGTCAACATTGCGTGGTTTAAAACCTTTTTACTATGTTTGTCGCATAAACTTAAAAAATTTAAAAAAGCGTTATGAGTACAAACAAAAAAGCTGCAGGAGGTTTTTCGTCATTAGTTGCCTTCTTGACAATTGTTATCGCATTAATAGTTGGTGTATTAATTTACAAATTCATTTTTGGTGATCCATCAAACTTTGCTAACAACGATCCAAATGATCACCCAATTGATGGTAACCTTATGGGTACAATTTACAAAGGTGGATTCATCGTTCCTATCTTATTAGCAGTAAACATTATCATTATTGTTTTCTCTATTGAAAGATTCATCACTTTAGCAAAAGGTAAAGGAAAAGGAAACATTGATTCGTTTGTATTAAAAATTAAAACGTTATTAGAGAATAAAGATTTATCTTCTGCAATTGCTGAGTGTGATAAACAAAAAGGTTCTTTAGGAAACGTTGTTAAAGCTGGTTTAGAAAAATATGACCACATTCAAAATGATGCTTCTATGAATAAAGAGCAAAAAGTTGAATCAATCAAAAAAGAATTAGAAGAAGCAACTTCATTAGAATTACCAATGTTGTCTAAAAACTTAGTAGTTATTTCTACTTGTGCATCTATTGCAACATTAATTGGTTTGATTGGAACAGTATTAGGTATGATCAAATCGTTCTCTGCAATGAGTGCTGGTCAACCAGATCCTGCTCAATTAGCAGTTGGTATCTCTGAAGCCTTAATTAATACTTTCTTAGGTATTTCTGGTTCAGCAGTAGCAATTATTATGTATAACATTTTCTCAACTAAAATTGACCAAATGACATACAGCATGGATGAAGCAAGTTTTACAATCGTTCAAGACTTTTCAGCTTCTACAAAATAAGAAAGATCGGGCAATAATTAATAATTTTAAAAAGTAAAAAATGCCTAAGATAAAAATACCAAAAAGCTCTCCGTCGATTGACATGACACCAATGGTGGATTTAGCTTTCTTGTTGGTTACTTTCTTTATGTTGTCTGCAAAAACTAGAGTTGCTGATGTTGTGGAAGTTGATACTCCTTACTCTGTTGAGGATAAAGAATTTCCAAAAAACTATGTAATTGTTACAGTTGACAAAAACGGAAGAAAATTCTTTTCGATGAACAGTGTTGAGTTAAAAACAGCTGTATTGGCAGATATGCAAAAACAATACAAGTTTCAATTAACGAAACACCAAATGGAATCATATTTGAAAATTCCAAGTATTGGGTGTGAGATTAAAAACTTACCTGGTTACTTAGATGCTAAAGAATCTGATAGAAATAAATACATCGGAATTGGAATTCCAACAGATTCTACAAACAACCAATTAAAAAGCTGGATTGATTACAGTAATAGAAGAGGTTTGACTGTAGGGAAAGACATGTATGACAAAGATTTTGAGAAAAATCCAGAGATTCAAGTAAGTGATTATAAACCAAAGTTCATACTAAAAGCAGATAATGAAGCGCTTTATTTACAAGCGAAAGATGTTATCGAAACTTTTAGAGATTTAGAATTAACAAACTTAAACTTTGTTACTTCACTTCAAATGAAAGGTGAAAAATAATATAAAGAAACATGGCTCAAATAGATGATAGTGGTGGCGGTGGCCACGATAAAAAAGGCAAGAAAAGAGCGAAGAAAAGCTCCACGCATGTGGATATGACACCTTTGGTGGATTTAGCTTTCCTTTTGTTAACTTTCTTCGTTTTGACTTCTACTTTTAGTGATCCTAAGGTTATGTCTTTGACTTATCCGGCGAAACCAAAGCCAGATGATGTTATTGATCCAGATAAGGCTAAAGTTAACAATGCGATTACTTTCTTGTTATCGAAAGATAAAATTTACTATTACGAAGGTGCTTTTAAAAAAGAACCAACTGATGGTATGCCTGCGACAACATTAGAAGAAACTAATTTTAGTGCTGATGGTGTTAGAAAACTTCTGATTGAAAAAAATTCATTTGTATTAAACAAAAAAGCTCCTTTATTAAGGGATCTTCAAGCTGGGAAAATTTCAGATGAAAAAATGAAAGAAGAATTAGGAAAAGCAAAAGGAAACAAAGAAGCTTTAAAAGTGTTGATTAAAACAAATGAAAGAGCAACTTGTCGTAATTTTATTGACTTAATTGATGAACTTAAAATTAATGATATTGGGGTTATGGCTCCGGTAGACTTAATGAAAAGTGAAGAAGATTTAATAAACGCAAAAGACAAATAAAATGGGAATAATATATGCTATAATAGCAATTGTTGCTGCATTATCTCTTTATGAGTTTTTAGCGGCTAGACATTGGCAAAATGTTACTTCTTCTTACCGAAATGAAATCGTTTTTGAACACCGTAACAAAGAATACGGTGCTTACCAAATTCGAAAAGATTACGATAAAAGAATGATTATCATTTTAGCTTGTTTTATTGGTGCAATCGGAATTACTTATGGTACGTATATGTTTATTAAACAAATGCCTGAACCAGAAGTAAAAGAAGAGCCGATGGATTTAACACAATTTACAATTGCTCCTGAAACGAAAGAGGAAGAAACTCCTCCACCGCCACCAGAAGAAGAAATTCCACCAGCTGAAAAAACAATTGCATTCATCCCTCCTGTTGTTGTAGATGAAGAAGTAGAAACTACTCCTCCAATTCAAGACAACTTAGGTGATGTTAAAACTGGAAATGATGATGTAGAAGGTAACGATAACTTTGAATTCGTTGAAGAAGGTCCAAAAGGTCCTGCTGTAGTCGAAGAAAAAGCTCCAGTTATTGAAACATTCGTTGAGGAAGCTGCAGAGTTTCCTGGAGGTTACAAAGACATGTTAAAGTATTTAGCTGAGAACATTAAATATCCACAAGTTGCGATAGAAAATGAAATCAGTGGTAAATGTTACTTGAAATTCGTTGTTTCGCCAGATGGTTCTATTAGTCAAGTTTCTGTTCAAAGAGGGGTTCCTGATTGCCCTGAGTGTGATAAAGAAGCTATGAGAGTAGTAAAATCTATGCCGAGATGGAAACCAGGTAAAAATGGTGGTAAAGCAGTTTATTCTTACTTTACATTACCAGTTAACTTTACTTTACAATAAAAAGTTTACATACACTCAAAATCCCCGTTTAGAAATATTCGGGGATTTTTTAGTTAATACCAAAACAGATGAACAACAATATCGTTAATATCGCACTATCTATCATAATAATACTTTGTTGCCTTACTTTTATCGGCTTCATCGCATTTACAGATTTATTATCAGATAGAATAGCAGGAAATAAGAAATATATCTTTTTAGTGATTATATCTTTATACACCATTTTAAGAGGTTTCCGTTTGAGAAAGATGTTGAAAGATGTGAAATTATTTAAATAAAAGATACACTACAAAATTAAATTCAAAGTGATCATCCTCCTCTCCCGATAACTATCGGGACCCTTCAAAGGAGGAAGAGTAATGTTTCCCTCCTTGAGGAGAGCAAATATATTTGCGAAGACTAAGCATTAGCGAAAGGAGATTAAAAGGGAGGTGAAATCGATAATCTTTATTGCGAACTGAATTTGTACAGAATTAAGTTCACGATAGTCATCCTCCTCTCCTCCTCCTTCAAAGGAGGAAGTTTACCATTTCCCTCCTTGAGGAGGGATTAAGGGAGGTGAAATCGATAATCTTCATTGCAAAGTGAATTTGTACAGAATTAAACTCACGGCAGTCACCCTCCTCTATCCTCCCTCAAGGGAGGAAGTATTAATACCCTCCTTTGGAACTATCTTTCCCTTCAGCCATTTGATCTACTGATTGAAAACCGATTCCGAAACGATCTACTAGCTCGTTAAATTCATTAATATTTTCGATTGTTCTAATACCACCAGAAGCTTTGATCTTCAAGTTTGATTTAGCTGAAAGGATTTCAGATTTCATTGCTTGTACTTTTGACAACTCTGCCCCTACTTCAACTTTACCGGTTGATGTTTTGATGTAATCAACTCCAGCTTCAATACAAAGCTTTGTAGCGATTTTCGTTTCTTCAATACTTAATCTTCCACTTTCTACGATAACCTTCATTAAAACCGGTTCTTTTAGCTTATTTTGACTTGCATGAGCTATCGTTTCAATGGCTTTTAACTCTTTCTTTAAAAATGGTTGATTCTCGATTCTTGCATAATCCATAACTAAGTCTATTTCATCCGCCCCATCACGAATTGCTATATGTGTTTCTTGTTCTTTTTTAGCAAGTGAATTTGTTCCTTCAGGAAAAGAAATAACAGTACAAACTAACACTTCTGAACCGGCTAATTCTCGCTTTGCAATAGCTACATGTTCTGGCATCACACAAACCGATTTAACATTTAGCTTCTTTGCATTCGAACATAAATCAACAATCGCTTTTTCAGTTGCTGAATGATCTAAAAGTGTGTAATCTATTTTTTGAAGTATTGAATTTTCTAGCATATTTTTTAATTTACAGTTGACTTATTTAGTTGATAGTTGATAGTTAATAGCGATTTTAACTTTTAACTTTTAACTTTTAACTTTTTAAAGTTTGTTCGAATGTTTTTGTTTCTATGTTGAGTTGTTTTCCTAATTGAACTACGTAATTGGATAAGGACTCAATTTCGATTTGTTTTTCAGCTCGTTTGTCTCTGTGCATGGATGAAGTTGTTTCATAAGGCATTTTTTCCATTGCGGAGATATTTTTCTCAATGAACGAATCGTTGATTTGAATGTTTTGAGCATCTGCTAAAGACTTAACTTCACACATCAGAGAAATTAGAATCTCTTTTAATTCTTCATTTTCTAAAATATGACCTATCGTTTTATCTTTCAGAGTCGTTAAAGTGGCTAAACTTGAAATGAAAATATATTTTTCCCAAACGGCTTTATCGATGTCTTCCGAAAGTCTAACATTCAAATTGGCTTTCACAAATAAATCATAAACAGACTTTACAGTTTCAATTGGTAAATCATTTGAACCGATACAGACATAGTGATTTGATCCTGTGATTTCAATTACTCCGGGTTCTGCAATTTTAGAAACTATAAAAATACAACCGTTCAACACCTTCGATTGAGGAAATAACGTTTTTAGTTTTTGAAAAGAATCAACTCCATTTAATAATGGTAAAATGATTGTTTCATTCGAAATTGAATCTTTTAATTGTTGAATAGAATCCAATAAATCATATGATTTTGTTGAACAAATTAAAATATCAATTTTACCGATTTCACTAAGATCATTCGTTACAACATCTGGTTTCACGGTAAATGTTTGGTCATCCATTTTCACAGATAAACCATTTTCTTTGATTTTTTGTGCATGTTCTCCTCTTGCTATAAAAACAACTTCATATTCATTTGAATTTGCATATTTATCAGCTATAAAACCACCAATATAGCCACCTACTCCACCAATCCCCAGGATAACAATTTTCTTTTTTTGCATTTCGATTTATTGAACTTTTCAAAGGTAGAAAATTTCAAATTGAAAATTCGATTCTAACCTTTTTTTAACGCAAATTCATACGCTTCTTGGATTTTCACAAATCGCTCATGTGCAATCTTTTGATGCGCTTCATCTTCGTTCATAAAACGATCTGGATGATTTAATTTCGCTAAATTTCGATAGGCACTTTTGATTTCATCTTCAGTCGCTACGATTTTCAAACCTAAAATTTTCAACGCATTCTCTAATTGTGAAGATTGATAATTAGTTGTCCTTTGCTGGTTGTTTGTTTGATTCTGGTTGGATTGCTGATAATATTCTTGCTGCTGTTGCTGATGAGCATAATTATACGTCGCATAGATTCGCTCTATTTCTTCTTCACTTAAATTCAGTAATTGATTGAACTTCTTTATAAATTGATATTCTTTTTCATTGATTGAACCATCTAAAACACACAATCCCATCAAGAAATAAATCAGCTGGGATTTGATTTCATTTTCTTTTTGATGTTTATTGAGCCATTCTGCTATTTCCTCTAAAGAATAAATGTCAATTCGATAAAAACGAGATACAGCCTCTGAAATATCAAAATAATCCTTTTTGTAATGTTTTAAGAAGTATTTCTTGATATAGATAATTTTCGGACCTGCTTTCTCCCTGTCAATTCGAATTAATAAAACAGCTAATAGTAAATAGGTTTCTAATAAAGCATAATTTGAAAAACGATTTGGAAGGATAAATCGATCGGGGACTTCATCGTAATTAGATGAGTAATTTGTATTATTATTTCCATATTTGAAACTAATTCCCCAAATAATAACAAAAAAAATAAAAACGAAAAAACCCATCAATTCATTCTTTTCAGAACATATTCATACGCTTCTTGAATCTTCAAAAAACGTTCGTGCGCTATTTTTTGATGCGCTTGATCTTCATTCATAAATCGATCTGGATGATTCAATTTTGCTAATTTTCGATAAGCCGATTTTACCTCATCTATTGTTGCACCATTGCTCAAGCCTAAAATTTTCAATGAGCTCTCCAACATGGAAGCTGAATAATTATAAGTCGGACGAGAAGAACTTTGTTGTTGCTGTTGTTTTTGATAGTTTTCTTGAGCTTCCTGTTGTTTCTTCTGCTCGTAATAACTGTAAGAATGTAACACACTTTCTAATTCACTTTCCGAAAGATTGAATAAACGAGTCAACTCTTTTAGAAAGTCTAATTCATTTGCTTTGATTTCTCCATCAACTGCTGCAATTCCAGCTAAGAAATAAAGTAAATTACTTTTTTTGAAATCGTCGTCTGCATTTATATTTAACCAATCTGTCACTGAAGAAATGACGATTCTTTCTTTATAATACGTTTTAATTTTGTGATAAACATCAAATGTATTACCTGGGAAATATTTAGTAATATGCTTTTGAATGAAATACATTTTTTCAACTGATTCTATTCTTTCTCTTTGAAGCATCACTACAGCTAAACATATATATGCTTCAAGAATATTATCTTGACTTGGAATTAATGCTTTATTAAAAACACCCTTTTTTATCGATTTTCTATTATATCTGTAAAAAGATCTAGCAATAAAAAAAACAGGTAGTCCGATTGAAAGAATAAAAGCCAATAGAATTATCCATGCTGGATATTTTACAGGATCATGAGTTGGCCCACTTAAAGCGCTATAACCGAAACCGTATCTGAGTTGAATGAATAAAGGCATGTTGAATTTTGAATTAATTATTTTTTGAATTTAAAATTAAACATTTAAAATCAAAAATTAATAGTCTTATTCGATTTCGAAGATTAATTCTGAGATGTTTTCTTCTGCGAAATATTGATTGGCTACTTCTAATAATTCTGAAGCAGTTAATTTATCGATTGATGAATAAATTTCTTCAATTGTGTCAATTTGATTAAACAATAATAGACTTTTTCCTAATCCAAGCATTAATCCTGAATTATTATCTAGTCCTAAAGCCATGTGTCCTTTTAATTGTTCTTTCGCAGCGCTTAATTGAAGTGTTCCTAATTTCTTTTCTCTTAAAATCTTCAATTCTTTGTAAACTAAATCAATCGATTTGTTCAAATATTTTGGATCTGTTCCGAAGTAAACCGACCAATATCCTGTTTCGACATAAGGTGTATAATTCGCTTCAATCGTGTAGGAATAACCGTATTTTTCACGAATTGAAAGGTTTAAACGAGAATTCAATGCAGGTCCACCTAAAATATTGGTCAACAAAGTCATTCCACGCCTCATTTCTTGATTGTAACTTGGTGCTAATCCACCGATGACAGAATGAACTTGAAAATTAGCTTCTTTCGAACGAATTTTAAATGGTGTTTGTCCTGTATAATCATTCGTTGGAACCGTATAAGATTGTTGTTTACATGCTTTAAAATCTTCTTCCAACATTGCTTTCACTTGTTTCACAGGTATATCACCTACAAATGAAATCACAATATTATTCGCAGTAAAAAAGCGACCAACATAATCCAACAAATTTTCATGGGTAAAGCTATTAACACTTTCTTTCGTCCCTAAAATATTGTTTCCAAGTGTATGTCCTTTGAATAAATAAGCTTCAAAATCATCGAAAATCTTATCGCTCGGACTGTCTAAATAAGAATTAATTTCATCTAAAACGATTTCTTTTTCCTTTTGAATTTCTTTTAAAGGAAATGATGAATTCAAAGCAATATCTGCTAATAACTCAGAAGCTCTTTTAACGTGATTCTTAGTAAATGAAGCATAAATACAAATCTCTTCTTTCCCTGTGAACGCATTTAATTCGCCTCCAACAGAATCTAAACGAGATAGAATATGAAATGCTTTACGTTTTTTTGTTCCTTTGAAAATACAATGTTCCAAAAAATGGGCTAAACCTTCTTCATTTTCTCCTTCAAATCGAGAACCTGCAAGAATCGTTACACCTAAATGAGCAACTTGGGAAGAAGCATGTAAGTAAACAACTCTTATTCCGTTTGATAATTGAAAAACTTCCGGTTTTATTTCGTACATCTATGGATTTTTTCTATAAACTTTCCACGAATTATTTTCTAATTCAAAAACAATTCGATCGTGTAAGCGTGATGGTCGGCCTTGCCAAAACTCTATTAATCTTGGTTTTAACATATATCCACCCCA
>CANGHX010000078.1 GCA_947453715.1 Flavobacteriales bacterium | reverse complement strand
TTCTTTATTGTTTTCAGCAGTTTCTGGAGAAATGCTCACTAAGAAATGGTAACCTTCTATAATACGTTTACTTTTCTCTTCTGCTTCTTTTAAAGCTTCTGGATTGTCATGGAATTTATCTGGGTGAAATTCTTTCATGAAATTTCTATACACTTTTTTCATTTCATTTAAAGATGTTGTTCTCTCCACACCTAATAACTTTCTAAACTCGACAATTCTTTTCATTTTCTTTTTTATTTTCCGAAAACACGATTAATAATCCCCTATTGAAATAATTACTATTCCATTTAGAAGACTTTTCAATAGTGTTTAACGTGATTTCAATTATTTTGCGCAAAGATACATCCTTTTTTTTAAAGGTGAGGTGAGAAATGACATGAACCTACGTTTTCGATCAAATATCTTTTTGATATTTAGATTTTTTATATTCTGAAGGAGTTAGCCCTGTTTCTTTTTTGAAAGCAGAATTAAATGAAGATTTTGAATTGAATCCAGACATATTTCCAATTGTTTCGATGGTATAATTTTCATGTAACGGATCGACTAATAATTCTTTAGCTTGTGAAATTCGAAACTGATTAATGTAATTATAGAAGTTTAAATTATGGACTTCATTTAGATAATTGGATAAATATTTTTCATTTGTATCAATCATTTTGGCCAATTGATAAACAGTAATTTTTGAATCTAAAAATGGCAATTCAGTCAACATAATCTTCTTTAATTTTTCATCTATTTCGTCATAATATTTTTGGTTCGAATAAACATTCGTAATTTCTTTGATTTCATTTACTGGTTCATTAATGAAAATTTTAAATTGAACGATTATAATAAAATAGTAAGTAATAATAATTAGTTGAAAAATAGCAAAAAGAACATAATGATCAAGGTATTTTGTAATTAAATAACAAGTGATAAATACAAAATATCCAACTGCAACGAACTGATAATTATTACGACCAGTCCATGTCAACTGAATGTTAGAATTAGAAGTTTTACGAATTTCTAAAATAATTTTTCGCAAAAAGTAAATTGAAATACTGGGGATAATAAATAAAAAAGCAATGAAATTAGAGTAATTCATCACATTTTCGATTACCTCATATAAAAACTCATCTGCCTTTGGTTTCAAAGTAAAGTAAACAAATGAAATAACATTGATTGATGTTAGAATATACGAAACACGAAATGTTCTTAAATCAATTTTAATTGTAGAATCACTTGTAATTCTAACATAATTATTAATTATTGGGGGAATTGTAAGAATCACAACACTAAACATTAAGGATGAAAAGTTTTCTAATGGAGTAGGAATGATTTTGAATTGATCACGAACTAAAAACAATAGAATGTGAACAACTGAAAAAAGGAGTGTAAACAAATAAAATTGAATTTTAATCCTTGATTTTAACTTCCAACTATTATACAAATAATAAGCTGAACCAATGCACAAACTCATCGAAAGAATAATTAATACAAGACTCCAAAATTTCATATTTTAAGACTATTTCACTGTAAAAGTAACATATATAATTTGGACGAATACTCGCTTGTTGTAGCTTTTCCGTGAATTCGTACATGTAGAAATAGTCAATTCGTCAAGCTTCGGATAAATTTGTTTTAAAATCTCAAAACTTTCTCGAATGCTTAAGCTAATTGGTGTACTACTATTTATTTTTTGTTGGTCAAATATAGCATATACTGCCAAATATTATGTGAACGATAATTCGACAACTGGAGATGTTTTTTGTTCAGCAGTTGGAAGTAATACAACAGGAACAGGAACAAGTTTGTTGCCTTATGCTACATTTAATAAATTATGGAATGTTCGACAAGGAGTCTTTAGTAATAATGATACAATATTTGTAGATGCCGGAACCTACACGAGTTATTCTGGTGGCGATGGATTTGGTAAAAATTGTGGTTATACAATTCAAGTAAAATTATGCATTAAAGGAGCCGGAATTAATAAAACTATTTTTGATAATCAAAATTTAACAACGAGTTATGTTGGGAATGGTAATAGTGCACCTTCAAATGGAAGTTTTTCATATTTTGGAGTATTTACAGGTTCTTCCGCAGGTGCATCGATAATGAATATTTCATTCAAGAAGTATACATATGGAATTACAGCCTATGGTCAGTGTTTTTCAATTAATGGTCTGTCAACATCCACTTCTCCAATTTCATTTATAAATGTTGGAATTTCTGAGAGTCAGACAGCTACTACAGGGAATGGCGGGACTGCCGCAATAGTTTTATATTCTGCAGGAAACATAACGAATAAAATTGTCTTTTCAGGAGGTGTGTACAATTGCAATGGCGATGCCTCACATAATGGTGGTTTTATTGACGTATTCGGGGCAACAAATTTAGGGAGTTCTCCTAATGTAAAAGTTACTTTATCAAATGTAGCTGTAATTGGAAATAATAAATTTAGTAATCCACAATATAAAACTGGGGCAATATCAATGACTGGAGCTTATGCAACTGATTCATTAACTATTTCAAATTGTTTATTTGATGGTAACACCTGTACATATAACAATGTAGGTGCTACAGGAGGAAGTGCAATTTATATTACAACAACAACTGGAACACCAAAAATTTCAATATCAAACACTATTTTTAAAAATGGATCAATGTCTGGTGCATCTATTAGTACTTATGGTGGAGTATGCTATTTTGCGGTCGGAACGGTAACCATATCGGGATGTTCTTTTGAAAACAATACTTTTTCTTCTGGTACAATTAAAGGGGTTCTTGCATCAAATACTGCTTCTTTAACAATTTCAAATTCTTACTTCACAGGAAATTCAGCCAATACAGCCAATGACATTCACATGCAAGGAGCAGGAACAGTATCAGTATCAAATACCACATTTAGTTCAAGTGCAACAAATTTAAGTCGAGTTGCTGGTACTTTTACGGTTACTAATAGTGGAACACCCTCTTCAACTGGAACAATTACAATATCAGGAACCTCACCTTCAGCGTTTTCATCACCTAGCGTTCCTTCTTATACTGGAGACTGTTCTAGTTTAAATATTGTTTTACCAATTGAACTTATTTCATTTGAAGCAAAGAAAACGGAAAATTACAATTTAATCACATGGAAAACAGCAGCTGAGATTGATAACGATTTCTTCACTGTATTTAAGTCATTTGATGGACAAAATTTTGAAGTATTGGGTTATGTTAAAGGAGCAGGGAATTCAACGATAGAAAATTCATATAGTTTAGTTGATCGAGATAAGGTAGAAGGAATCGTTTATTATCAATTGAAACAAACAAATTATAATGGAGAAAGTCATTTTTCAGATTTAATATCAGTGGATAATCAAATTGCTTCCCAAGCAACAATTCTTAAAATAACCAATTTGCTTGGTCAAGAGGTTTCTAAAAATGAATCAGGGATTTTAATTTATTATTATAGTGATGGAACGAATATCAAGATAATACAGAATTAAATTTCAATTTTTAGCGATACAATTACACCATTTACCGATTTTAACAGTTTTTTATTTTCTTGGATTGTTTTTTTTAATATATTGCATCAACAAACAAACTATAAATACAATGCTAGAGTTAACGAAAAACATCTTGAAAAAAGTAAGCTTTGATGCGAAGCTTTTTCAAAAAGAGCTACAAAAATCCTTGAAATGGATTACAGATGCTGAAGAAATCCAACGATTTAAGGAATGGTGTATTGTCGAATTTGGAGCGATTTATCCAAAAATTATTAAGCAAACGTTTAATCAATTATCAACTGTAAAAGTTAAAAAATAAAAAAAACATATTTTAATAGTAAAAGCTGTTCATCTTGAGCAGCTTTTTTTTGGAATTATTCCTTTAAATTATTTTATCAAGCATTAAAAATATCTAAATCTAATTTTCACTAATATTATTAATAATTCTTAGATATTAATCTTTTTTCCACCAATAGCCACAATTTTTCACGAGTTTTAAATCATCTTCATTTGAAGGAAAGACTCTACAATTTCTAGGTCGAATTGAATAGACACTACATTCATTATGTTTTAAAGCTGGACATGTGTAACTTAATTTACAACAGGCTGCTCCTTTTTTTTCATCTAAAGTTTCACAATTATCAGGAGTGCAAAAACCTTTGCGATTTGATAAATCATTATTGTAACTATTGATAAATCTACCCAATTTTGATTTAGATAATTTTACTCTTTTACTCATTTTATATTGTAATTAAAAAATAAAATCTACTTCTACACCATAGAATAAAATTGGTTTATCTGATGTTGAAAAAATACAACCTGAATGAAATTTTAATGGCAATAAATACTGAGTTGGAACTCTTAATAACATAGGAAGGTTATAATAATGAATTCTTAATAATGAACCCAATTGAATACCAATTTGAGGTATATAGACAAATGAATAATTTCGTAATCGACTTTGTAAACCAATGTCATTATATGCGTAAAAACCTAAAAATCGTTTATTTGTTAACCAAATATCAAAATCACTTCTAAGTCCTCCCTTTAAGATAAAATTAAAATTTTCTTCATTAATTTTATGATCAAAATAATGACCAAATTGAGCTGATGTTGAAAGGCTATACCATGAATCAATCACTCTTTTCTTACCTCCATTTTTATTTATATTATAATTGTAATGTAAAGCACCAAAATTGAGTCTTAAATCAGAATTATAATATACATTTTTTCTAAAGCTTGTATTACCATCAATGATAATAGAATTAGCGATTCTACTTTTTATGTAATTTCTATAAAAAGGCAATTCAATAGTGTTTTGAATGTCAGCTTTCTTAGCAAGTTCCTCAGTCATTATTCCATCTAAATTCGTATTGTAAGGCAGAGGAATTGATGATAAAGCTTTATAATTATTTATAAAAAAAAGTGTTTTAGATTTTAACTCCAAAGGAATTCTTTTGGTAATAGAAATAAAATCAGAAGATGAATGATAGCCATTTTCAAAAGCAAAATTTAAATCTAAAATAGAATTATATACAGCTTTAACGATTCTCGACGATTCCTCTGTTTGAACTGTACAATTTAAATGTTTACAATCGTTACTTAATTGACAAACATTATAATAATCATCTCCATAAGCTTTCCAAATTTCACCATTTCTATTAACAACATCAGTTCCATGTTTACAATAAAAATCATGAAGGTTCTTATTGTTAGTAAACGAAGAAAATGAAGAACGATTTACCAATAAATGGCCACCTGAAAATGAATCTTCCAAAAAATGATCTGCAAAGCCATTAAATAAAAAGGAAAAATAAAGATATTTTTTGGCTTCAATTTCATCATCTATTTTAGCTTTTTGACCAGCAATTTCAGCTAAATACATCGCAGTTGTATGTAATGTTAAATAGAAATTAATAGAATTTGTTTTATCTAATTTCTTAAAGATATTTTGTATTAATATTGGATTCAAAATCTTCTCAATATTCTCCGATTCAAAACAATTGACATGATAATATAAATCTTTTTTGTAGTAATAAAAATGAGCCAAACTTTTTACTGCTAATACTCCATAATTAGGGTCCATTTTAATTAATAATTCATCAGGTGCTGCAGTATTTCCCTTGTTAATATATTCATTATTTAATGAGACTATTTTTAACAAAGCACTATTTAAGTCTAATAATTGACTTTCTAATTTAAGTGGATTTTCAATGTGATCACCACTTAATGCATTAACTGTTCCATATCCAATCGGCAGAAAATAAGCTGATAATTTAGTAAAAACATAGGTCTGAGAATTTTGATCGAAATGGAACGGTAAAAAAGATTCAGCTATGTTATTTTTTAAATAAATATTTGATTGATAAAATAAACTTAATGCTTTATTACCTATCTGCTGATGTTCTCCATATTTAAATCCAAAAACATTGAAATTGAAGAAAATAATTGTAATTAAAAAAGAATTAATTTTCATAATTATAAATCTGAAGTATATTTAGATAGAAGTGTCTTATAAAAAATGTAATAACCGATTATTCCAACTACAGCACCGCCTAAAAATCCAATAAAGACGTGAAATTTTAAAAGTACAGTCCCAATAGAACCTAAAAATCCAAACGGCAAAAAAATCCAAAATAGACTTCTCCAATTGTTGTAAAGAAATAGTCCCATATAAACCATAGGAGCTACATGTAGACTTGGGAAATCACCCAATGGAGTACTAGCATGATATAATAACTGTAATGCCTTAAACATTCCTTCATTCATTATTTTAGAATCGAATTTTGTAATCATTACTTCACTTGCAGTTGTTGGAAATATTAAATAAATAGAATAGCAAAATAAGTAAACTAATATTGCTGAGAAATAGAAAGTAGCAATTTTAACAGCTGATATTTTTTTATAAAACGAGAATAAAAAACCTGAAAATACAACGTAAAACACACAGAATCCATAAGGATAAATTATATAAATATTGATTGGTATGTAGTCATCAATAAAAGTTTTTAAAGAAATAGGTTTTACAATTTCACCTCCAAAATTACAGATAGATTCGTACTGAACCATTAAAAAGAATAGGAATATAAAAAAAGGGATTGTAATCAATAATTTAAACCATATTTTATGATTGAATCTATGAAATAATGCAAACATATTTTAAAATTTTAATCAAAAATACTTCACATGAAATGTATTTTTTTCGAATGAATCAATTTTTATACGAACGCCATTCAAATAATGCGAATTTTCCAAATTTTACTATAAATTTATTGATTATGAAAAAGAAAAATTTATCTTCAATTTATGAAATAATTTGGTTTCGAAATTGTGTGCTCTATTGCATAATTATTTTGATCATTGATGTTGTATCAATATTAAATCCTTCACCTAAAAGTGAAATTGTACAAAGTTATTTTGATATAATAATCTTCATAACTGTTAAATATTTTTTCTTATTTCTACATAATCATTTCCTTACAAGAAAGTATTTGTTGAATAAACATTTTAAAAAATATTTTTTTCTGTTTGTGTTTTATATTACATTTTTTTCTATTTGTGATTATGTTACTACAACAATTTTAGGTTTTAAGACTTATCTATTAACGGAGTATGTTTCTTGTACTATGTTAACTATTTTTGGGCTTTCATTCTATATTATCCATCATTGGATTATTAATAATATCATATCGACAAAAAAAAAACTATTAAAATCTCAAAACGAATTAAATTTTTTAAAACAACAAATAAGTCCTCATTTTCTATTTAATTCTCTCAATAATTTATATTCAGCATCATTATGTGATTCTCATAAAATTTCAGAAAAAATCATAGAATTATCTGATTTATTAAGGTATCAAATAGATTCTCTTGATAAAGATTATATCGAAATTAATGAAGAAATAAAGTTTGTAAATGCTTACTTTAAATATACCTCAGACAAACTAAATAATATTAAAATAAATTTTGAAATAGAGGGAGAATTTTCAAACTTAAAGATTCCGCCACTTATTTTTTTACCTTTAATTGAAAATGCTGTAAAATATTCTATCGAAACAAAAGAGCCCTTCATTAATTGTAAACTTATTCTCGAAAATGATAAATTAATATTTATGCTTAAAAATAGTTATTCAACAAATATTAGAGGACTTAAAAATACTGGTACTGGACTTAAAAATAGTATTGAAAGATTAGATTTGATGAAGTTTAAATATATTTATAAGGTAGATACAAGCACTGAAAATTTGTACAAAGTAGAATTAAATTTATGGTATATAAATGTTTGATTATTGACGATGAAGTTCCTGCTCATCTGGTTATAAAATCTCACATCTCTAAATGTGATGAATTGGAATTTTGTGCTAGTGCATTTAATGGACAAGAGGCTAAAGATTTAATTATTAATCAACATTTTGATTTGTTATTTTTGGATATTGAGATGCCTTTGGTAAATGGTATTGAATTACTTCAAGATGTTAAAAATAGGCCTTTAACAATTTTAACTTCAGCACATAATAATTTTGCAGTTGAAGCATTTGAAAACAATGTTGTTGATTACTTACTAAAACCAATTTCATTAGATAGGTTTCTAAAAGCGATAATAAAATTTAAAAGTCATAATACTTTTATTAAAAAAGAAGTGGATCAACTTCTATATCGACTAAATGGAGTCGATATAGCTATTGATTTAAAAGAAGTTATTTTAATACAGAGTTTAGGTAATTATGTCAAAATTTATACATCCATTAATAATTCACCTATTGTTTATTATAATTCACTAAAAAATATTGTAAAACAGTTTTCAAATAAACAATTAATTCAAGTCCATAAATCTTTTCTTATTAATCCTAGTTTTATAGATCGCTTAGAGTCAAAAAATGTAATTCTTAAAAATAGTCTTGTAATTCCAATCGGACGAAAATTTGAAATATTATTAACAAATAAAGCAAATAGATACTTAAATAATTGTTAATCAGAATTATATTTTTTTAATTAAAAATAAATTTAAAAAATATTTAATAATATTCTATTAAATCTATAGAATTAATATATCTTTGTGTTGAAAAAATAATAAAACAAAATTATTCACATTAAAAAAAATAAGAAAAAATGGCACTAAGACTAGGAGACATCGCACCGAATTTCATCGCAGAATCTACAGAAGGAAACATTCAATTTCATGAATGGCTAGGAAAAAGTTGGGGAGTATTATTTTCGCACCCTGCAGATTTCACACCTGTTTGTACAACTGAATTAGGAACAGTAGCGAAATTGAAAAACGAATTTGATAAAAGAGACGTTAAAGTAATTGCTTTAAGCGTCGACCCAATAGAAACGCATCATGAGTGGATCAAAGACATCAATGAAACACAGAACACAACAGTAAATTTCCCTATCATAGCAGATCCTGTTTTTGAAGTTTCAAAATTATATGACTTTGTACATCCAAATGCATCTGATAAATTCACAGTACGTTCCGTAGTGATTTTAGATCCGGAGAAAAAAGTGAAATTAATTATCACTTACCCTGCCTCAACAGGAAGAAATTTTGACGAAATTTTAAGAGTAATTGATTCTCTGCAATTAACAGCAAATTACCAAGTAGCAACTCCAGCCAACTGGAAACAAGGTGAAGATGTTGTTGTTGTTCCTGCAATAAAAACGGAGGATATTGCAGCAAAATTTCCAAAAGGATTTAAAGAGATAAAATCTTATTTAAGAACAACGCCACAGCCGAATTTGGATTAAAATATTGGCTCTTAAGCATACTTTTTCTTAACAACAAAATATAATGATAGTTTCCTAATTAAGTAATTAACTACAATACAATAATACTATTATTAAATGCTTAAGAGCCAATTAAAAATTAATCAAAAAAGAGGTGTCTGTTAAAGAGTTTAAAAATGCTTTTAATTCCAATACCTCTTTATTTTTTAATTTAAAAGGAACGATTAGTTTACTTTGTCGTTTATCTTTTTTTCCACCATTCATGTAATGATAAATGACCTCTTCAATTGTTTTTAATGAACCATCATGCATATAAGGATACGTTAATTCAATATTTCTTAGAGAAGGGATTTTGAAAAAACCGATATCGTTCGAGTCATTGTGAATCCTAAATCGCCCTTTATCCTCTTCTAATTCATAATTGGCATAAATTCCATTATTTTCAGTTTTATATGTTGTAAAATAAGGAGCCGGGTGACATTTAATGCAATACAATTTTTCTGAAAAAAGTTTCCAGCCTTTTAGTTCGCTTTGTGTTAATGCATTTTTCTTTTTTTGATAAAAATATTGATCAAATCTGCTATTCATAGATATTAATGAACGCTCAAATGAAGCAATACTTCTAGTCAAAACAAAAGGGTCAAAATCACGATTGAAAATGTCCTTTGCTGCGGCTTGATATTCTGGAACTGCTCTTAGTTTTTTAATTAAAGTTAACATATCCATTGCCATTTCCGTATGTTCTTGAATCGGAACAATGACTTGTTTTTCCAAAGTTTCTAAATGACCATCAAACATAACGGTAGGCAAATATCCAGCATTTAAAATACTTGGTGAATTACGTGTTGTCTTTCTACCAAATACACCTTCACTCACTTTTTTTTGATCAGTAAAAGCTAAATTCGGATCATGACAACTAGCACAAGAAACGGTTTCATTTATAGATAAACGTTTATCAAAAAATAAGGCTTTTCCAAGTGTAATTTTTTCTTTGGATGTTGGATTATCAGTTGGTTCATTAATTTTGGTAACCAAACTATATTTTTTAGAAGAATTAGAGCAAGCAATTATTATTGACAAACTCATGAAAAATAGAAAATGAAAATATTTTAATCCAAAGGATCTCATTTTATTATTCTCAATTTATTTAATTGATTTCCATCTTTAGATAGAACGATAAACCAATAATTTCCATTTGACAAATTTGAAATTTGAACATTACCTTTATTTTGTAAAATTTGCCCATTCATTAATTCTTGACCAGTAATTGTAATAACTTTGTAAGTAGAAGCATTTTGAAATTCAGCCCAATTAACTTCAATAATATTCCCTAGTTGAGTGTAGAATAATTTACCATCTTCATTTGTTAATTTTGAAATGTCAGCACTGTTTTCAGTGGTAAAAACAGGAAAATTTAAAGTGTTATCCATTAAAGTAACATTGCTTCCCGTGCTTCCATGTAATATTCCATTGGAGCCTAGATTAATTTGTTTAATCCATTGATCTAGATTTGTATGAATTTTTATTTCAACAGAATCATTTACTGATGTCGCAGAAACAGGTAAAGAAATGTTTTTATATAAATGATCATCTAAAGGAAATAATTCAAAGTCTACTTCAGGGATTCCATCATGATCAACATCATCTTTTCCAACAATTCCAACTTGATTGTATCCTGAAGTCCATCCCCATTGCATGGAAGGAACCTGATAGCTGAGAGGGTGATCAATTGGATAAGTTGAAATATCTAAATGATTAAGTGCCTGAGGAACACCAACACCGAAATTTATTTGTTCAATTGTTGTCACAGGCTGAATACCGAAATCCAATAGATTGGTTTCATTTTTTACTATTAGAACAGTATCAGATAAATTCAAATCTTGTCCACCATCATGAATGATATGAATATCAGAAATATAGTAATACAAGATGGAAATGGAGTAATTTTCGCCTGACAGATTTGGCAAATTTGAGTTAAAAGTTAAAGGTACACCGGCATTGTAAGGTTTGAATGAAACAGTCAAATTTGATTGTGAAAAACAAATTAAATAGCCAAAATGAAAGATAACAACTAATAATAACCTCATAAAATATAAATTTACTCAATGACGAATATAGTTAAAGTTAAGTTATTCATTTTAAAAAGATAAACATATTCTTGAGATGCTAATAAATTAGATAGCTAAAAGTAAATAAACATATGAATTCATTCTGTATTTTGAATTAAATCTATTAATTTTCAGAAATGTTTAGTAAATTGAAATAAAAAGAGAAAATAATGAGTTTTAGAGTGTTCATAGTAGAAGATGATGAATGGTACGGAGAAGTCTTAAAATATCATTTGTCGTTGAATCCAGAATTTGAAGTTTTCCTTTTTGAAACGGCAAAAGAATGTATAACGAACCTACATTTAAAGCCAAATGCCGTTTCAATCGATTTTCAGTTACCAGATATGAATGGTGAGCAATTAATGGAAAAAGTCCATAGCTACAATCAATCAATTCCGGTGATTATTACTAGTGGACAAAAAGACATTACGGTTGCTTTAAACCTATTAAAAAAAGGTGCAAGTGATTATTTTATTAAGGATGATAGTACCAAAGATTTGTTATGGAATTCTTTAATTAAGATTCAGCAAAAAAATGAACTGGAAGGTAAAGTTGAATCTCTAACAGATCAATTAGAATCTAAATATGATTTTGAAAAATCAATCATTGGTCAAAGTAGTGAAATTAAAAAATCTTTTAAGTTAATTGAAAAAGCAATAAATAGTAACATCAATGTTTCAATTACTGGAGAAACAGGAACCGGAAAAGAGGTTGTAGCTAAAGCGATTCATTACAATAGTGAACGAAAGAAAAAACCTTTTGTCGCAGTTAATATGGCGGCAATCCCAACAGAATTGGTCGAAAGTGAACTTTTTGGTCATGAAAAAGGTTCTTTTACAGGAGCTGTTAATCAAAAGATTGGAAAATTTGAGGAAGCAAATGGAGGAACACTTTTTTTAGATGAAATAGCTGAAATGGATTTGAACTTGCAGAGTAAATTACTTCGTGCAATTCAAGAAAGAGAAATTATCCGAGTTGGTGGAAATGATGTAGTAAAAGTCAATATTCGTTTAATTGTTTCAACACATAAAAATCTTTCTGAAGAAGTTAAAAATGGAAATTTCAGAGAAGATTTATTTTACCGTGTTATTGGTTTACCAATAGAATTGCCACCTCTTCGAAATAGAGGAAATGATGTTTTAATTTTAGCAAAACATTTTATAGATTTATATGCTAAGGAAAATAAAGTTAAACCACCGATTTTATCTCCAGAGGCAAAAGAAAAATTGTTGAAAAATCATTTTGCAGGAAATGTCAGAGAGCTAAAAGCGGTAATTGATTTAGCTTGTGTTATGTATGAAGGAGATAAAATTACACCTGATGATTTGACATTTTCTAATTTTAAAGAGCCAGCATTGAATTTGAATTTAAATAAAACATTAAAAGAATTTACGAATGATTTAATTCAATTTTACTTGGATAGTAATAACAAAAATGTCTTGGTGGTTGCTAA
>CANGHX010000077.1 GCA_947453715.1 Flavobacteriales bacterium | reverse complement strand
GCATCTGATATTACAGCCATTGTTTCGCCATTTAAAACAGGCTTTAACATTTTATATAACTCGTCAGTTGGTGTTTTTTTATTTAAAATAAAGAATTTAGAATCATCAATTGGGAATTCGCGATCCATCTTACGAAGTAAACGTCGTGCCATCTTAATGTCTTCTACAGCGAAAAAACGAATGCTCGTTGCGATTGAAATGACATCTGCTGGAATAATATCTGTTACTGATTCACCACCAAGTGTTGAAGGTAACATATAAATTTTTCCTTTTACGATTTCTTCTGTAGACATAATTACTTTTTTAAATGTTTGATTGAAGCTAAAATGACATCTGTCGCCTCATTTAATAAATTATAAACTTCTATGAATCCTTGTTCACCTCCATAATATGGATCAGGGACTTCTAAATCCTTTCCAGGATGAGATTCATTTAATATCAATTTTACTTTTTGAATATCTTCTTCGTTTCGAGCCAATTTAAGGATGTTGGCATAGTTGCTTTTGTCCATCGCATATATTTTGTCGAAAGTATCAAAGTCAGAAACAACAAATTGTCTTCCTTTTAAGTCATCGATTGAATATCCAAACTTTTTTGCTGTTTGTCGCATTCTATGATCTGGTGCTTCTCCAACATGATAGTCAGCTGTTCCTGCTGAATCAACAGTTACATCTAGATGTAAATCGGCTACTTTTTTTCGCAAAAGTCCATCCGCTAATGGCGAACGACAAATGTTTCCTAAACAAACCATCAAAATATTCATGCTGCAAAAGTAAGGAAAGAAAATTAAAGGTTTTGAAACTATTTACTGATTCGTGGGATTTTCTTTTTAATTGAGAATAATGAATGAAAAAAGCTAAGTAATAATACTTATTTAGGTGCTGTTTTTGAGTGTTTTATGAAAATTTGATGAAATATTCGATGAAAAACAGCCGTTTAATCAAAGAGAAGTGTGGTTTGCTCATTTAGTGTAAAATTTTAGCATTTTTTGTGCAACGGATCATTAACTAATGATTAAATTAATCGTTATAGAAGAAACAGTTATTCACTAAATACTTTGAGCCATGAGACAGTTAAAAATTATCAAACAAGTTACAAATAGAGAAACTGCATCACTTGATAAGTACTTACAAGAGATTGGTCGAGAAGATATGATTACAGCTGATGAAGAAGTTGAATTAGCTATAAAAATAAGAAATGGAGATAAGAATGCTTTAGAGCGATTGACACGTGCTAACTTACGTTTCGTTGTTTCTGTTGCAAAACAATATCAAAATCAAGGTATGACACTTCCTGATTTAATTAACGAAGGAAATATTGGGTTAATTAAAGCAGCAGAGCGTTTTGATGAAACTAGAGGTTTTAAATTTATCTCATATGCAGTATGGTGGATTAGACAATCGATTCTACAAGCATTAGCTGAACAAGCAAGAATGGTTCGTTTACCTTTGAATAAAATTGGAATTATTAATAAAATAAATAGAGCGTATTCTGAATTAGAGCAAAGAAATGAGCGACCACCTTCTGTGGATGAATTAGCTGATTTTTTAGAATGTTCTGCAGAAGATGTGAGACAATCTTTATCAAATAGTGGTCGCCACGTGTCTATGGATGCATCATTAGTAGAAGGAGATGAGTCAAGTTCAAGCATGTATGATTTATTGTCAAATGACAGTATGCCCAATCCAGATAGTGAATTGGAAACTGAATCATTGAAAAAAGATATTGAGCGCTCATTAAGAACGTTGACATCAAGAGAATGCGATGTAGTTCAAATGTATTATGGATTGAATGGAAGATATCCGTTGACATTAGAAGAAATCGGTGAAAAATTTGACTTGACGAGAGAAAGAGTGCGTCAGATAAAAGAAAAAGCAATTAGAAGGTTAAAACACACTTCTCGAAGCCGGATGCTGAAAACATACCTAGGTTAAGCGGGATCAACATCAATTAACAGTCGAATTGACTTATTAACAGGAGCGCTAAAAAATGAATCAATTAATTCGTTTATGCGCTCCTTTATTTTTTTCTCAGGTGCATCACGTTCAATTTTTAATTTTATCACTTTAATAAATTGATTGTTCACTCTTGCAACAACTGGAAATTCTGGACCTAATACTCGTTCCTTAAATATTTCACGTAAACTTTTAGCGAATTCATTGGATGCTTGATTCACTAAGTTTTCATCTTTATGTTTTAAAGTGAATTCAATTATTTTATAAAAAGGTGGATAGAAATAATTTTTACGTTCAACAATTTCACTTTCATAAAATCCTTTGTAATCATGAGCGATTACTTTTTGAATCACCCAATTGTCAACATCACCAGTTTGTATAATTACTGATCCACGTTTGTTTTTTCTTCCTGATCGTCCAGCAACTTGTGACATTAATTGATAAGATCGTTCGAATGCTCTAAAGTCATTTCGATTTAATAACATATCTGCATCCAAAATACCTACTAAACTTACATTATCGAAATCTAGTCCTTTAGTAACCATTTGAGTTCCGATAAGTACATCTACATTTCTATTTTCAAATTCTGAAATAATGTTTTCGTAGGCATTTTTTGAACGAGTGGTATCTAAATCCATTCGTTGAATTCTAATATTAGGGAATAATATAGATAAATCATCTTCTATTTTTTCCGTTCCAAATCCTAACATTTTCAAACGATTACTTCCGCAGCAAGAACAGGTGCCCACTGGAGGGGTAAGGTAACCGCAATAATGGCATTTTAATGTATTTGTTTGCTTGTGATAAGTTAAAGAAACATCACAGTTTTTACATTTTGGTGTCCAATTACAAATTTCACACATCCATAAAGGTGTATAACCTCTTCTGTTTTGAAATAAAATAATTTGTTCTTTATTGTTAAGTGCAAGTCGAATATGATCAACCAAAAATACTGAAAAATGCGATTGCATGCTTTTGTTTTTGCGTTCTTTTTTCAGATCAGCACAAAAGATTTCTGGCATTTGAATTCCTCCAAAGCGATCGCTTAATTCAACTAAACCATATTTGCCATTTTTGGCATTGAAATAAGTTTCCATTGCAGGAGTAGCAGAACCTAATAGTACTTTTGCCTTGTGCATATGTCCTAAAACAATAGCACAATCTCTAGCATTGTATCGAGGAGAAGGATCGTATTGTTTGAAAGAACTTTCGTGTTCTTCGTCAACGATAATCAATCCCAAATCTGCAAATGGAAGAAAAATAGATGAACGAGCGCCTAATATTATTCTAAATTGATTAGGATTATTGTTTAATACATGATTCCAAATCTCAACACGTTCATTTTGATTGAATTTCGAATGGTAAACACCAATCAAGTCTCCAAAATAAGATGATAGACGTGTAATTAATTGAGTAGTTAAGGCAATTTCAGGTAACAAAAAGAGTACTTGTTTTCCTTTTTCTATTTGTTCTTGAATCAATTCAACATAAACCTCCGTTTTTCCAGAACCTGTAACTCCGTGAAGAAGCATCACTTGTTTTGTTTCAAACGTTGAACGAATCTCATTTAATCCGTTTAATTGAGAATCAGATAATTTTTTAAATTCTTTAACGGAATTATTTTTCTCTTTAAATCTTGATATTTCATAACGTTCTTGAGTGATGTATCCGTTTTTTTCAAGTGTGTTTAATGTAGAGATTGATGCACCAACGCTTTCTAATTGTTTTCGAAGTACAGGTTCAATTTTTCCATTATTATAATTTCCTTCTCTTATTAAGAGTAGTAGATTTTCTAATTGTTTATGAGTTGACTTTTTCGTTTCTAATTGCTGAATAAGCGCCTCTAATTGATCATTGTCAAGGTACTTTTCATTGAGTACAATGTAAATAGCTGTTTTTGGAGTGAATTTATTATTCAGTTCTTCCAATGTGAAAACAACTTTTTTATCCATCAATACTTTAATAATAGGCTGAATCGTTTTGATGCCGACAATTTCAGAAATTTCTTTTAAGTCGAGTGTTTCTCTGATTTCTAAGGCTTCAACAATTTGATATTGTCGATCATCTAATTGAGAGTAATCATTGTTGTAATCAGGGTGAAGAACAATTTTCGTTTCACTTGCCAATTTGAAATTTGATGGAAGAGCAGCATTCATTACATCTCCAATCGGAGCCATATAATAATCTGAAATCCATTGCCATAATTTAAATTGCTCTTGCTTGATGATAGGTGAATCATCTAATACATGTTCAATATATTTTGCTTGATAATTAGCAGGAATATTTTCGTGAACATTAATTACAATTCCTGTTAATAATTTTGATTTCCCGAATGGTACAACAACTCTAATTCCCGCATAGATATAATCATTCATATCAAACGGAATACGATAAGTAAACAGCTGATGAACAGGGACAGGAAGAATTATATCTGCAAAAAGGGTTTTTCTTTCAGTCATTACGCTTTGAAATCAAACCTCAAATTTACGAAATAAAAAGAATCTGTTTTATTAATGATTAATTAATTACAATAGTAAGGTTTCGAAATATCACTTGTGTGTTGGCTGCAAAATTTATAATCATAAGTTGTATAAGTCCCAGAACAAAGTTCTTCAGTTGATTTTGTATCTAACAATCTGAAGTATGAATCACCAGTTTTTTGAAAAGGTATGTAATAAGTAATTGATTGTCTTGCTGAAAATAATCCTACTACTTTATTTTTTGAAGAGTTAATTGTCAAATTTGTAAATGTAGGCTTGCTTTGACTAATAGAGCTTGAAGGTTTATTTACTAAAATATAATTATGTAAATCACTTGAACCTCCTGTTAAAATTACTTTCAAGGCTTTTAAATTTCGTTTTGTAATAGCAGAATTATTAGTTACGCCATTTTTTATAACTTCATAAAACGTTTGTCCATTGAAATTTATGCTCATATTTGTCGATGTTCCAGCGTCTATTTCATTTATATTCCAAGGAATAAAAATGGAGTCGTAGTTTGAACCAATAAATTCATTTACAATCATATTAAAGGATGCATTAACTGTTTTAGCAGTTCCGGAATTAATATTTAAGTTTGAAGCCCTATACCCATTACTATTATCAACTAAAGCTAATTTAAATGTACTTGAAGATTGCAAGCTTAAATTACTAACCAATTGTGTTTGTCCTGTTACAATGAACTCACTTGATAATCCTTTGTCAATTGTTACTGTTAATTTATAAGTGCAAGCCGCATTTAAAGGAGTTGTTTTAGTGTCAAAATAATAGAGTTTTTGCTCAGGAGCATAAAAAATACCATTTTGATCTTTATTCTCAACAAGTGTATCTTTTAGGTTCCAAGTTCTATTTAATCCTCCTTGTTCTGTTATTGTAGCTTCTACATTCTTAAAATAACTTGAATCTGGAATTTTAGCTATATCAATAGAACTACCAGGTCCAATAAAAGCTCTATTGATTTTAATGAAATGAATATTTTCAGATTGGTCTAACAAACCATAAATTATTGCAGTTTCTTCAAAATCAGCATTTAGATTTACATCTTCATTACACCCAACTAATGAAATAATCAATGTTAACATTGAAATAATTGCGAAAAAATATTTAGTCATAGTTGTTATTGTATTTCTAGTTTTTGTCAAATGTATAAAAATAACTGATACGAAAAATGTTGTTTAATAAACAAAAGATACTGTTTAATCAATTTTTTACTCGATTCAATCCCATAGCTTTTAACATCCATGTTGGAAGGTGCTTTTTAGGATCTCTATTTTTCAAATTAATGTACCATCCTAATTTTTTCAAAACGGGCACTTTATGTGTTTCCACAAATTCAATTAATGTTCCATCTTTATCTTCAATGTAAGAAAAACGCCCACCGGCCTCACCCATATCAAAGGTGTTTGAGCTGTCAACTGTAAAAGGATAACCTTTTGCTTCACATTCAGATTTCAATGCATCCATTCCTTGAATATCGAAACATAAATGAATGAAACCCCAATCTCCCCAGTATCTGTTTTCAAATATTTTTTTGCAGTCAGTTCTATCAATAGATTGAATTAATTCTATTTGAGTTGGACCTAATAATTTTGCAAACGGACCTTTTCGTTCTTCAGGATGAGATAAAAGAACTCGTCTAACTTTGTTGTTACCTTCAGGTAAATTTGAAATATCATTAAATTCTCCTGTAACATCATATTCAACTTTCGAATACCCTAAAATATCTCTGTATAAAGAAATTGAATTATCTATATTACTAACTCCAATCATTGTACCAGCAACTGCTCCACATTGAGAAGGGTGATTTGTATTTGAGAACCAACCTTTACCTTCAACTACATTAAAAATGTTTCCATTAGGATCTTTAACAAAAAAATGTTTTTCGCCTGAAGGAGTTGTAACGATTTCTGAAATTAAATCAGCTCCATTTGTGTTGAAGTAATTATATGTTTCTTGAACATTTCTTGATTTAATTCTACAAGAATACAAACCATAATCTCCTAATTTAATGTCAAAAGAAGCTTTGTTTGTTGGTCTTGAAGTGAATTGCCAGATTTCAAATCCACCACCACCTTGCATACTTAAAGCTAAAGTTGCAGTCCTTTTATGAACTTCATTTCCAGTATAGTCAATCATTAAAGGAGCTTCTGCAGCATCTTCAAACACACGTACATCTATACCAAAGAATTTACGATACCATTTCCAGATTTCTTGTACGTTAGGAACACCGATTCCCATTTGTTGAATACCACAGATTATTTTTTCCATTTGATTGTATTTTGTCGCAAATATATTAATTAGTCGTAAATAGGCAATAAGTATAAATACATTAGTTATTAGACAAAGTCATTAGTCAATTAAGGGGTGTTAAATTTGTCAATTTGCAATCTGGAATTTGCAATTCGATAATCAAAAATCTATCGAATTGCTCTTTCGTTAAAAATGACATAGCCATAACTTACTTGAAAACTCAGTGGACTAGATTGTAGTGGGAAATAATTTAGAGTTGCCCTAATTGGACCAAAAAATGTATGGTAAATTGCTGAAGCAGATGCAATATATGTTTCACCTTTGAAAAGATTAGAATATCCAAAACTACCATTATCATTTTTCACCAAATATATAAAGGGTTGGTAGTAATAAGCGTCAAATCGTATATCAACTTTACGTTTTATTGTAAAAATCATGTTTAAGCCACCTCCAATGTGCTGCGGTGATCTATATTCAGGTAAAAAAAATGTTTCTATGTCAGGAAGAGGTGAAAAAGAAGACATAGCTAATAAAGAAGCAGTATAATTATAAAATAAAGATTGTGTATTGAAAACTCCTTTTGCATGAACTCCAAAATGGAAAGCAGGTTTGCTTATTAAGAACGTTTTTAATTCACCATTCAATGAAAGCCAGTGATGATGTTTTTCAGAATTATATTTTAACAAGCTAGTACTTCCACTAATGCTATGCTCTTTTCCATCTACGAATTTTATCTTCAATGAAAATAAACTTCCTTCTGAAGCAAATTGTTTTCTGTTTAAAGTGTTTTTAATAATTTCCCAAGAGTATACGTTTCCGTTAAAATAAGTTTTATCAGTTGTATCTTTATATGTAAAATCTTTTGACTGATAATAATCATCTTCTAAATTAAAAACTCTTAAATCAAATGTGCTTTTTGTTGTGTTGTCTAATGGATGAGTTAATTTTATTCCATAATACATTTCGTTTTGAATTAAGAATGAAGGTTTGACAGCTTCGAAAAAAGTAGCAAAACTTCTAAAATAATCCCATCGATTCATAACAAAATAAGGGGCTATGGAAATAGGGAATGTAGACGGCACATCAATCGTAACCTCTGTTTTTGTTGAACCATAAAATTTCCCGAAGTAAGAATTACTCTTTACATTTAAACCAACACGACCAACTTTTCGATAGGAAAGAGAAATAAATCCGGTATTGATTGGACGAGAAGAGAAAATTCCACCAGCTTCCAGTTTGAACTCTTTTGATTTTCGAATTTCAAGATTCATGGAATAAGTTGAATCTGTTTTTTTCGATAAGGAAGGATAGATGAAATCAATTTGAGGTGAAGAATACAATCGATAATAACGCTTTTCAATTTTTAACGGACTAACAACCTTTTTTCGATTGGGATTGTATAGCGAACGTTCAGCATATTTAATCTCTTTGTTTTGATTAGTGAATGTCGAAATTGATTCAATGTTTAATTCAGAAATTTTTGCTCTAAAATTTTTACGATGCAGTTCTAATTCCGCTTTTGAAATTCTTCTTTCAACATGATGTTCAATAGAATCTAAATACAAAAGTGTTGAATTGTAACCATCATTGATTGCTTGTTGAACCTCTTTAAATTCAAACGTAGAAACGGTTGTTTTGGGTTGAATAATAATTCCATATTCACACGGTAATTCAAACGTTGAATAGGAAACCAACATATTTGTTAACTGACTGATTAAATCATCTTCTGTTGGAGGTGCTGCATTTGAAGAAACATTACTTCCAATAATGAAATCAGGATTAAAATCTTTGTACATTATGTCAGCTGGAAAGTTATTGTACAACCCTCCATCAAAAAGTAAATTCCCATTAATTCGAATGGGACTCAAATAAAATGGAAAAGTCATAGAAGCTCTTACAGCTTGATTTAAATCACCATTCGAGAAAACGATTGATTTTTTATTCGTAATATCTGAAGCGACACATCTAAAAGGGACAAACAGGCTGTCGAAATTTTTAGAATAAGAAGCACTAACAGTTCCTAGTAATTTCATCATTTCAAAATCCAAATAGGTCGAAGCAACAACATTGGTTGGTAATGATTTTTTTAAGATGTTTTTGAGTGTAAAAGTGACATTAAGCAAGTCTGCATCATTTTCGTCTTCACGAAGAGAGAAGCGTTGAGAGGCTTTTAATTTTCCATTGGTCATTAGTAAAAATTCATCGCTTAAGACAAATTGCTCAATTTCTTCAGGACTGTAACCAGAAGCATACATTGAACCAACTAATGCTCCTGCAGAAGTTCCTGTAATATAATCAATTGGAATCCCTCGTTCTTCTAAAGCTTTTAAAACACCGATATGTGCTAAGCCAGTAGCACCTCCACCACTTAAAACTAATCCAATTCGTTGTTGTGAGAAAACACTTCCCAATTGGAAAAATAGTATAAATAATATTATTATATATCGAAAGTGTGGCTTCAAATTCGTTCTTTTGTACAAAATTAGTAAGATTTTTGAAAGATAAACATTCAGATATGATAAATGGTAACGATAATCTAGGAGATAATATTTTGATAACACTAAAAACCTTGTTTGGTTTTGAGGAGGTTTTAAAAGAAGAATTAAATGAATTGGGTTACAAAGATGTAAAGGTTTTAAATCGTGCAGTTCAAATTGAAGGTACGTGGAAAGATGTTTATTTCTTGAATTTGTATTCTAGATGTTCGATTTCTATTTTGGTTGAAATTGAAAAATTCTTTATTCGTAATGAAGAAGATTTGTACAAAAAATGCATGAAAATCGATTGGTCAAAATATTTTGATGTCAATAAAACTTTTGCAGTGAAAGGTGCTGTTTTTTCTGATTTATTTACGCATACGCAATATCCATTTTTAGTTGTCAAGGATGCAATTTGTGATGTTTTCAGAGAGAAAGAGGGGATTAGACCTGATGTAAATATTAAAACACCGCAAATTTTATTTGACGTTTATATCAATAAACAAAATGTAATTGTTTCGTTGAATACTAGTGGTGCACCATTGTTTCAAAGAGGTTACAGACAAGCGGTTGGAGATGCTCCTTTGAATGAAGTTGCAGCTGCAGGTTTAATAAGAATGTCTGGTTGGGATAGAAAATCAATGTTTGTTGATCCGTTTTGTGGTTCAGGAACATTATTGATTGAAGCAGCATTATTGGCTTCAGGTATTCCTTCTAATATAGAAAGACAACATTATGCGTTTAAAAACTTCGCTAATTACGATGCGAAAGTTTGGGAGGAAATCTATGAAAATGCACCCAAAAGAGTTTCATCTTTACCTTGTAAAATTGTAGGTTCGGATATCGATTCAGAAATGGTTTTAAAAGCAAGAAGAAATTTAAGCGGCTTGCCAATTGGACGTTTTGTTGAAGTGGAGAATTTGTCTTTTGAAGAATTAATCAATCCAGTTGAAGCAGGTGTAATGGTAACAAATCCACCATACGGAGAGCGAATGGGGGAGGATATCGAAGAATTATACTCTAAATTAGGTGATTGGATGAAAGCCGAATTAAAAGGATACACATGCTGGATGATTTCTTCAAGCGAAGAAGGATTCAAAAATGTCGGTTTACGTCCGGAGAGAAAAATCAAATTGTTTAATGGAGATTTAGAATGCAGTTTCCGTAAATATTCAATCTACGATGGTTCGAAGAAAGGAAAATATATGAACTTGGAAGAAGGAGAACAAAATTAAGTTCTAATAAAAATTTAATAAAAGCCTAATTTGTCTGAAGATGAATTAGGCTTTTTTGTTTTAAATTAATTGTATTAACAAAAAAAGAACCCACCTTTCGATGAGTTCTTAAATTATATAAAACAATTTATTTCTGAATTACTGTTTCATTAAACGTGATTGAGAAATACCTTTTGAAGTTGTTACAATTACTTGGTATAGTCCTTTTGGTAAACTTTCAATTGAAAAAGATGCTGTATTTTCAACTTGAACCAAAGATCCTAATAAATTATAAATTGAAACTGATTCGACTACTGAATTCGCTGTTATTTCAATAGTTGTTGTCGCTGGATTTGGAGAGATTATAAAACGCTCAATTTCTAATGAATTCATACTTGCAAGTTGATTTGAAATTGTAATTGCTTTAAACTATGTCTGTGATGAAATTTCTGAAGGTGCTAAAAAAATCAAACCGGATAAATCATCTGAAATGTTCACACAAATGGACTTATTTTCTCAATAAAACAAAATTAAGAGTCATGTTTACTGCGATGTAGAAGAAATTATTTCGTTTTCAGAAAACTTTCGGATGAATGTGATAAAAGAACAATTATTTTCTCTAAAATAAATCATAATTGGATAAAATGTTCTAATTTCGTAACTTTAAAGCCTAAAGTAACATTCGATGAAACTAGGAAATAACTTAAAAAAACTTAGAGAAAGTAAAGGGTTTACACAGCAAGAAATGGCTGATTTAATCCATACACATAGAACTGGATATTCTAAAATGGAAAATAATCAGCAGGATATACCTGTTGACTGTTTAGTGTACATTGCTAAAAGTTTTGGAATAACAGTAGATGATATCATTTACTTTGAAGAAAAGAATCAAGCACCAAAAGAAATTAGTGTTGAGGACAAAGCCACATTGGAGCAATTGAATTTAATCAATGAACTAGGAAGCGAAGAAAAGTCATTACTTTTAAAACTCATTGAGACGTTTGTTTCCAAAAAGAGATTCAAAGATTATTTAGAAAAAAATATAGCAACATTATAAAATTCAACACCAACATGAGAGCAAATAGTTTAGTGATTTTCCATCCTTCAAACAGTGAAGAGATGAGCGCTTTAAAAGCATTTGGAAAACTTTGTAAGATGAATTTTGAAGTGAAAACTGAAAAGAAACCTCTTGTAAGTAAAGAAAAAAAACAAGTTTTAAATTGTATAAAAACAGGATTAAAAGAAATTAAATTAATTGAGCAAGGAAAGCTTAAAGCAACACCTTTAAAAGATTTCTTAGATGAGTTATAATATATCTGCAATCCCATCTTTTAAGAAAGAATTTAAAAAGTTGGCAAAAAAATATCCATCATTAAAATCTGATTTACAAAAACTTAGTGAGGAGCTTATTGAAAATCCAACTTTAGGAATTGATCTAGGAGGAAATTTCTATAAAGTCCGAATGTCGATTACTTCAAAAGGACGAGGAAAATCAGGTGGAGCACGAATAATTACTCATATTAAAATTATTGAAACAACAATATTTCTTACATCTATTTACGACAAGTCGGATAAAGATTCTATTTCAGATAAAGAGTTGAATCAACTACTAAACAAAATTGAATAAAATTAAAAACTCCCACTAAGAGGCGCTAATGCGTAATTTTAGACGTTAGAAACTAGAAACTAGACACTAGACACTAGATTTTAGATAAATTAAACATCTAGCTTCTATCAGCTAACTTCTAAAATCTAAATCAACGGTGTTTTTTTTAGGTTTTCGCTACAAATTTAAGTTCTCAGTTAGAGCAGCATTGCACCACGAAGTAGCACCGAAGGTAAATGCAGCTCAGCGGGGATGGTAATTGTGTGTTTTGCTTAGTATCCTGACTTTTCGGTCATGGAAAACAACAAAAATATTCTGATTGATTTAGCGGTTAAAATAAAGGAATTGAGGAAAATTAAAGGTGTTGCTCAAGAACAGGTTCTACATGATACAGGTATACATATTGCCCGTATAGAACAAGGTAAACGTGACATATCCTACACTACATTAGTGAAGTTAGCCAAGTATTTTGATGTTAGTCTTAATGATTTTATATAGAGAGCCTTATTCAGACTCTCTTTGATGTTAATTGTAAAAGCTACCGTTTGATACATTACTATCTAATTCATAGATTACCTATCTCCTGTTTTAGTATTAGTTAGTTGTATATATTTCGTCTAACTACATGACAAAAATTGATATATATTAATATCTGGTTGATTTTGAGGTTTTAAAAGAATGTTTGTAATGTACTCTAGTCCATATTTGAATAAACTTTTAGCTCTATATCCATGTTTCTTTATCGTAATCGGTTTGATATAAGCAT
>CANGHX010000076.1 GCA_947453715.1 Flavobacteriales bacterium | reverse complement strand
CTTCCTCAGCCAAAAGAAGTTCTAACACCAATTGAAGCCTATCAGCAAAGTTTTTCGAAGCAATTTGTAATTATTGGGCAACATCGTTATTACGATCACATCTATGTGGATTTTGTAACTTCCAATGCAACTAAAGATGGAAGGCCAAAAAATCCAATAACAAAAAAGAATCCAGTAGATTTAATTTGGAAGGCTGAAAAGCAAGAAGAAATTAAGTTCTTTACAGCGTTGGCAAAATTTCAAAGTGAAGGAATGCGCCTTTCTGGAGTATCTGATATTGATGCTTTGAAAGCCATTGTAAAGAATCCAAGTAATTTTGAAGTCTATTACCACAATGAAAGTATTTCGGATAATTTAACTTCAAGTTCAATCGTTCTTGTTCAATTGAAAAGATTAGAATCGGATTTGATTCTGGATGTGAACATGAAGGAAAAGTTTTATGAAATTTCAGGTCAAATAGAAATTGACGGAATTTTTATTGAATTAAAAAAGTTAAAATTGGTTTTCAATTACTTTGTTCTTTTGGGCGAGACTATGTATTTAATAGATAATCCTGATGTAATTCGTGTGATTAATTTTTTCAAGAGTAATAATCAAAAAATCATCATTCATAAATCGAAATACAAAGAATTTCAAGAGAAGTATTTAGCGAATTTAGAACATCGAATTAAAATAAATTATACGTATTTAAAACCCGCTTCAAAAAAGCAAATCATTGAAAAAGGGTTCGATAAAAAAGTCAGTAAGCTCATTTATTTATCCGATTCAGATGGGTATATAGCAATTACTCCAGTTGTAAAATATGGAGACATAGAGATTCCAATTTTATCAAAAAAACAAATTTATTCAAGAGATAAAAATGGAAATGAGTTTTTGGTAGAACGTGATATCGATTTAGAATATCGTTTTTTAGCGATGTTAATTCGTCAACATGAAAGTTTCGAAGAGCAATTAAATTTAGATAGTTTTTACATTCATTCAGTCCATTTTTTAGAAGGTGCTTGGTTTTTAGAGATTTTCGATCAATGGAGAGATGCTGAGATTACAATTCTTGGATTTAGTGAGTTAAAAAACAATCGTTATAACGGACATAAAGCGAGTGTAACTGTTTCTGTTAGTTCAGGGTTGGATTGGTTTGATACTGCTATAAAAGTTAAATATGGCGAACAAGATGTCTCATTGAAACAATTGCAAAAAGCAGTTAAAAACAAAACAAAATTTGTTGAGTTAGGAGATGGAACATTAGGATTATTGCCTGAAGAATGGATAGAAAAATTTTCAAAATATTTTAGAGTAGGAGAAGTTCAAAAAGAAGTTATCCGAACAAATAAAATTAACTTTTCTGAAATTTCAGAATTATACGAAGATGAGGTTTTGACTACCGAAGCAAGAGATCAGATTGCTTTTTATCAAGCTAAATTGGCTTCTTTTAATTCAATTCAAAAGGTGAAAGTGCCAAAAGCATTGAATGCGACTTTGCGTGATTATCAAAAAGAAGGCTTGAATTGGTTAAATTTCTTAGATGATTTCGGTTTTGGTGGTTGTTTGGCAGATGATATGGGATTGGGGAAAACAATTCAAATCTTAGCATTTATATTATCTCAGAGAGAAAAGAAAGTTAAAAACAATACGAACCTTATAGTTGTTCCAACATCCTTAATTTTTAACTGGCAAAAAGAAATTGAAAAATTTGCTCCTTCGATTAAATTATTTACAATTTACGGAGCTGATAGAGTAAAGAATACGGAAGATTTTCATCAATATGAGATTATCTTAACTTCTTATGGAACATTGCTTTCTGATATTCGTTTTCTCAAAGAATTTGAATTTAATTATGTGATTTTGGATGAGTCTCAAGCAATTAAAAATCCTGAATCACAACGTTATAAATCAGTTCGATTATTAAAATCTAGGAATAAATTGGTATTAACGGGAACGCCAATTGAAAACAATACTTTTGATTTATACGGACAGTTTTCGTTTGCATGTCCAGGTTTATTGGGGAATAAAACAGCATTTAAGGATTTGTATGCAATGCCGATTGATAAATTCAAAGATTTTGGTCGAGCGAAAGAATTGCAAAAGAAAATAAATCCGTTTTTATTGAGACGAACGAAAAGTCAAGTTGCAAAAGAATTACCAGACAAAACAGAAATGGTTCTCTATTGTGAAATGGGAGAGGAGCAACGCAAAGTTTACGACACCTATAAACAAGAGTTTAGAGCGTTTTTGATTGCAACTTCGAATCAGAAAAAACACATGGATAGTATGCATGTGTTGGCCGGTTTAACTAAGTTGAGACAAATTTGTAATTCTCCAGCATTGATTAACGATGAAGAATACTATGGAGATCAGTCTTCTAAAATAGAAGTATTGATGGGAGAAATTTCTTCAAAACAAGGTGATCATAAAATGATTGTATTTTCTCAATTTGTCACGATGCTCGATTTAATCAAGAAAGAATTAGATAAACGAGAAATTAAATACGAATATTTAACGGGTCAAACCAAAGATAGAGAAACGAAAGTCAATAATTTTCAAACCAACGATGAAGTTCGCGTTTTCTTAATTAGTTTGAAAGCTGGTGGAACTGGATTGAATTTAACAGAAGCAGATTATGTATACTTAGTTGATCCATGGTGGAATCCTGCTGTTGAAAATCAAGCAATCGATAGATGTTATAGAATCGGTCAAAAGAAAAATGTATTCGCCGTTCGTTTAATTTGCCCTGACACGATAGAAGATAAAATAAGAACACTGCAAGACTCCAAAAAAGAATTAGCAACAGATTTAGTTAAAACGGATACCAGCATCTTAAAATCGCTAAATCGAGAAGATTTGGTTGGGATTTTATAGTTTTTTTGAATTAAATTATTAAACTTTTTTCTTAAATTCAATAGAGTAATTAAAATTTTACTCAATGGAAAACAACTCTTTAACCAACTTAAATGATGAAAATAATTTAGCTTCTAAGATTTTTGTAATTAGAAATCAACAAGTTATAATTGATCGAGATTTAGCTGAATTGTATAATGTTCAGACGAAACGAATTAATGAACAAGTAAAACGAAACAAAGAAAGATTTCCAGAAATGTTTTGTTTTCAAATGACCAGCTTCGAAAAAGATGAACTGGTCGCAAAATGCGACCGGTTCAGAAATTTGAAACATTCATCAACTTTTCCCTTTGCATTTACAGAACAAGGAGTAGCAATGTTGTCTGCTGTATTAAAAAGTGCTATTGCTGTTGAAGTTAGTATCAGTATTATGAATGCTTTTGTTACGATGAGGCATCAATTAAATCATCAAAATGGATTAGCTCAACGCATATTGAATCTAGAAAATCAGCAGATTGAAACGAATACAAAATTTGATCAAATCTTTAGTTTAATGGATCAAAATAAATTGAAATCAGATCAAGGAATTTTCTTTGATGGTCAGGTTTATGATGCTTATGTTTTTATTTCTGATTTAATTCGAAGTGCAAATAAATCAATCTATATCATTGATAATTATTTAGATGATACCGTATTAACCATTTTATTAAAACGAAAAGAAAATATTGATGTAGTAATATTTACAAGTTCAATTTCAAAACAATTTGCTCTTGATTTACATAAACATAATTCTCAATATGAAAGTATTCAAGTTAAAATATTAAAGAATACTCACGACCGTTTTTTAATCATTGACAATGAAGAAGTATATCATATAGGAGCATCATTAAAAGATTTAGGAAAAAAATGGTTTGCTTTTTCGAAGATGAATATAGAGTCGCTAAGTATTTTGGAACGATTAAAAAAATGAAAGATTAAAAATTGTTGACTGAGCGAAGTCGAAGGCAAAATCACTAATATCTCACATAAACCACTTTCTTCGTCTCAAAGAATTCTTCTGAAAAATGATCTGGTAAATTATGCATGTAGAAATAACGGTTTACACCTTTCATTTCTTCTTTTAAATCGCCACCTTTTAGATATAAGATTCCATTTTTTAAATCGTGGACACTTTTCTTTTTGAATTTTCCATTGATCCATTTAATGAAATCAGGCATTGCTGTAACTGCACGACTAACAATAAAATCAAATTGTTTATCAATGTTTTCAGCTCGTTCATGAATTCCTGTAACATTAGTCAATCCTATTGCAGCAGCAACTTCATTTACCACTTTTATTTTTTTTCCGATTGAATCAACTAATGTGAAGTTGCAATTTGGATAAAGTATTGCTAATGGAATTCCAGGGAAGCCACCACCAGTACCTATATCTAAAATATCAGCACCATCTTTGAATTGCATAATTTTAGCAATTCCTAATGAATGCAACACATGTCTTTCGTAAAAATTATCGGTATCTTTTCTAGAAATCACATTGATTTGATTGTTCCAAAAGGTATAGACTTCTAATAATTTAGAAAATTGTTCGATTTGCTTTTCAGTCAAATCAGGAAAATATTTTAATATAAGTTGTACTGAATTCATAATTTGATTTCTCCTTAAAGATAAAGAGTCTGAAAATTTATAATCTAAAGAAATTAAATATTCTCTTTTGTTTTTTCAATCATGTTTGCTAAAAACTCTCTCGCTCTGAATAATTGAGCTTTTACAGTTCCTAGAGGTAAATTTAGTTCTTCAGCAATTTCTTCGTAACTCAATTCTTCAAAGTAACGTTTTTCAACCAATTCTCTATACCTAGGTTTTAATTGACTTACTAAATTACGCATCAATTTAACTTTCTGATTATAGATAATTGTTTCTTCTGGATCTAACGTTTGAGATTTAGCATCATAAAAAATAGTTTCACCATCATCCGTCATCATTCCAGTATCCATTGAAGTGACTTTGATTCTTTTTTTACGAATAAAATCAATACTGTTATTAGATGCGATTTTGAATAACCATGTACTAAAAGCAAAACTAGGAGAATATTGTTCTAAACGACTAAAAGCTTTACCAAATGCTTCTAATGTTAAATCTTCGGCATCATCGGGATTCTTAACCATTTTCAACATCATGAAATAAATAGATTCACGATATTTCTCCATTAATTCCGCGTAGGCGCTTTGTTTACCGCTAATCGCAGCGTTGACTAATTGTAAGTCATGCTTTGCTTTATCTGATAAATGTTCGCTTCCTACCATTTTGTATCTTCTTTTTTGTTCACTGAATAATAGAGTATTGGAATTAAAATTGAATAAGCAATATCAAGTAATGGGATCATTGAAATAAAACCAGGTTCATGCAATTTTTTAAAACATCTTGCATGAATCCACCATTTTACAATAATGACAAATCCAAAAACAGATAGTGTTAACCAACGATAATTCGTATCCAACATCAAAATAACAAAGGAAATCAACAACATAAACATGGTAAGAGGATATATTCCTAACATCGCTTTTTTGAAAACCCTATATCGGCTAGATGTAGTATAGTGTCTAGCTTTTTGTCGAAACCAACTTTCCCAGTCTTCTGCACCTTCAGAATAACAAAATGACGTGTTATCAAGATTAATTGCGATGTTATTTTTTGTGGCAGTCTCTTGAATAAATAGATCGTCATCTCCAGATGCAAGTGAATAATGAGATTTAAATCCATTTACAGAATTAAAAACAGATTTAGTATAACCCATATTTCTTCCAACACCCATGTAAGGTATTTTAGCTAAAGCCATCGAAAAATAATTCATTGCGATCCAAGTAGTATCAAATCGAATAATCTTATTAATAAAAGATTTCTTGAAAACATAAGGAGCATATCCAATCGTTATTTCTTTCTCTGATGTAAATCGACTGGCCATACTTTTAAGCCATTGATTAGATGTTGGTTTACAATCAGCGTCAGTAAACAATAAATGTTCATATTTAGCACCTTTAATTCCAATTGTTAAAGGAAGTTTCTTTCCAGATTTTAAATGTTGACTTCTTTCAATCTCTATAACTCTTAAGTTTTTATATTGATGTGCATAAGCATTTAAAATATAATGAGATTCATCAATTGATTGATGGTTTATGACAATGACTTCAAATTCGGGATAGTCTTGTTCTAAGATAGTCGGTAGATTTTCATAGATATTATCAGCTTCATTTCTAGCAGAAATCAATATTGTTACCGGAGGGAATTCAGTTGAAACAACTTGTTTAGATGGATTGAAAAATGAAAGTTTTCCGTGAATAAACAGCACGTAAAGCAGCTGTATAAAGGCTGCAAGGGAGAAAGCGATAAATAAAATCATCGTTAAATTATACTCAAATTCTGGAATAAACTGCATTTTGTGTAAAGCTTTGGTACAAATATGGCAAGCATAACTAAATACAATTATCTTTGTAGTGTTTATTTTTCAACAATTTTATGCACTTCGATTTATTACATACAGATTCAAAGTCAAATGCGAGAGCTGGACTACTACATACTGACCATGGTGTTGTTGAGACTCCTATATTCATGCCTGTTGGAACAGCGGGTACTGTAAAAGGTGTTCACCAACATGAAATAAAAGATGATATTAAAGCTCAAATCATTTTGGGTAACACCTATCACTTGTATATGCGTCCTGGAATGGATGTAATAGAAAATGCAGGTGGTTTACATAAATTTATTGGATGGGATGGACCTATTTTAACTGATTCAGGAGGTTATCAAGTCTATTCTTTATCAGGATCAAGAAAAATAAAAGAAGAAGGGGTGAAATTTCAATCGCATTATGATGGAAGTTATCATTTCTTTACACCTGAAAAAGCAATTGATGTTCAACGTCAAATAGGTGCTGATATCATTATGGCTTTTGATGAATGCACACCTTACCCATGTGATTATAATTATGCAAAACGTTCGATGCACATGACGCACCGTTGGTTGAAAAGATGTTATGATCAAATGGATGCAACTCAACCGTTGTATGGTTATGAGCAAAATTTATTCCCAATTATTCAAGGAAGTACCTACAAAGATTTAAGGAAAGAATCTGCTGAAGTAATTGCAGGTTATGGAACAATCGGCAATGCAATTGGTGGATTATCAGTAGGTGAGCCTGATGAAGATTTGTACGAAATGACAGATTTAGTTTGTGGAATTTTACCAACAGACAAAGCAAGATATTTGATGGGAGTTGGAACGCCAATTAATTTATTGGAGTGTATCTCTATGGGTATCGATATGTTTGATTGTGTAATGCCATCAAGAAATGCTCGTCACGGTATGTTATTTACATCTGAAGGAATAATAAATATTAAGAACCAAAAATGGGAAAAAGATTATTCTGTAATTGATCCAAATGGTACTTCTTATGTTGATCAGACGTATTCAAAAGCGTATTTGAGACATTTGATTAAATCGAAAGAATATTTAGGTTTCCAAATTGCTACCATTCATAATTTGGCTTTTTATTTGGCATTAGTAAAAGAAGCAAGAGTTCGTATTTTAGATGGTACTTTTGCTGAATGGAAAAATGGTATGGTTAAGAAATTAGGTCAAAAATTATAAAAGTTCTTCATTCAAAATTCAAAACCCAAAATTTAAAATCAAAGGCTGGTGCTCAAGATATTAGATAAATACATCATTAAAAAATTCCTATCAACATTCTTTTTTATGTTGGGGATTATTATGTTGTTGTCCATGGTATTTGATATGTCTGATCGTTTAGGTGATTTTATTGAGCGTCAAGCGCCTGTTTCTGAGATTTTCACTCGCTATTACTTCACATTTATATTATATTATGGGAATACTTTTTCTTCCATGATTATATTTATTTCTGTGATTTGGTTTACAGCTAAAATGGCTTCTGATACTGAAATAATTCCAATTTTAAACAGTGGTAAACCATTCAATCGTTTTTTGAGACCTTACATGATCGCTGCTACTTTTTTGATGTTGATATCATTAGTAATGAACCATTATATCTTGCCAAGAGCAAATAAGGTTAGATTAGATTTTGACAATCAATACTATAGGGCTGGTTTACATGTGGAAGATTATTATGCTGAATTTCCAGGTAATGTATCAGTTAATTTTTCAACGTATGTTTCAGAAGATAATATTGCGAATGATTTTACACTTCAAGTAACGAATAAGGATGATGAAGTGAAATATTTTTTAAAAGCGAGGGGAGCTCAGAATGTTTTAGGTACTAACAAATGGAAGTTATTCGATTACTATGAACGAAAAGTAAATGGTTTAAACGAAGAAATAATTAACGGCAAAGAAAAAGATACAGTTTTTAATTTCCGAATTGATGATATGGCGCATCGTGAAAACATAGCTGAGATCATGAATTATACAGAACTTAAAGAATTCATTCGTAAAGAAAAAGAAAAAGGGGCGTCAAATGTACCATCATATGAATTAGAATTATATAGAAGATCATCACTTCCTTTTGCTACCTATATTCTAACAATAATTGGAGTTTCTGTTTCAAGTAGAAAAAAAAGAGGTGGAGTTGGAATTAATATAGCATTGGGTTTAGGGATTATTTTTGTCTATATTTTTACTATGAAAATTATGGACGTTGCAGCTGTAAATGTTGGTTTTTCACCAATTATTGCTGTTTGGATTCCGAACATCTTATTTGGTGCTGTTGCTTATGTTTTATATAGATATGCGCCTAAATAGTCTGTTTTTAATTTTGTTTTTCTTTGTCTTTCAATCATATTCTCAAGTTGTAAACATTGAAAATAAACGAATTTATGATGATACAGCTGGATGGAGTGGTGCGGTAGATGCAAGTTTCTCAGCAATGAAAAATACAGATTTATTGACCAACTTTTCATTGCGACCAAGAGTTCAATATAAAACATCAAAACATTATTACTTCCTTATAAGTGATTTAAATTATTCAAAAGGAGCATCAAAAGTATATTCTAATATGGGAATGGCTCATTTTCGTTATGCTTATAGAATCAATGGACCATGGAAGTGGGAGAGTTATGCTCAAATTCAGTACAATCAATTGTTAGATCAACAAATGAGGTCTTTGGTTGGTTCAGGTTTAAGGTGGAAATTTTATGACAATAAGAAAAGTAAATATTTTGCAGGTTCATCAGTGTTTTATGAATATGAACAAATCAGAACCACCGAACTCGTAAATGAGGAATTCAGAATGAGTAATTACATCTCATGGTATGTAGATCCTAAAACCAGTTTTTATTTTACGGCTGCAACATATTATCAACCTTTGCTTAAAGATTTTAAAGATTATCGGTTTTTAGGTCAATATTCTTTGAATTTCAAGGTGACAAAAAAAATAGACGCACGTTTTGAATGGACAAGCTTTTATGATAGCAGACCTGCCAAAAATGTTGTGAATTGGACGTTTAATACTTCGTTTGGTGTTCGATTGAAAATGGAGGATTGATATGATTATTTAATAAGGTTTAAGATGAATTTCATTTCTAAATCTCTATTTTCTAAAATTTCTTTAATCGTATATTTTATTTCAACTTCCGGGCTCAATGGAGTTTCAATTTCATTTTGAAAACTTCCTTCTTTTAGTTCAAGTAAATCAAGTCCAAATGAATACGTTGTTTTTAGATTTGGAAGGGTTAATTGGCAATGTGTTCCAGCACATAAGTAGTTTATTGCGCCTGTTGTCGAAGAACCAATAAACTTAACATTATTTTGATTTGACAAATAATGGCAAAACATTGTTGCTGAAGAATGAGTCATCGTTCCAGTAATAACATAAATATTACCTTCAAAACAATGCTTTTTGGGTTTGAAGGTTTTGTTTAAATCATGATCAAAAAAATAACGTTTTCTCAAAGTATCGATCTCTTTGACTCCAAAATTTCTGAAGAAATACATTTTTTTATTTCCCATAAACTTGATAAAAGTCGGTCGCTTTGTTTTTGTTACATAAGCATTTTCGTACGCATAAAATTTATTTTTAACTAAATATTGACACATTTTAGCGGCTAAAGCTGGATCACCACCTGCATTATATCTTAAATCGATTATTAGATTTGGTGTTTTTGATTGGATTATATTTTTAATAAATCTTTTATATTCTTTCATTAATTTGTGGTCTTTCAGCTTTTTCTGAAAACCTATACAGTAGAAATAGCCATATTTTTCTTGTATTTCATATTTTACAAATCGATTTGGACCTAAATAGTTTTCATTCTGATTTAAAACAATTTGTTTAAATAGAGAATCGCTAAAATGTAGCATATTGAAATGGTAAAGTTGATTTTTTGTTTTGATAGTTAAAGAGTCATTTGTAGATATGAATGTTGAAAATAAACTATTGAATAATATTTGAAAGTGATATGGGATGTGATTTCTACCTCCATCATTAGTGAAAAACACGGAAAGACTATCAATAATTTTTGAGCTTTTAATTGAATTCAATTCGAGGATTTCGATTCCGTTTAATTCTGGTTTATCAGGAAATTTTTTAATGAACAGCTGATTTTCAAATATGTAAACATCAAACGGTAATGCTTTTTTATTTAATTCAGGATTGTAAATATTTGTATTAAAAATATGACCATCGCCAATTAGAAAAAGAAACTTTTGAATATGGAGAATTACTTCTTCAGATGATTTTGAAGTATTTATTAATGTTTTAGTTTTTTCAATTTCTAGATCAATATTATTTTTACCGAGATTACGATAGTAAATTGGCGATAATTCCTTTAGAGAAGCAGTAAGAATATCGAAATCACTTAAATATTGTTTTGTTTTTTCGCTCTGAGAAAAAATAGATAATGAAAAAAATAATATTGCTATTTGAAAAATGAATTTCATACGATTTAATATTCACTTCTTTCTTCAGTAATACTTGATTCATCGAATGAATTGATCCAATTGGAAAAGTCAAAATAGATAAAGGCATTTTTCTCTAAGTCCATATTTTTTAAGTTTGCCATATCATTTTTTAGTTGAGAAAAAATAACTTTTCGTTCACTCGAAGAATTAGCTTCTAACATGTTAGAAATGAATTTTAGTATCTGTTTTTCAAATAAATAAAGTTTGTTTCTTCCGTGTAAGAATCGAACAATTGATCGCATTTCAGATTCTATTAACTGATTGTCTTTCGATTCAAAATGAATAAATAACAAAAGAACACGAGCTAAAATAAAAGCGTCTTCTTTAATTGCATTCGATTTTTTCTGTATAAATTCCATCAATAATTTCTTAGCATCTTTTTGTTGGTTGTTACCTAGATATGCTGTTATTTTTTGGAAAATACTGTATACTTTTTCTTGTGCAATTTCTTGATTTTCTGCTATTTGATTTTCAATTCGATTTGTAAAGTCTTCTGTTTCTTTGATTAATTGAATGCCTTTTTCAAATTGACTATTCGAATTACAATACATTATTTCTAGAACAAAAACTAAATAATTTTTATAATCGATAATATGTGGATACTCAGGTTTGTAATTTTTTAATTTAGCGATTGAATCGTTGAATTTTTCGCTTTTTTGATATAATTGAACTAAACATAAATTTGCAATTGATCGAATATAGATATCCTCTTTTTGATTGATATAAGAAGGATTAGATTCTAACAATTCAATACTTGTGATCATGTATTTTTCACAATAATTGAAATCACTATTTAGATAATAAGCCAATCCTTTTATGAAATTGAATAATATTTTAGAATAAACCGTTTCTGCAGATTTTTCATTAATTAATAAAAAGTTCTGTAAGAAATCTGAAATATTTCTTTTCTCTAAACTATTTCGAGTTGCTTCAAATTGTTTATTTAATAGTTCAACTTCTAAAAATAACTTTTCATATTTTAATTCATTCTCCAAAGCTTTAACATGATCGACCCAAAATTCATCATGATTTTTTAATCGTTCTTGAATTTCATTAACAGAAATCGTTCGAGTATTTTGAAAGTTTTTTTCTCTAAATAACATTGCTGTTTCAAAAGGTAAACTTCCAACTTGTGCTCTTTTTTCAGCTCGATTAAATTCTTTTCTTGCTTCATCAACCAATCCTTTAGAAAGTAAAATTTTTGAATTTGTTAAATGAATGTTCGGTTCGTTCTCAAAATGTTCAGATGCATGAAACATTCTTAGGGCCTGAAGTATTTTTTTATAAAGTGTTTGTTTTAATTGTGGAAAATGAGCGGCATTAAAATCTTTTTTAATTTCTTTCTCATTGTACTTTTTAACTTTTGAAATTTTATTAAAAAGTTGTGCGTATTGGTTAACCGAACTTTGAGTTTGTAAAGTGGACAATCTTGTGAAATACCTTTTTTCAGTAGCGCTTAACGATTGAATAAGTATAAATAAATAGTCCATATTTATGAAATGTTATGTAATAATAAGCTAAAAGTATTAATAATAAAGTATATATGCAAAATTTTCACATCTATGAAAGTGTATTTTTATATGTTTTTTGGTTAGTTTTAATTGTGGAAATAACTCAATTTTACATCAAAACAACGACTATGAAACGAATTTTTAGCTTAAAAACAATTGTTATTTTCTTTACTTTGTTAGGAGGAAAAATTGCTTTTTCTCAACTACCATCGCAAACAATTTCTGATTCTTTACAATCAATTTTGGATCGTTCGTTGAGAACTGACTTCCAAAATAGTGGTGCAGTTTTGTCCGTTTATGTGCCAGGGAAATGGACTTGGTCAAGTGCGACAGGAAAAGGAATTGCAGGAATAACTTCTGGACAAAATTTAACTTCTGCTTCACCAACAGATAATTTTAGAGTTGGGAGTATTACAAAAATGATGATGGCTACTTGTATTTTAAAATTGCAAGAATCTGGATTGTTAAGCATAGAAGATCCAATTAGCGACTATTTAAGACCAACATTATTAAATGATACAATTCATAGTTCGGCCGTTGTTAAAATTAGACATTTGCTAAACCATACAAGTGGAATTGCAAATTCAGGAGATAATACTACATGCCAGATGGATGTTTTGAATAACCCTTTAAATCCT
>CANGHX010000075.1 GCA_947453715.1 Flavobacteriales bacterium | reverse complement strand
TTATACGCTCACAACAATGATATGTATACCTTATTAGGTTCTGCATATGATGAAAACGGTCAACTTGACAAAGCTATTGAAACATATAACATAGGTATAAAAAAATTTCCTAAAAATTATTCATTATATTACAATAGAGCCTTAGCATTTTCAAAGTTAAAAAAACACAAGGAGGCAATTGAAGATTTTAAAACAGCAATAACTTGCAAGGCTGGTCACGCATCTAGTCATTATCAATTAGGTTTATATGCTACACATGAAGGCCATTATACTGAAGCAGCTTTAAGCTTTATTACATATTTAATTTTAGATCCAAACTCTCAAAGAGCTAATGAAGTAATATCTATTTTAGAAAATCTATCAAATGGTGAATATGATGAAAAATCAAAAGGTTTTACTTGGGATGAAGAGGAAGATTATTCTCAATTGAATGAGTTTTTCAAAAACAAAGTTGCGCTAGAAAAAGCATACAAAGTAAAACTTACAATTGATGCTGCATATGCTAGACAATTACATTTTATACTGTCAAACATTAAGTATGATAAAGAAAATCCAGGTTTTTGGAATCAAACTTATATTCCATTTTTATTAGATATTTATCAAAATGACAAATTCGATGAGATGATTTTATTTTCTTTACAAGCTTCTGGATCGGATAAAGTACAATCTAAACTAAAATCAAAAAAATCAAAAATAACTGACTTTTTAAAATTTGCTCAACAAAAATGGATTGAGCATTCACGTATTAAATTTACTGAATTTGAAGGTGAGAACCAATTAGTTTACATTGAATCAGGTGATTACGGTATGAAAAGTATAGGTCGAGTTAACGATCAAAATCAACCAATTGGAAAATGGTATTATTATCATGCAAATGGAACATTGAGTACGATTGCTGAATTTACTGATAAGGGTTTAAAAACTGGTAATTGGGAGACTTTTAATAAATTCAATGGAAAAACAGCTACGAAATTAGTTTTTGAAAATGATGAATTAAACGGTCCTGTTTCTATTCATTATTTACAAGGTGAAGTAAAAGAGAAAAAAATATTTAAAGATGGAAAGTTAGAAGACACAATTTATATTTTTTACAGAAGTGGTGATCTGATGGAGAAATATGCTGTAAAAAATGACTTAAAAAACGGTGATGTATTTGGCTACCACGAAAATGGAAAATTAAGTTACAAATACACATTTATAGATGCCGTACCTAATGGTCCTTATGTATCTTATCATCCTAACGGAAAAGTATCAGTTGAATTTACATTAAAAAACAACAATTTTGATGGAATGCATACTTCATACTATCCAAATGGTCAGAAAAAAAGTCAAGTAAAATATATAGAAGGAAAAAAAGATGGAGTTTCTGAAATTTGGTATTCAACTGGACAATTGCAAGAAAAAGCAATTTATAAAGAAGGAAAACAAATAGGTGAATTTACTGATTACAATACTAATGGAACAATCAGTTATTCCGGAATTTTAGATGAATCTGGAAAACAAAATGGATTGACGACTAACTTTGATTTGGATGGAAAAAAATATTTAGAGCATGAATATAAAAAAGGAGAATTAATTCAAATTCATTGTTACAATAAAAAAGGAGATGAAATTTATAAGGCTTCAAAAAAAGGAAAAAAACTAGATTATAGAATTTATTATCCTGACGGAGTATTAAAAACTGAAGGTCTTTTTGAAAATGATTCTCGTCAAGGAAAGTGGAAATTTTATGATAGACACTCAAATATTTCTGCTATTGAAAGTTACGATAAGGGATCATTAATTGACACTGCTTACTATTTTCATAAAAACGGAAAATTAAAAAGTAAAGAATCCTATCAAAATGGTGAATTAAATGGTTTGTTTCTAGAATACAACATTTTTGGGACGTTAATCCGTGAAGGATTATACAAAGATGGACAATGGGATAAAGACTGGTATCTCTACAATGATGAAGGAATATTAACATCTGAATATTTTTATGTTGATGGTGAAAACCATGGTATACAAAAAAATTACGGATTAAATGGGAAATTAGAATCATTCAGAGAATATGAATATGGTCGAATTATCTCTCAAAACTTTCTTGATACACTAGGAAATATTATTGATCAATATGGTGAATATCATGGAGAAGTAAAACTGCATGACGCAACAAATAAATACATTCGATATGATGCTTTTTGTAAGAATGGATCAAATGATGGACTTTGCACGTGGTTTGGTCCAACTAATAACATCGAAACAAAAGGAAATTTTGTAAATGACAAAAGAGAAGGTAAATGGAGTTATTATTATGATAATGGTAAAATTCAAAAAGAATTAAATTATATAAATGGATTAATTGAAGGAACAGTTAAAGCGTATTCACAAGATGGAATTCTAATTGGTTTGACTAATTATGTAAATGATGATATTGAAGGAGTTGACATTCAATACTATGACAATGGTAATAAAGAAGTAGAAACGAATTTCCTAAATGGTGAAAAACATGGGAAATCAACTTATTATGATGAAGAAGGAAATATATATATGATTCGATATTATAATTATGGAATTTTTAAATCTTATTCATACATAGGGAAAGATGGTAAAGAAGTAACTCCAATTGAATTACTACCTGGCAATAATTTAATTGTAACATATTACCAAAATGGCGTTAAAGCTTGTGAACACAATCGAAAAAATGGTTTAATTGAAGGTCATTATATTGTTTATAATTCAAAAGGCAAAATGTATAGTGATGAAGTTTTTGAGAATGGTGAATTTCACGGAAAATCAATTTATTATTTTGCAAATGGAACAAAATCACAAGAGTCAAATTACAAATATGGTTCACTTCATGGATTAGATATTAAATATTATGAAAATGGTAAAACAAAATCTGAAACTAATTACCTTTTTGGTGATAAGCATGGAAAGTCAACTGAATACTCAAAAGAAGGTAAATTAATAAAAACAAGCTTATATTATAACAATGAACTTATTGAAATCTCAACTAATAAATAGCCTTTATTTTATTGTTTTAACTTCAACTGCTTTATCTCAAAACAAAGAAGATTATAAAAACTATAAATTAAAATATCCTGAAAGTAATGTTGTTTTTAATTCACATAACGAAACAGTTACTATAGATTTAAAAGATGGTGTTCCAAATGTAAAAACAAATACACATGATGAATATTTAATATTGAATCAAATAGGTGTATCAAGTATGACAAGCGATGAAATTTATTTTTCAACATTTGAAACAATTGAAAACATTGATGCTTATTCAATGATTCCAACAGATAAAGGATATAAAAAAATAAAAGCCACAAATTTTGTTACGAAAGAGGCTGAAAATGAAGGGTCAGTTTTTCATGATGACAATAAAACTACTTCGTTTATTTATCCATCACTAACTGAAGGTTCTTATCGTATATTAGATTATACTCAAACAACAAATGAAAATCGTTTTCCCTTTGGTTTTTTCTTTTGTTCATATTTACCTGTAGATAAAGCAAAATTCATTATTAATTGTGATTCAAATATTCATATTCTTTTTAAGCTATTTAATGATCAAAAAAACAATGTAAAATATACTGAAAACATTGTAAAAGGTCGAAGAATAATGGAATGGACAATTACTAACCCAATGATTTTAAAACAAGAGGAAAGAGCTGCTAGCTCTAGGTATTACGCCCCTCACATTATGGCTCAAATAGCTAATTATAGAACAAAAAAAGGTGTTGTTGAAGTAGTAGGAAATGCTACTGATCTTCATAATTGGTATAAAACACACATTCAAAAAGTTCTTAATGAAGAACCTTCTGACGAATTAAAGCAAATTACTGATTCCATAACAAAATTAAGTATAACTGAAAAAGAAAAAGTTAAATCAATCTACTACTGGGTTCAAAGTAACATCAAGTATATTGCTTTTGAAGAAGGAATAAATGGATTTGTACCAAGACAACCAAATGCAATATTAGCTAAACGATATGGTGATTGTAAGGATATGGCATCATTAATTTATACCATGCTGAAATATGCCAAAATTAACTCATATTTAACATGGTTAGGTACAAGGGACTTACCATATAAATATTCTGAATTCCCAAGTTCAATATGTGATAATCACATGATAACAACTTATTTAGACGGTGACACACCTTATTTCTTAGATGCCACTTGTTCATTTTTACCCTTCGGTTACCCTTCACATGGAATAATTGGCAAAGAAGCTTTTCTTCATATTTCGGATAACGAATATAGAATACTAGCAATTCCAACTATGAAAGTTGAAGATACCTATTACAGAGATTCTTCATTTATTAAATTTGATAATCGAAAAATTATTGGGAAAAATAAAACAATAGTTGGCGGATATTACAACATATACGTAAATGAAATCTACAATACGCCTGAACAAAAAAAATTAGATGAAATTGTAGAAAGTATGCATCAAAAAGGAAATAATACTTTCAAAATTCTGCATTCTTCTACACAAAATGTTGGAAATAGAGATTCAGATTTGATCGTAAATTACGATTTTGAAATAAATAACTATGTTACTTCATACGAAAATGAAGTTTATGTTAATATGGTTCTAGATAAAGAAATTACTCAAGGTGAATTAAAATTAGATCGTTTAGCACCATTTGAGTTAGACAATTTATCAAATGATGAATATACGGTTGTAATGGAAGTTCCAAAAGAATATACGATTAAATCAATTCCAAAAGATGCTTCTTTTACATCTGATTATGTGGATTATTCTATTCAATACAAAAAAGACAAAAACAAAATTACAATGACTGTAAAATTGAATTTGAAATTTTTATATCTCTATCCTGAGTCATTTCCTAAGTGGAATGAATTTGCAAAAATCATGAAATCATCAATGGTTGAAACAGTTGTACTTTTAAAAAAATAATATATACATGAAAAATCTTATCACACTTTTATTTCTATCAATTTCATTATTATCATTTTCTCAAGATGAAATCTATTATAAGGATTACGATTGGAAAACAACACCTGAAAAATTTGAATTAACACCAGAAGAAATTCAAAAAGATCAGGTTACTGTTTCTGAAAAAAAATTAATACAATTTTTATTTCAAAAAGAACAAATTGTTAAATGCGTTATTGAACACAAAATCATTCGATTAAACAATGACAAAGCAATTGAAAACAATAATAAATTTTATGTTTCTAATTATGGCTCAATAGAAGTAATTAAACAAAAAGCAAGAGTAATAAAACCAAACGGAAAAATAATTGAATTATCTGCTAAAGATATTAAAACAGCAACTGATGAAAATGGAAATCCCGAATATCAATATTTTGCATTCGAAGGTATCGAAATAGGCAGTGTAATTGAATATTTTCACATGATGATATTTCCTGCAAATTTCACTGGTGATGAAATTCGAATTCAAAATCAATATTTGAAAAAAAATGTTGAATATGAAATAGTTTCGCCATCTCACTTAGAATTTAAAATAAAATCAATAAATGGATTGCCTGATTTTACTTTAGATACTACCGAAACGAAATATAACAAATATGTACTTCACACTTCAAATATTGATGGTGCTGAAGTTGAATCATCTTGTTCATATGGCGCAAATGTGAAAAAATTCTATTACATGTTATTCAAAAATACTGCTAGTGGAAAATCCAATTTTTACAACTACCAAGATGTTACTAAAAACATTTATGGAAACATGTTTGCTCAACTAACATCAAAAGAAGAAAAATTAATAAAGAAATTTATTAATTCAAGCACTGCAGATGTCGCTTCGACTACAATTGAAAAAGTTAGATTACTTGAGAATTATATTAAAAGCACCATTGGTATTCAAGAAAATGACTTCGAAAACGCTGAAAATATTCAAAAAATACTAGAAAATAAAGTAACGAATGAGGATGGAGCCACAAAATTAATGATGAATTGTTTAAGAAATTTAAATATTAATTTTGAGTTAGTTGTCACGTGCGACAGAACTGAAAATAAATTTATTTCTGACTTCCAAGGTTATAATTTTCTAAAACAATTCATGATTTACATTAATGAATTGGACAGTTACTATATTGCAAGTATAATTAGTCGTTTAGGCTTCCCGCCTACTGAATTTATCCATACTGAAGGACTTTTCATTAAAGAAGTTAAAATTGGTGAATTAACTTCTTCAATAGGGGCAATTAAGAAGATTAAGGGTAAAAAAATGGAAGATTCTGTTGATGAAATTATCACGAATGTTTCTATTGCTGATGATCAAACAACTACCATCGTAAATATCGAAAGAAAAACGACTGGTTATAAAGCAGTTTATCAAAGTTTTATAGATTATGTTCAAGAAAATCAAAGAAAAGAAATAAAAGATAGTTATTTGAATTATATCGATAATGAAACAAAACCTGAAAATGTTATTTTTCAAAATGATAGTTCAAAATATTATGGTGTAAAACCATTGATAGCTAAAGGAACGATAAAAAGCCCCAATTTTATTGAACATGCTGGTGATAAAATATTATTTAAAATTGGTATGTTAATCGGACCTCAATCAAATTTATACAATTCTAAAGAACGTAAATTTCCAGTTGAAACAGAACACTTAAGAAAATATGACCGAATTATAACTTTTGAAATTCCTCAAGGTTATGCAATTAAAAATTTAAATGATTTGAACTTATCTGTTCAACCTTCTTTTGAAAACAATGCTATGGGATTTGTTTCCAAATATGAATTAAGAGACAATAAATTAATTATTTATGTTAATGAATGGTACAATACAGTATTAGTTCCTGTTGCAGATTACAAATCATACGAAGATGTTGTAAATGCGGCAGCTGATTTCAATAAATTAGTGATTGTTCTTCAGAAAAAATAAGATATCATAATTCTTTAAAACAACAAAATCTCGATTAAAATAATCGAGATTTTTTTTTGATTTATATAAAATATCTACTTCTTCACCCAACCAAAAACGTGAGTATAAATAAAGTTTGCTGGATTAATAATTTTATTCAAATCCTTGGATGGTTCTCCACAAATTAAAACATATTTCCATCCTTTTTCTACAGCTAACACTCTATATGGTGTACCTTTAGTATATTTTGAAATGACGTTTTCCTGAGACATTCTCGTTGCATTTTTGGTTATTACTTCAGCTGACCAACGAACTTTTTCATCTTTAGATAAAAATAAATAAGCTTTGGGATAACTTACTTTTTGGGGAAACAATTTAGTTTTCATCTCATCTGGTCGAGCTACAAAAAACTTTTTGCGTAGGATAATTTTCCCATTTAACAAGCGAACCATATCAATGTTATGACTTAAATTAGTACAACAAGGATATTGATGGCGATACAAAATAACTTCTTTGGTATTTGGATGAATTTTATATCCAACTAGCTTTCCAATTTGAAAATATATTGCTTGATATTTTTGATTTTCTTTTTTAAAAAGCTCAAACGATAAATGCTCAGGTTCATTACTAGAATTATTAAATAGAAGTTCAAAAACTCCATCATTATTTAAATCTAATAAATGCCAACTAATTTCATATTTCGTCCAATATTTTTCAAATTTAGCTTCTAAATCATAAGCTTTTGTCAAATCGTGATTCAATAAATCATTATCAAATAATTGCCTAACACATTTTTGAAGTTCTTCATTATTTTTAATGAAAATAGTCTCAAAATCCGTTTTTGCATTATTTATAAAAAAAGATTCCGGCGTTTCATAAGTCATACCAAAAAGGGATGAATTAATAAGGAAAACAGAAAAAAGAAAGGGATATAAAGTTCTCATGTTGTATTTATTATTTACAAAAAAAGGGGATATTATCCCCTTTTAAACGTCAATTATTGTAAATTATTTCGATTTACTTTTAGTAGTTTTACCTTTTTCAACAGTAATTTTTAATTCTTCGCTACCTTCTTCGATATCCATTAAAATACGGTCACCTTCGTGTAATTCAGATTTAATAATTTGTTCAGCCAAAGGATCTTCAATTAATTTTTGAATTGCTCTTTTTAATGGTCTTGCACCGAATTTCTCATCATAACCTTTTTCACAAATATAATCTTTTGCTTTTTCAGTTAATTCTAAGTTATATCCTAAATCAGAAATTCTTCCAAACAATTTAGCTAATTCTAAATCAATGATTTTGTGAATATCTTCACGTTTCAATGAATGGAAAATAATTAAATCATCAATTCTATTTAAGAACTCTGGAGCAAATGCTTTTCTTAACGCATTTTGAATAACTGTTTTCGAATTTTCAGCTACTTGCTCCGCTTGAGATTTTGTTCCAAAACCAACACCTGTTCCAAATTCTGATAATTGACGAGCTCCAATATTCGAAGTCATAATGATGATTGTGTTTTTAAAGTCAATTTTACGACCTAAACCATCTGTCATATGTCCATCATCTAAAGCTTGTAATAACAAGTTAAATACATCTGGATGTGCTTTTTCAATCTCGTCTAACAATACGATCGAATATGGTTTTCTTCTAACTTTTTCAGTTAATTGACCACCTTCTTCATAACCAACGTATCCCGGAGGCGCTCCAACTAAACGAGAGATAGAGAATTTCTCCATGTACTCAGACATATCAATACGAATTAACGCATCTTCTGTATCAAATAAATATTTCGCTAAAACTTTAGCTAATTGTGTTTTTCCAACTCCTGTAGGACCTAAGAAGATAAATGAACCGATTGGTTTATTTGGATCTTTTAAACCAGCTCTATTTCGTTGAATTGCTTTAACTACTTTAGAAACCGCTTCATCTTGACCGATAACTTTACCTCTCATTTCCTCACCCATTTTCACAAGCTTACCACTTTCAGTTTCAGCTATTCGAGTAACAGGAATTCCACACATCATAGAAACAACTTGAGCAACATGTTCTTCAGTCACAACAACTCTGTTTGCTTTAGATTCTGTTTCCCATTTTTTAGTTTCTAATTCTAATTGCTCTTGTAATTTACGTTCGTTATCACGTAATTCAGCAGCTTTTTCGTATTGTTGAGATTTGATCACTTCGTTTTTCAAATCTTTTAATTCTTCAATACTTTTTTCAATTTCAATAATTTCTTTCGGAACATTGATGTTTGTCAAATGCACTCTTGAACCTACTTCATCTAAAGCATCGATCGCTTTATCTGGAAGGTGACGATCTGTAATATATCTTTCCGTTAATTTAACACATGCTGCAATTGCTTCATCTGTAAATGTTACAGAATGGTGATCTTCGTAACGCTCTTTAATATTATTCAAAATTTGAATCGTCTCCTCTACAGTAGTAGGTTCGATAATTACTTTTTGGAAACGTCTTTCTAAAGCGCCATCTTTTTCAATATGTTGACGGTATTCATCTAACGTTGTTGCTCCAATTGCTTGCATTTCACCTCTTGCTAATGCAGGTTTGAACATGTTAGAAGCATCTAATGAACCACTAGCACCACCAGCACCAATAATTGTATGAATTTCATCAATGAAAAGAATAATGTCTGGATTTTTTTCAATTTCTTGCATTACAGCTTTCATTCTTTCTTCAAATTGACCACGGTATTTTGTACCTGCCACTAAAGAAGCTAAATCCAAAGAAACTACTCTTTTATTAAATAAAACACGAGAAACTTTACGTTGAATAATACGAATTGCTAATCCTTCAGCAATAGCACTTTTACCAACTCCTGGTTCACCAATTAAGATTGGATTATTTTTCTTTCTTCTCGCAAGAATTTGACTTACTCTTTCAATTTCTTTCTCACGTCCAACAATTGGATCTAACTTTCCAGCTTCAGCCATTTTAGTCAAATCACGACCAAAATTATCTAATACAGGAGTTTTAGATTTTGGATCAGTTGGTTTTTTCTGTGCAGCGAAAGATTCGCCTTCTTCATCTGAACTTCCTGGAAATTCAGCTCTTGGGGAAATGTTTTGTTCTCTCATATTTTCTAATTCATCTTTGACATTATCATAAATAACACCATACTTATTTAAGGTAAGGCACGCTACATTATCTTCACTTTTCAAAATCGAAAGTAATAAATGTTCTGTTCCGATAATTGCACTTTTATATAATTTAGCTTCTAAATACGTAATTTTAAGTACACGTTCAGCTTGTTTTACCAATGGAATATTAACCAAAGGTTGTTTAACTGTTTTAGTATTCTTAATTAAATTTCTTTCAACTTCTTGTCTAATCGCTTGAAGATCCAAATGAAATTCTTTTAAAATCCTTACAGCTTTCCCATCACCTTCTCTAATAATACCTAATAAAAGATGCTCAACACCAATAAAATCGTTACCAAGACGCAATGCTTCTTCACGACTAAAACTAATCACATCTTTAACTCTTGGCGAAAATTTTGCTTCCATACTTTAAACTTCACGACTAAATAAACAATTTTTAGCCATTTACAAAGATAAAATGAATTAAATGTTAATAACTAAGTAATTTCATCAATTTTCCACAGAATTTTGTGAATAAATAGCAATTCACCTCTTCCTTTTGTAGCGATTTATTAATTAATTTCGAAGCTTGCTTACTACTGTAGCAACTTAATAATTGAAAATAAAAAATTAATATGGCAGAAGGAGAAAAAATAATCCAAATTAACATTGAAGATGAAATGAAATCTGCTTACATTGATTATTCAATGTCTGTAATTGTTTCAAGAGCTTTACCTGATGTACGCGATGGTTTTAAACCTGTTCACAGACGTGTATTATACGGAATGCAAGATTTAGGAGTATTTTCGAATAGACCACATAAAAAGTCAGCAAGAATTGTTGGAGAAGTTTTAGGGAAGTATCACCCACATGGAGATACATCTGTTTATGATACAATGGTGCGTATGGCACAGCCTTGGTCACTTCGTTATCCTTTAGTGGATGGACAAGGTAACTTCGGTTCAGTAGATGGTGATAGCCCTGCTGCAATGCGTTATACGGAGGCGAGATTGAAAAAAATCGCTGAAGAAATGTTGGATGATTTAGATAAAGAGACTGTTGATTTCTCGCCAAACTTTGATGAAAGTTTGTTGGAGCCAACAGTTATGCCTACTAAAATCCCTAATTTATTATGTAATGGTGCGAGTGGAATTGCTGTAGGTATGGCAACAAACATGGCTCCTCATAATTTAACTGAAGTAATTGACGGTATCAATGCTTATATCGAAAACAACGATATCGCTTGTGAAGATTTATTACAATATGTAAAAGCACCAGATTTCCCAACTGGAGGTATTATTTATGGTTACGAAGGTGTTCGTGATGCTTTAACAACAGGTCGTGGACGTATCGTAATGCGTGCGAAAGCTGAAATTGAAGAAGTAAACGGAAGAGAACAAATTATTGTAACTGAGATACCATATCAAGTTAACAAAGCTGAAATGATTAAAAAAACAGCTGAGTTAGTAAATGATAAAAAAATTGAAGGAATTTCTGATTTACGAGATGAGTCTGATAGAAATGGTATGCGTATCGTTTACGAACTAAAACGTGATGCTATTCCTAATGTTGTTTTAAATAAATTATTCAAGTTTACTCAACTTCAAACTTCTTTCTCTGTTAATAATATTTGTTTGGTTGATGGAAGACCACAATTATTAAACTTAAAAGATATTATTTACAATTTCGTTGAATTCAGACATGAAGTTGTTGTAAGAAGAACAAAATTTGAATTACGTAAAGCTGAAGAAAGAGCACATATATTAGAAGGTTTAATTATTGCATCAGATAACATTGATGAAGTAATTAAATTAATTCGTGCTTCAAAAAGTCCAGATGAAGCGAGAGAGAAATTAATCGAACGTTTTGCTTTATCTGAAATTCAAGCTAGAGCAATTGTTGAAATGCGTCTACGTCAATTAACTGGACTAGAGCAAGATAAATTGCGTGCTGAATACGATGACTTAATGAAATTAATTGCTGATTTAAAAGATATTTTAGATCGTAAAGAAAGACGAATGCAAATCATTAAAGATGAATTATTAGAAATTCAAGCTAAATATGGTGATGAGCGTCGTTCTAGAATTGAATATTCAGCAACTGAAATGAGAATGGAAGATTTGATTGCTGATGAAGAAGTAATCGTAACAATATCTCATGCAGGTTATATTAAACGTACAAGTCTTTCTGAATTCAAAGTTCAAAACAGAGGTGGTATGGGATCGAAAGGTTCAACTACTCGTGATAAAGATTTCTTAGAGCAATTATTTGTTGCTACAAACCATAATTACTTATTAATCTTCACTGAAAAAGGAAGATGTTTCTGGATGCGTGTTTACGAAATTCCAGAAGGAAGTAAAACTTCTAAAGGTAGAGCAATTCAGAACTTATTGAATATTGAACAAGATGACAAAGTGAAAGCTTATGTTAAAGTTCAAGATTTAACTGATAAAGAATACGTTCAAAACAACTTTATCATCATGTGTACGAAAGAAGGTATCATCAAGAAAACTTCTTTAGAGGCTTATTCTCGTCCACGTACAAATGGTATTAATGCAATTTCAATTCGTGAAAACGATGAGTTATTAGAAGCTAAATTAACAAGTGGAACTCATGAAATCGTATTAGCAACTAGTAATGGTAGAGCAATCCGTTTCAACGAATCAAAAGTTCGTCCAATGGGTAGAAATGCTTCTGGTGTTAGAGGTGTAACTTTAACAAGTGATAACGATGCTGTAATCGGTATGATTTGCGCTGAAGATATTCATTCTACAATCTTAGTTGTTTCAGGTAAAGGTTACGGTAAACGTACATTCTTGAACGATCCAGAAGACAATGAGCCAGTATACAGAATCACAAACAGAGGTGGTAAAGGTGTGAAAACATTAAATATCACTGATAAAACTGGTCCTTTATTAGCTATCAAAAATGTAACTGATGAAGATGATTTAATGAT
>CANGHX010000074.1 GCA_947453715.1 Flavobacteriales bacterium | reverse complement strand
GTATAATTAATATAGTGACCAAAAGTTGCATCCATATCCCATAACGTATAACGCCATTTTTTCTTATCCCCTAATGGATCCATACCTCTCCACCAAGCTGTATTCCAATTAAGCCAATCCTGGGTTACTACATAAGAGTTAAATACAAAATAATCAACTAATGATTGCCAACTTAATAAACTATCGACATAATTAAAATTAGATGCAACGCCCATATTATTTGTTTGGATGTAAGTAACCAAACTATTCCATGCTGGTATTCCATTTGGTGCTCCATATTCTTCCCAAGTGCTACCCCAAGTTTTTAAATATTGAAGATGATATTTATCTTGATTAAAATAATAATTTGTAAAATCATGATCATCTGCTTTTTCTCTGATTTCATAAACGCCCCAATATTGACCATTAATGTATAATACACATGGCCTCCATGTTCGTTCATCTAATTTTAACCCTGCTCGAATTGATAAGGTATGAGTATAAGCATCTCTTATATGAGCTCCATCTCCTGAAAATGGATAATTATCATTTGCAGCTGGTTTTAGAATAACTCTTTGAAAATTTGATCGCGTTTTTTCAGGAAAAATATGATGTGAAAGTCCATCATTGTATCCCAACTCATCTCGCATAATAAAGTCAAACCCTTTTTGCGGATAGGCCCACGAATCATTTCCATGTTTATTAAAATCTCCTTCTCCTTCATCGATGAAAGATTTATCATCCTCAAATAACTCAAAAGCTCCTATTTGAGTCATGCTAGAAATATTTCCATTCACTATTAAATCATTTACATCATCACTACTAATTGATACAACTGGAACAGTGTGATTTACATTTATGAAATAACTATTTGTTTCGGTAAAACTTGGTTGATTTGAACTAAAAGCAACCGCCCTCAAAACTGTTGTCGAAGAAATAGTAATTGGTCCAGAATACAATGTTGAAGTAGAAGTTACATTCATTCCATTTATTGTATACCGTATTGTTGCTGTTGGATCACTACAACTTAATGATATAGTTTGAGTTGATGAATAAAAACCAGGAGCTACATTCATAACAGGCTTAGGAGTGTAAAAATTAATTCCTCCCGCATTAGCTAGGTTTGGGGTTGGGTTCATAAACAACTTCCATGTGGAAGCACCATTTGTTTGCCTTCCAACTGAATGATTTGATTTAGTTAAATGAACTATTTTTAAAGAATCAACAACAGTTACTCCATCGGGATTTGTTAAAATAATCCAATCTCCTTTAGTTTGAGACAAAGTAAAACTTGGGTGAATTTCTGTTCCATTAACTAAACCTCTTCCTGAGAATTGAATAAGCGAATAACCATTTGCAGGAATTGAGCCACTTGGAATTTGCCATTTTGTTAAATTTGAAGATTTATCCGACAGATAAAAACCTGTTAAATTAAAAACAGAACTTCCCTGATTATACAATTCGACCCAATCTTCATTACTTCCATAAGAATCAGAGGTCAAACTTATATTTGAACATGAATATTCATTAATATATACTTGTGAAAAACAAAAAGTATTTATTGAACAAATCAGAATAACTAGTAGGAAGAATACTTTCATTAATTTACTTTAAATCAATATTAAACATTTTTTTGTTAAAATACTTACTTGTGAATCAATTATTAATACCGTTTAAAAATAAAAAAGTTGCTTAAATATTAAAAATAATATAATTTACTTTTTTTATTCCATATTTGTATTTCATAAATTCAAACAATGAAATATCTATTTTACAGTTCAATAATTTCTTTTTTCATTCTTTCTTCCTGTCAGAAAGTTGAAGGACCGGGTGGTACATCCAGAATCAAGGGAAAGTTAAAAGTTGAAAATTACAATACGCAAGGCACTGTATTAGAAGGCACTTATCCTGGAGCAGATTTTGATGTATATATTATTTATGGAGATAAAGATTCTACAGCTGATGACAATGTAAAATCAAGTGTTGATGGAACCTTTGAATTTAATTTCCTAGAAAAAGGAAAATATTCCATTTATGTTTATGAGGATGTATTACCAGCTGTAGCAGGAGCAAGTACTAAAAAAGCAATTATTTATACAACTGAAATAACAAAAAGAAAATCAGAAATTGATCTTGGTGAAATTATTGTAAAAAAGAAATGAAATACAAATTAATTTTCTTTAGCTTTTTACTTTCATTTAACTCTATTTGTCAAATGACGAGAGAAATATGGACTGGAATTGGGTTTAAAACTAAGCTAACCCCAAAATCAGAATTAGCAATTGATATTAATACTCGATCTTATACCTATTATTTACAATTAGTTTATCCTGAAATTACTTACAAATTTAAATTAGCCAAATGGCTGAAGCCTTCGATTGATTATCGCTTATTGGATCAACGAAACAAATATGGCAGTTTTTCATTATCAAATCGATTAAATTTTAATTTAGAATTCGAAAAAGGCTTATCTAAAAAACTGATTGTGGGTTTCAGAATTCGCTATCAATCTACCTTTTCAAGAATTCGAGAAATTAATGATTACAATCCTGATTTTAGCCCGACAATTCGACTAAAACCATCAATAAGTTATACTCCAAAGAAAAGTAAATTCAGTTATAATTCAGCGATAGAATTTTTTTATAATCCTCAAAATGTCTTACTTGGTCATCAATTTATAAAATACCGTGCTTCTTTTGGTACTGATATTAATCTCAAAGGTCCAAATACTTTAAGTCTAAAATACTTATATGGGCAAAATATAAATAGTGGTAAAAATAAATCACAACATATCCTTTCAATAAGTTATACTTTTGAATGGAAGAAAAAAACAGCAAAAGAAGAAATTTAAATAATTAGCCAACCATTTGAAAATTAATACGTCTAAGTAATATGTTGACTCAATAACGATTGTTCAGCTTTGGTTTAAGTTTTTCTTGCAGATTCCTGAAAAGAGTTCAAATCTCTTACATGAAACAATTTCACGACTGTTTTATAGAGCTCTTTTCAGGTTTTTTTATTTTCAGAAATTACTTGAAAATAAAAAATGCTGAATAAATCCAGCATTTCTATATTATCAAACATCTATCAAGCTTTATCTTAATAGGCTCTTTCATTTTTACCTTCTACCCAGTTCATGAAAGCTTTGTTCACAACTTTGTTTCCTCCAGGTGTTGGATAATTTCCTGTGAAATACCAATCACCAAGATTATCTGGACATGAATCATGAAGATTTTCAACAGTTTGATAAATAATTTCTACTTTAGCATTGATATTTTTAGGAGTCAATAATTCAGAAATTTTGGCTGATATTTGTTCAGGAGTAAACGCATCATAAATTTCTTTCACATAGTTCTGAATTTGTTCTTTTGGTAAATGAACTTGTTCTTTACACTTCAAGTAAACATCTTGAATCACTTGTTCTTTTCCATTGTCTTTCAACAACTGAATAGCAGCTTCGAAAGCAATGAAATCTCCCATTTTAGCCATATCAATACCATAACAATCTGGGTAACGAATTTGAGGCGCAGATGAAACAACCACAATTTTCTTTGGCTCTAAACGATCAAGTATTCTTAATATACTTTGTTTTAATGTAGTACCTCTAACAATACTATCATCTATTACTACCAAATTATCCTTTCCGCTATTAACACTACCGTATGTAATATCATAAACATGCGCTACTAAATCATCACGAGAATCATCTTGAGTGATGAATGTTCTTAATTTTGCATCTTTAATCGCAATCTTCTCGATACGAGCTCTTTGGTAAATAATTTTCTGTAATTCTTCAGCTGAAGGATTAGCACCTAAGTCTAAAATTGCTTTGAATTTTTTATCATTTAGATGATCTTCTAATCCTTTGATTAAACCATAAAATGAAACTTCAGCAGTATTTGGAATAAATGAGAAAACAGAATTATCTAAATCAAAATTAATAGACTCTAAAACTTGAGGAACTACAGCTGCTCCAAGTTTTTTACGTTCATCATATATTTCAATATCATTTCCTCTTGAGAAATAGATTCTCTCAAAAGAACAAGCTTTTTTCTCTAATGGTTCATTGATTAATTTTTCAGAAACTGATCCATCTTTTTTGATGATCAGAGCATGTCCAGGTTGAATTTCTTTAATGCTTTCTGCTTTCAAATTAAATGCTGTTTGAATAACAGGTCTTTCTGAAGCAACAACACAGACCTCATCATTCTCAAACCAATAAGCTGGTCGAATTCCAGCTGGATCTCTCATAACGAAAGCATCACCATGACCAAACAAACCAGCCATTGCATAACCTCCATCCCAAACATCTGATGCTCTTTTTAAGATTTTTTCAATATCTAAATTCTGAGCGATGTAATCGTAAATTTCTTTCTTAGGGAGTCCCTTTTCTTTTAATTCATTGTATATTGAATCATTTTCTAAATCTAAGAAATGACCTATTTTTTCTAGTACTGTAACAGTATCTGATTTTTCCTTTGGATGCTGACCTATTTCAACCAACACATCAAACAATTCATCAACATTCGTCAAATTGAAATTACCTGCAACTACCAAATTACGAGTAATCCAGTTATTTTGTCTTAGAAAAGGATGACAGCTTTCAATAGAGTTTCTTCCAAAAGTTCCATATCTTAAATGTCCTAAGAATAATTCACCTGTAAAACCAGCATTCTTTTTTAAATAATCGACATCTTTTAATAACTCAGGATTTTCTTCTTCTATTTGATGAAAACGTTCGTTAATATGATCAAAAATATCTTGAATTGGTTTACTATCGATAGATCGTTGACGAGAAATGTATCTTTCCCCTGGTTGCATATCGAATTTGATATTCGCAACTCCAGCACCATCTTGACCACGATTATGTTGTTTTTCCATTAATAAATGGAGTTTTTGCAATCCGTAAAACGCTGTACCGTATTTATCTACATAAAATTGTAAAGGTTTTTTTAATCTTAAAAGTGCTATTCCACACTCGTGTTGTATTGCGTCGCTCATTACTTTTTTGATGAAATGTTGTGCAAATTTAGTGTTTTAAATTAAACCATTTAGCTAAAAATTCGTTATACTTTTTAAACTTTTTAAAAAGCAACTTTTCTTTAAGAAAAGCGTTAAAGTAAAAAAGCGTAATTAGCTCATTTAAAATGTTTTTAAATTATTTTGTACATTTGAAATATGCGTTTGATTCTTGGTCTTGCTATTATTATTTTTACTTTTTCTGCTAAATCTCAGCAGGAAGGTATTTGGATGCATCCAAATGAAGGCCAATGGGACAAAGAAATTTTATTTAAAGTCGACCTAACAATCGGGGAAATGTTCTTAACAAAAGAAGGTTTCACTTATGTGTTAAACAATTTTAATGATATAAAATCACATCAAAATCATTCGAAAGAAATAGATAAAAATGAAAAAATAAATTTTCAAATTATCAAATCAACTTTTATTGCTTCTTCTTGGAAAGGAGAAAAAACAGTTTCAAAACCCTCTAGTTTTTATAGAAATTATTTCAAAGGAAATGATCCTTCAAAATGGAAATCAAAACTTTTTAGCTATCAAACTGTTGAATTAAAAAACTTTTATCCTAAAATTGATCTTTTGATAGAAGGTAAAAGTTCGAATTTGAAATATAGTTTTAATGTTTCTCCTCAAATTAATCCATCTATCATTCAATATAAAATTGAAGGAGCTGATGAATACACCATTTCAGATGATGGAGATTTACATATTAAAAATCGATTCGGTGAAATTGTAGAGCAAAAACCAGTAGCTTGGAATTTAATCAATGGTGAAAAGAAAAAGGTAAATGTAAAATTCAAATTAATCAATGGTATAATATCTTTTCATTTTCCTGATAGTTATGATAAAAATTATCCATTAATCATAGATCCTATTTTAACTTTTTCAACTTTTACTGGTTCAACAATGGACAATTGGGGTATGACCGCTACTCCTGATTTAAATGGTAATTTATATGCTGGAGGAATAGTTTTTACAGGAACAGGAAGTTATCCCACTACTACCGGAGCTTTTGATATTACATACAATGGAGGTGTAAGTTATACTTATGTGTTACAAGGTAATACTTATACTACACCGGGATTTGATATTTCGATTTCAAAATTTAATTCTACAGGTACAGGATTGATTTATTCAACTTACTTTGGTGGAAGTGGAAATGAAGCTCCACATAGTTTAGTAGTAGACAATAATGGAGATTTATTTGTTTTAGGAGTAACGAGTTCTAGTGATTTTCCAACAACTCAAAATGCTTTCGATGTTACTTTTAATTCTGGTCCCTCAATAATAGAAAATGAACTAGGATACACTGCTGGTGCCGATATTATTGTTGCACATTTTAATTCAAATGGAACTTCGTTAATTGGATCTACATACGTTGGTGGAACCGGTACAGATGGTGTAAATATTGGTGTACTAAATTATAATTATGGTGATCCTTTTAGGGGTGAAATTATTGTAGACAATGCTGGATCTGTGTTTGTATCTAGCACTTCACAGTCTGCAGATTTCCCTGTAAACAATGCCGCTCAAAATTCGTTGCAAGGTGTACAAGATGCTGTATTATTTAAATTAAACTCAGCATTAACAAATATGTCTTGGTCAACGTATTTTGGGGGAACAGGGAATGAAACCGGTAACTCTGTACAAATATCAACTAATGGTAAGGTATATATAGCTGGTGGAACAAATTCAAACACATTACCATTTAACAGTGGTGAAGATTTAAGTTTTAATGGAGGGATTTCCGATGGATATGTAGCCAAATTTAATGCTTCAAATGGAGCGCTAAATGCTGGAACTTTCATGGGATTAAATGAATATGACCAAGCTTATTTTGTTCAACTAGATTTAAATAATGATGTTTATTTATATGGTCAAACTGAAAGTGATTGGCCAATAACTTCAGGATTATATGGAACTCCAAATTCAGGACAATTCATTCGGAAATACAATTCAAATTTGACATCAATTATTTGGACAACCATGATTGGCGCAGGTTCTGGACATGTTGAAATATCTCCGACCGCGTTCTTAGTGTCAAATTGCTACGATATATACATTACTGGTTGGGGTGGAGAAATCAATACAAATTTTAGTAATCAAGCACATAATAGTTCTACCAATGGTTTTCAAGTTACTTCTGATGCATTTCAATCTACTACAAATGGGAGTAACTTTTACATCGCATTATTAGGATCAAACGCAACTTCTCTTAAGTATGCTACTTTTATGGGAGGTGCAACTTCTAGCTATAATCATGTAGATGGTGGAACGAGTCGATTTGATAAAAATGGAAAAATATATCATGCTGTTTGTGCAGCATGCGGTGCACAAATTCATGGTTTCACCACAACACCAGGTGTATTTTCTTCAACAAATAATAGTTCAAATTGTAATTTAGCTGCTTTTAAATTTGAGTTAAATTCAATTCAACCAATTGTAAGTGCACCTCAAACATATGTTTGTATTCCTTTGCCCGTTATTTTTACAAATAATAGTCAAAATGGAAATGCTTATTTATGGAATTTTGGAGATGGAACAACTTCAACGGCTACAAATCCTTCACATGTATACAGTTCAGCAGGAATTTACGATGTAACATTAATTGTATCTGATACTGCAGGATGTTTTGCTGCTGATTCAGTTACTTTTCAAGTTGATATTGGCGATTTCCAAGGTGGGGCAGTTCAACCCACAACTCCAATTTGTAAAGGGGCATCATATCAATTAGAAGCTTTCGGAGGTGCAAATTATTCTTGGACACCAACTGCATTTTTGGACAATCCATCAAGTCCTACTCCATTTGCAACAATTAATCAAACAACTGATTTTACAGTAATCGTCTCTGATAGTTGTGGTGCTGACACAATAACAATTACCTTACAAGTATATTCCTCTTACCCTACTGTAACTAATGACACATCCATTTGTATTGGAAACAACGTTCAAATAGGTGTTTTTGGAGCTGCTTCTCAAAATTGGAGTCCGGGGGCAACATTGTCCAATACTTCATCTTCAAATCCAGTAGCTACTCCACAAAACACAACAATGTATTATGTGCAGGGAACTACAATTGATCATTGTAACTATATGGACTCTGTTTTAGTGTCCGTATTTTTTGATTCACCAACCCCTGTTATTCCAGACACAGTTAAATTTTGTAAGGACGATACTGTTATGGTAATAGTAGGAGGTGCTGAAACTTATTTATGGTCACCAAATTTATTTATTAATACAATCATAGGTGATTCAGTGTTAATTTCTACCAATACAAATCAATACTATTATTGTGATTTTACAAATGCATGTGGTACTAAAACAGATAGTGTTTATTTAAAAATACAAATTCCAATAATAACTGCTGGAAATGATACAACTATTTGTTCAGGAACAGCTGCAAATTTATGGGCTGATGGAGGGATTTCTTATAGTTGGAAACCTTTAGGAACAATAAGCAATCCAACTTCAGATTCGACTAAAGTTTATCCTACTTCAAATACGATGTACTATGTTTTAGGTACTGATCTATTTGGATGTACAGATACAGCATTTGTTCAAGTTGATTTATTTCCGCCTATCGTTTTACAGGCATGTCCTGATATTTTTGCATTTATGGGTGATATTGTTGAATTAACTGCAAATTCAAGTGTTATTGGGGATTATACTTGGTCTCCAAATAATCATTTAAGTTGTGGAAATTGCCAAACAACAAATGCAAACCCAAATCAAAATTACACATATACAGTATCATTCACAGATCAAAATGGATGTATTAAAACGGATGATGTAACTATTTATTATGATGGTATTATCTATGTTCCAAATACCTTTACACCTGATGGAAATCCATTTAATGATGTATTTAATGCAATTGGTGGGAATATAACTGAATTCGAAATGCTTATTTTTAATCGTTGGGGGGAATTAATTTTTACATCCAATTCCATAGATGACGCATGGGATGGCACGTATAAAAATTTAGAATGTCAAATTGGTACCTATACTTGGAAAATAACCTATTCTGACATTAATAATTACAGAAAAGAATTGGTGGGACATATTAATATTGTTAAATAAAACCAATACTTCCGTAATTATTTGTCACTTACAACGCTTATTCTTAATTTTGATTGTAATATTAAAAATTTAGAAAAGTTTAATTTCTTTAAAATTAAAATCATGAATACAATTACAGTTAGCGAATTAAAATCATTAATAGACAATAAAGAAGATTTTCAATTAATCGATGTTAGAGAAGAATATGAATATGAAAATGCAAATATCAATGCATTGCATATTCCTTTAGGTGAAATTCCTGTGAGACATGAAGAAATTTTGAAAGATAAAAAAGTGATTGTTCATTGTAGATCGGGTGTAAGAAGTGCAAATGCTATAGCATTCTTAGAACAAAGTTTTGGATATACTAATTTATATAATTTAGAAGGTGGGATTTTAGCATGGGCTAGAGAAGTTGATTCAACTTTAGAAGTTCAGTAAAATCATTAATGAAAACTAAAAAAAATATTAATGTTGTCATAGTATTAGGAATAATATCTCTTGCTACAATTTTGTTTACTCAAATGGTTTGGATTCGTAAAACTATCGCCATTCAACAAACAAATATTGCCATTCAAGAGAAAGAAGACTCATTAAAATTAAAACAGTTTTCAGAAAAAACACACATTGCCTTACGAAATGTATTGGAGCGAATTACAAATCAACATGAAGACAGTGTTGATTTGTATGGCGCTGTAAAGCAACTAAGTACTAACTACTTCTCAGTAGATATTAGTGAAGAATTACATCCATTTTATCTTGAAAATTTATTAAAAAGGGAATTGTATAATGAAAATATACATGAAGATTTTCAATATGGAATTTATGATTGCTTTTCAGATTCTATTGTCTTCGGAAATCTAATTCGATTTACAAAAGATTCCTTGTACTCCCCTACTTCTGACACGATGTTTGGGATTACATCCAAAAACTTAAAATGGAAATCGGATGGACATTATTTCACAGTATATTTCCCAAATGTTGTATCAAAGCCTATTAATCCAACAAATATAGACATCTATTCACCTTGGATATTTGTAATCATTATTGTTGTTATCATCCTTTTCTTTTTTGGCTACACACTCACCATCATACTGAAACAGAAACGTTTATCAGAAGTCAAAAATGATTTTATCAATAATATGACACACGAATTAAAAACGCCAATTTCTACTATTGGGCTTTCAAGTGAAATGCTATTGAGAAATGATTTTACGCAAGATCCTGATCGATTAAAACGATATGCTGAAATTATTCATAAAGAAAATAAACGTCTAGAAAATCAAGTTGAACGCGTTTTAAATGTCGCAAAATTAGACAAAGAGAAATTGGTTCTTAAAAAGACACAAGTAAATGTCAATGAAATAATTGAAGAAGCTAAAGATATTTTCGAATTCAATCAAGTTGAAGAAAATACTATTCAGCTTGAATTATTAGCAGAAGAATTTATTGTGCATGCAGATCAAGTTCATATAACTAATGTCATTTATAATCTAATTGATAATGCAATAAAATATAGTGATAAAGAACTTACAATTAAAATTAAAACTTACAATCAAAAGAAAACACTATTTATTGAAGTTGAAGATCATGGATTAGGAATCAAAAAAGATGATCAACGAATGATTTTTGATAAATTTTACCGAGTTCCAACTGGCAATATTCATAATGTTAAAGGTTTTGGTTTAGGTTTGTATTATGTCAAGTTAATTATTGAAGAACATGGTGGAGCTATTCAAGTAAAAAGTGTTTATGGAAAAGGGACAACGTTTGTATTAAACTTGCCTTTAAAATAAAATCCACGCTACTTTAATTAAAATAGTACAACTGACCGTTATAATTTAACCATTCATCGATTTATCAAAAAATCAAAGTTAAAAGTTCTTATTTTTGGACTTTCAAATACTATTTATGCGTTTAAAATTATACTTTATTCTTGCGTTTTTCTTTATTGCCTTCAATGGAAATACTCAAACAACTTTAAAAGGAAAAATTACCGACAAAAAAGGTGAACCTGTACCGTTTGCAACTGTCTATCTAAAAAAAGCAGCAGCAGGAACTAGTTCTGATGAAAATGGTGTTTTTAGCTTTACAACGAAAGCTACTGGAAATGATACGCTTACAATTTCTAGTATCGGATTAGATGATTATACAACATCAGTACTTTTAGAAAGCAAAGAAATAAGTTTTGCTATTATATTAAGAGAACCTGAGAAAATATTAGAAGAAGTTACAATCACCGCTGGTACGATTGAAGCAAATAATGACCGATCTGTTGCCGTACTTAAACCATTAGATATTGTAACGACTGCTGGCGCACAAGGTGATATCATTGGTGCAATACAAACGCTACCAGGTGTTCAACGTAACGGTGGAGATCAAACAGGATTAATGGTTAGAGGTGGTGATGTGAATGAAAGTTCAATGATCATTGATGGAATGATTGCGCAAAATGCTTTTAATAGTAGCGTTCCAGGTGTATCTCAAAGAAGTCGTTTTAACCCATTTCAATTCAAAGGAACATCATTTAGTAGTGGAGGATATACTGCAAGATATGGACAGGCTCTTTCTGGAGTATTAGATTTACAAACCAATGATTTGCCTGAGAAAAGCACAGTAAACATAGGAGCAAATATGGCCGGATTATATGTTTCTGGAGCCAAATTAATGAATAAAAATTCGATTGAATTTTCTGGAAATTATACGAATCTAGCTCCTTTTTATAAATTAGTTCCAACGAATGTAAATTTTTATACAGTCCCACAAGGTGGAAGTTTTTCAACTCGTTATGTTTCTAAAACTGATGATAACAATGGAATTTTTAAAATGAATTTTTCGAATTCTTTTAATAAATCTGGAATACAAATTTCAAATCCAGCAGTTGCAGGTGATAAAATCAATTTTAATTTAGAAAATGAAAACACATACTTTAATACCTCTTTTAGGTATTTCATTAAGCCAACATTAAAATATTTTTCAGCATTTTCTTTTAGTAATAATACCGATAATATTGGATTTGGTTCAACTCCATTATATAGAAACGATAATAGAGTTCAAGGAAGAGTTGAAATTTGGAATGAATTCTCACGCAAATTTAATGTGTTGGTTGGATCAGAAATTCAACGCATTAATTATTCTCAAAAGTTCGACACTTTAATAGGAAAATTTGATGAATTATTATCGGCTGGATATGTTGAAGCAGAATACAAGCCTTATAGAAGATTTGCTGTTAAACCAGGATTTAGAGGTGAATATTCTAAGCTTATTGCCAGAGGAAATGTTGTACCACGTTTAGCTTTTGCTTATAAAATAAGTAATTCAAGTCAAGTTTCATTCGCTGGAGGAATGTTCTATCAAACCGCTGCAACTCAATATTTACTTCAAGGATATAGACCTGGATTTCAACAAGCCATCCACTATATGCTGAATTATCAAGTAATGGGAAATAATCGAACTTTAAGAATTGAAGGTTATTACAAGAGTTATGATCAGTTAGTGAGAGAAAAAGGTGTAGCTTTCACTCCTAATCAATACCGATTCAATTATGGTCAGGTGGATAATTCAGGAAGCGGTTATGCACAAGGAATTGATTTCTTTTTCAGAGATAAAAAAACTATAAAAAATTTAGATTATTGGATTTCATATAGTTACATCGATACTAAAAGAATCTATCAAAATTATATCACTAAAGCTACGCCAGATTATGTTTCCAAACATAATTTAAATATTGTAGCAAAATATTTTATAGAGAAAATCCAAACAAATTTCTCAGCAACTTATTCATATTCAAGCGGAAGAGCATTTTACAACCCAAACTCTTCAGTATTTTTGTCAGATCACGCACCAGCTTATCAAAATTTCGCAATGACGGTATCCTATTTGACTACAATTAAAGGAT
>CANGHX010000073.1 GCA_947453715.1 Flavobacteriales bacterium | reverse complement strand
TCCATCTGCAACTGGTGGAACTTACCTTTGGACACCTGGTGGTGCAACAACTGCTTCTTTAACAGTTACTCCTGCAACAACAACCTCTTACTCTTGTGTTTACACTTTAAATACTTGCCCTAGTACTTCTGTTTCTGGCACAGTGACTGTGAATCCAATACCAACTATTACTGTTTCAAATGCGACTGTTTGTAATGGAACGGCTGCAACTATTACTGCTACTCCTTCTGCTACTGGTGGAACTTATCTTTGGACTCCAGGCGGAGCGACTACAGCTTCTATAACTGTAACACCTACAACAACAACTTCTTATTCTTGTGTTTATACTTTAAACTCTTGCCCTAGTAATTCAGTTTCGGGTACTGTAACTGTGAACCCAATTCCTACATTAACAATTCCAAATGCAACAATATGTGCTGGTGCTTCTGGTACTTTAACAGCAACTCCTTCTGCAAGTGGTGGAACTTATCTGTGGTCTCCAGGAGGTGAAACAGCAAACACTATAACATATTCTCCTGCAGCTACAACTTCTTACTCATGTATTTATACGCTAAATACATGTCCTAGCCCTTCTGTTTCTGCTTCGATAATTGTTACTCCAAGTCCAACTATGACTGTTTCTAATACAATAGTTTGTAATGGAATAGCTGGAACAATCACAGCAACACCTTCAGCTACTGGTGGAACTTACCTTTGGAATACTGGAGCAACAACTGCTTCTATAACTGCTTCACCTTCAAATACTACAAACTATACATTGACATATACTTATACAGGTTGTCCAGTATTAAATGGCAGTGGAACAATTACTGTAAATCCTGTACCAACAATTACAGTTTCTAATGCGACTGTATGTAATGGTACAGCGGCGACAATAACAGCAACACCTTCTGCTACCGGTGGAACTTATCTTTGGACTCCAGGTGGCGCAACAACTGCTTCAATAACTATAAATCCTTCAACGACAACTTCTTATTCATGTGTATACACTTTAAATGGATGTCCTAGTCCAGCTGTATCAGGAACGGTAACAGTTAATCCAATTCCTACAATTACCGTCTCGAATGCTACAGTTTGTAACGGAACGTCAGCAACAATTACGGCGACTCCTTCTGCTACTGGTGGATCTTATCTGTGGAATACTGGAGAAACAACTGCTGCAATTACTGTTACTCCTTCAACGACAACATCATATTCTTGTGTATATACTTTGTTAACTTGTCCTAGTAATTCTGTCTCTGGAACCGTAACAGTAAATCCTATTCCAACTATTACTGTTTCTAATGTTATAGTTTGTAACGGAACAGCGGCGACAATTACGGCGACTCCTTCTGCTACTAGTGGAACTTATCTGTGGAACACTGGAGAAACAACTGCTGCTATTACTGTTACTCCAGCAACGACAACATCGTATTCATGTATATATACTTTGTTAACATGTCCTAGTCCAGCTGTATCAGGAACGGTAACAGTTAATCCAATTCCTACAATTACCGTTTCTAATGCTACAGTTTGTAACGGAACGTCAGCAACAATTACGGCGACTCCTTCTGCTACTGGTGGAACTTATCTATGGAATACTGGAGAAACAACTGCTGCAATTACTGTTACTCCTGCAACGACAACATCATATTCTTGTGTATATACTTTGTTAACTTGTCCTAGTAATTCTGTCTCTGGAACCGTAACAGTAAATCCTATTCCAACTATTACTGTTTCTAATGTTACAGTTTGTAACGGAACAGCGGCGACAATTACGGCGACTCCTTCTGCTACTAGTGGAACTTATCTGTGGAACACTGGAGAAACAACTGCTGCTATTACTGTTACTCCAGCAACGACAACATCGTATTCATGTATATATACTTTGTTAACTTGTCCTAGTGCTTCTGTTTCTGGAACTGTAACGGTAAATACTATTCCAACTATTACGATTTCAAATGCTACAGTATGTGATGGAACAGCGGCGACAATTACGGCGACTCCTTCTGCTACTGGTGGAACTTATCTGTGGAATACTGGAGAAACAACCGCTACAATTACTGTTACTCCTGCAACTACTACTTCTTATTCTTGTGTATATACTTTGTTAACTTGTCCTAGTACTTCTGTTTCTGGAACGGTGACAGTAAATCCTATTCCAACAATCACAATAGCTGACGTTTCAATTTGCAATGGGACTTCTGGATCAATAACAGCAAATCCATCAACAACTGGAGGGACTTATCTATGGTCACCTGGAGGGGAAACTTCGTCTTCAATAACTTATACCCCAACATCTACAACGTCATACTCTTGTATTTATACTCTAAATGGTTGCTCTAGCATTTCTGTAAATGGAACAATAAATGTTACTTCAGCACCAACAATAACAGTAAGTAATGTAACTGTTTGTGATGGCACTGCTGGAACGATATTAGCTACTCCATCAATTTTAGGCGGAACTTATTTATGGTCACCAACAAGTGAAACAACTCAAAGCTTAACAGAATCTCCATCAACAACTACAAGTTATTCAGTAACATATTCATTACCTGGATGTCCAGACATTACAAAAACAGGAACAATAACTGTAAAACCAACACCAACAGTGACAATTTCAAATGATACTATTTGTTTTGGTACAATGGCTAGTATCACAGCAACTCCATCTGCAATCGGAGGAACATATTTATGGAATCCAAGTGCAAATAACACACAAACTTTAAATATCAGCCCTAACATAACAACTACTTATTCTTGTGTTTATACGCTAAATGGTTGTCAGAGCAATCCAAATACAGGTATTATTACTGTAAATCAAATTCCAACAGTTACAGCTTCATCAAATGGTCCAATTTGTGAAGGAAATGTATTAAATTTAATTTCTACAAATTCTGCAGTTTCAGGTACATCCTATAGTTGGAGTGGACCAAATTTCAGTTCAACTATTCAAAATCCGTCAATTACTAATTCTACACCTTTAAATTCTGGTATCTATACAGTCACAAGCGTCGCTAATAACTGTTCAGCGGTATCATCTATTAATGTAATCGTAAATCCAACACCAATTGTAAATTTTAATGCTAACATATTATCTGGATGCGTACCGTTAACTGTAACATTTACAAATACAACAAACCCAATAAATGGAAATGTAATTTGGGATTTCGGAGATGGCACTACCTCTAATGAAATTAATAATGTTACTCATACATTCACATCAGCAAATTGTTTTGATATTCAATTAACTTCAACTTCGAGTGGGTGCACTAACAATTTAATTCAAAATAGTTATATATGTGCCAATGCTAAAGCGTTTGCAAACTTTGATGTCAATAGTTTATCACAACCAATATCTAATCCTAGTTTTGAATTTACAAATACATCAATTAATGCATCAACTTATAGCTGGACTTTTGGTGATGGAACATCCGCTTCGCAATTGAGTCCTTCACATATTTATCCTAATAATTTAGGCACATATAATGTGACTTTAATAGCAAACAATATAAATAATTGTCCTGATTCAACAACCATTACAGTTGATATTACAGATGAATTAATTTATTATATACCAAATACATTTACTCCAGACCATGACAAATTCAATGAAACATTTTTACCTATTTTCTCAGCTGGTATAGATATTTACAGTTACTCTCTCTACATCTACAATCGATGGGGGGAATTACTTTTTGAATCTCACGACATAACTAAAGGTTGGGATGGAACTTATGGTGGAGAAATTGTACAAGACGATACCTATGTTTGGAAAGTCCTATTTAAAGAGAGTACTTCTGATAAACGAAATATGAGGGTTGGTCATGTTAACATTTTAAAATAATTGAAGAGGGATTAAAAGTCCCTCTTTTTTTATGTCTTATTTTTAAAATAAAACTTAAATCTTTTGCATCAATACCACATTTTAGGTATTTTTGCCATGTTATTTGTTTTTATTTAAAATCAGTCTAAATAAAAATAGATGTAATTACAAACAAAATAAGTATGATTACAGTTACAGAAGCAGCTAAAAAACAAGCACTTCGCCTTATGGAAGACGACGGTAAAGAGAATTTATTTATCCGAGTTGGTGTTCAAGGTGGTGGATGCTCAGGTTTGATGTATCAATTAGATTTTGACAACGAAGAGAAAGAAGGCGATAAAGCTTTTGAAGATAACGGTATCAAAGTAGTAGTTGACAAAAAAAGTTACCTATACTTAATTGGAACAACATTAGATTTTTCAGGAGGATTAAACGGAAAAGGATTTATTTTCAAAAATCCAAATGCTGAAAGAACATGTGGTTGTGGGGAGTCTTTCTCACTTTAAATTTTAGAATAAACGTTAGATTGAATTTCAATCGTTTACAATAAGAAAATGGCATATACCGAAAATGAATTAGCAAATGATTTACAAAACCAAGAATATAAATATGGTTTTGTTACAAATATTGAATCAGAACAAGTTCCTAAAGGATTATCTGAAGAAACTATTCGTATTATATCGGCTAAAAAAGAAGAACCTCAATGGCTTTTAGATTATCGTTTAAAGGCATATGAAATTTGGAAAAGTATGACTGAGCCTGATTGGGCACATGTTCAATATGAAAAACCAGATTTTCAAGATATCATTTATTATTCTGCTGTAAAGAAGAAAAAATACGAAAGCTGGGACGATGTTGAGCCAGAAATGAAGGCTACAATGGAAAAATTAGGTATTTCAATGGACGAACAAAAAGTACTTACAGGTACGAATGTTGCTGTTGACTTCGTAATGGATTCAGTTTCAGTTGCTACTTCTTTTAAAGCGAAACTAGGAGAATTAGGAATAATTTTCTGTTCCTTCTCTGATGCCGTAAAAGAATATCCAGATTTAGTTCAAAAATACATGGGCACAGTTGTTCCTGTAACAGATAACTTTTATGCTGCTTTGAATTCTGCTGTATTTACAGATGGTTCTTTTTGCTACATACCTAAAGGGGTAAAATGTCCAATGGAATTGTCAACTTATTTCAGAATCAATGAACAAGGTACAGGACAATTCGAAAGAACGTTAGTAGTTGCAGATGAAGGTTCATATGTTTCTTACCTAGAAGGATGTACAGCTCCTCAACGTGATGAAAATCAATTACATGCTGCAGTAGTAGAATTAATTGCATTAGATAACGCCGAAATAAAATACTCAACTGTTCAAAACTGGTATCCTGGTGATAAAGATGGAAAAGGTGGTATTTTCAATTTCGTAACCAAAAGAGGAGTTTGTGAAAGAAATGCCAAAATTTCATGGACGCAAGTTGAAACTGGTTCGGCTGTTACTTGGAAATATCCATCATGTGTATTAAAAGGTGACAATTCGGTTGGTGAATTTTATTCAGTTGCTGTAACGAATAACTTCCAACAAGCAGATACTGGAACAAAAATGATTCATTTAGGCAAAAACACAAAAAGTACAATTATTTCAAAAGGTGTTTCAGCTGGAAAATCAAATAACTCTTATAGAGGTTTAGTTCAAATTCATAAAAATGCTGACAACGCAAGAAATTTCTCTCAATGTGATTCTTTGTTAATGTCTGATGAATGTGGAGCACATACTTTTCCATATATTGAATGTAAAAACAGTACTGCAAAAATTGAACACGAAGCAACTACTTCTAAAATTGGAGAAGATCAAATATTTTACTGTAACCAAAGAGGAATTAGTACTGAAAAAGCAATCAGTTTAATTGTAAATGGCTATTGTAAAGAGGTATTGAATCAATTACCAATGGAGTTTGCAGTGGAAGCTCAAAAATTATTAGCGATTTCTTTAGAGGGATCGGTAGGATAAAATTAAATTGCAGATTGCAGATTACAGATTTGCAGATTGACAAATTAAAAAGATTTAGAAGTGGCGAAAATTGAAAATTTTGAAGAATTAGAAGTTTGGAAAATCAGTATGCAATTATGTACTGAAATTTACAGACTTACTAATACAGATTTATTTTCTAAAGATTTTGGATTAAAAGATCAAATTAGACGATCTGCTATTTCTATTCCTTCAAATATTTCAGAAGGATATGAAAGAGATGGTAAAAATCAATTTTTATATTTTTTAGCTATCGCCAAAGGATCATGTGGTGAATTAAGAACTCAACTAAAAATCGCATTTAATTTAGAGTATATAAATGAAATAGAATATTCCACAATAAATGAAACTTGTCTATTAACAAGTAAACAATTATCTGGTTTTATTAAATATTTAAAAAATTATAAAGACAAAAAATAAATTTTGCAATTATTGATTTAATTTGAAATCTGTAATTTGCAATTTTCTAATTTATATTACAATGATAAAAATAGAAAACTTACACGCGTCGATTGACGGAAAAGAAATATTAAAAGGTTTAAACCTTGAAGTGAAAGCGGGAGAAGTTCATGCGATTATGGGACCAAATGGTGCTGGTAAAAGTACGTTAGCTTCGATCTTAGCAGGTAGAGAAGAATATGAAGTGACTGAAGGATCAGTTGATTTTGATGGAACAGACTTATTAGATCTTTCAACTGAAGATAGAGCAAGAGAAGGGTTATTTTTGGCATTTCAGTATCCGATTGAAATTCCAGGTGTTTCGAATATCAATTTCTTGAAAACGGCTATTAATGAAATTAGAGAATACAAAGGTCAAGAGCCGATTGCTGCGAAAGAATTCATGCAATTAGTTAGAGATAAATCTGCAATTGTTGAATTAGATTCTAAATTAGCTTCTCGTTCAGTAAATGAGGGGTTTTCAGGTGGAGAAAAAAAAAGAAATGAGATATTTCAAATGGCGATGTTAAACCCGAAATTAGCCATCTTAGATGAAACTGATTCTGGTTTGGATATCGATGCTTTAAGAATTGTTGCAACAGGTGTTAACAAGTTGAAAACGAAAGAAAATGCAACGATTGTAATTACACATTACCAACGATTATTAGACTACATTATTCCTGATTTTGTACACGTATTATTCGATGGAAAAATCGTTAAGACAGGAACGAAAGAATTAGCTTTAGAATTAGAAGAAAAAGGCTACGACTGGATCAAAGAAGAATTAGCATTATAATTTATAACTGATAGTAAGATGGAACAAGTTATAAATACAATAAACAACGTTGATATCATTCAATCAAATGGTATGAACGGTGTTCTTTCAAAAGAGTTAAAGGAAAAGGCAACATCTTTGCTTTCAAGTTTAACTTTTCCAACAACAAAAACAGAAGCTTGGAAATATACACGTGTTGGTAAAATCTCAAATAAGAAGTTTGATATTCAACCAGGAACGATAGATTCAATAAGTAAATATTCAGTTTTTAAAGAAACTACTACAATTGTTTTTGTCAATGGGTTTTTTGATGAAAAATTATCTAATTTGTCTGAAAAAGTAAATGTTCAACCTTTGTCGAAAGTAAATGAAACGGAAATTTCATTAGCTGGAGAAACTATTCAATTAGAAAATGAGGTTTTCAATACATTGAATACTATTTACGCAACAGATGGTGCATTTATTCAAATAAAAGCAAATGAAGTTGTTGAAACTCCTATTCAAATTATCAATATTGGAACTGGAACGAATACAATTGCTGCTACAAGAAATATTATCGTTGCTGACAAAAATAGTAAAGCTTCTATTTTGATTAGTTACTTTTCTGAAAATGCAAATGAAACATTTACAAATGCGATTACAGAAGTAATTGTAAAAGAAAATGCGCATTTATCAATTGATAAACTTCAGTTAGAGAACAACACATCTTACCAAGTCTCAACAGAACAAATTCATCAAGATAAAAATTCAACTTTTACGATCAATACAATTACATTAAATGGTGCTTTGGTTAGAAATAACTTGAACATCTTAGTTGATGGTACGAATTGTGAAAGTAATTTGAACGGAGTTTATATCTTGAAAGGACAACAACATGTAGATAATCACACCATGGTTGATCACAGAGTACCACATTGTAACTCAAATGAATCATACAAAGGTGTAATGTATGATAAATCTACTGCTGTATTTAATGGTAAAGTTTTCGTTCGTAAAGATGCTCAAAAAACAAATGCATTTCAAAATAATGCAAATGTACTTTTAAGCAACGATGCAACAGTGAACTCTAAACCAGAATTAGAAATCTATGCAGATGATGTAAAATGTTCTCATGGTTCAACTACGGGGCAATTAGACGAAGAAGCTGTGTTTTATTTAAGAGCAAGAGGGATTTCAGAAAATTCAGCTAGACAATTAATTGTCTCAGCATTTATGAATGACATTATCGATAAAATAGAAGCTGAAGAATTGAAAGAATTTATCTTCGCTAAAATACGTGAAGAATTCAATTGGGAATAATTATCCTTTGAACGAAATACATTAAATGCCTCATCAGAAAATGAGGCATTTTTTTTTGCAATACATTTAACAAAAAATAAGGCTACCCAAATTGGACAGCCTTATTTTAAAAATTAATGAATCGTTATTTCAATTTTACTTTTTGACCAACTCTCACATTATTATTTTTCATTTTGTTGATTCTTTTTAAATCTTCAACTGAAATTCCTGTATTTACATATACCCTGTATAACGTTTCTCCAGGTTGAACAATATAGAATCCATTTTGAATATTTTGTTTTTGTTCTTCCGATACTTCTGTAGAAATTGGTTTTGCAACCTCAACTGGTTTTTCAATTGTTGGCGTTTCAACCTCATTTTTAATACTTGGATATTTTTTATAATCCACAATTTTCGGTGTGATTTTATCTGTTTTTGGTAATTTTTTAGCATCATCAGATAATACAACAAATTCAGTTCTTCTATTCAATTGATGTTGATCTTCTGGACAATTTGGTAAAACTGGCCCTTCACAAGGACAATTAACTTTCAATTTTGTCTCACCATATCCTTTACCATATATTCTATTTGGATTTTTAATTCTACCTTTAATGTAAGCAGCTGACGCAGCGGCTCTATTTTGAGATAAACGCATGTTAAACGCCATTGAACTTCTACAATCTGTATGTGATCCTAATTCAATTACTAAATTTGGATATTCATTCATAATCGCTACAATTTTATCTAATTCATTTGCAGCATCAGGTCTGATATCCCATTTACCTAAGTCGAAGTATATTGGGTTTAACTTAATGATTGAACCAATTTCTGCACCAGGAGTTAAACCAGGCTCATTTATTGGCGTTTTCACTTCAACCGTTTGTCCAATTGCATCAGTTACCAAAACAGTATACTCCCCTTTTGGTAAATTAACAGGATCTTCTAATGTATCATTATGAGACCATTTGTATTTATAAGGAGCAACACCTCCTTGAGGAGTTAAATCAATTTTACCATCTGTTCCTTTAAACGTTGTTACATCTGTTCCAACTGCTGAAGCTGTTAATGGCGGTGGTGCTAGAATAGTAGCTAAATAAATATCACTTTTTTCAGCATCTCTGTTACTTGACCAATAGATATTTTTACCGTCACAACTAAAATATGCATCAAATTTTGGTGAGTTTATTTTTGCACCTAAATTTTTTGGAGCTGACCAATTTGTGTACGTTTCATCTAATCTTAAAGAGTAAAAAATATCTGCATCACCTTGACCACCTAAACCATTACTAGAATAAAATAATGTATCTAAGTTTTTAGTCAAAAATGGAGAGATTTCATATCCTGGTGTATTTAACACTGCACCCATATGAATCGGATTTGACCAAACCCCATTTTCTTTTTTAGAAAAATATAAATCTTCTTCTCCTAATGTGTTCGGACCTTTGTAAGAAATAACAATAAAGGTTTCGTTCTCATTTACATGAAAAGTATAATAATCACCTTCAATATCTAATGTCGGAATTTCAACATGGTTAGGGGTTTGCCACGAATTTCCTTTTTTAACAGAAGAAGCACAACCTTTCATCAAATCTTTTTTACCTTCATAAGCATCAATAATATAAATTGTCGTCCCTGCCTTATTGATTCCAAAAACAGTATTATTAAATTTATTATTTAAATCTTTTAAAGGTTCACAATCGATGTAATTACCATCTTTGTCTTTTTTACTAAACCAGATGTCTTGATCATTTTCACCACCTTTATTTTTAGCATCATAAGTTCTTGTAAAATATAAGATTGAGCTATCACTTGAAAAAACTGGCATCGATTCTTCGGCTTCTGTATTTACAGTTCCACCTAATTTTATTGGATCTTTAATATCCCAAAATTGAGCTTGACTAAAAAGAGTCCAACTAATCGCTACTAATATTAAAACTATTCTTTTCATTTTATCTATTTTTTATTCAGTTTAAAATTGATTCACATTTAAATCAACTTATCTAAGCATGATTCCTAAAACTAATTCATGCCCTCCTGAAGAATATGTATTAAACTTCGAAATTGAGAAATCATAAGAATAACCAAATTTAAATCGTTGGCTAATATTTAATCCTACCATTCCTATAATTGCATCTTTATGTCTGTAAGAAATTCCAGCCCATAACCATTCTTTATATTCAACTTGAACCGTACCTTCAACTGCAATAGGTGCTGGTGACATATATTTCACTAATAATGCTGGTGTAATTGATATATTACTATTTATTGGGAATTTATGCCCTGCAGTTAAATTGAAATGCATTTTTGAATTAAAATTCACCATACCTGAACCAAAACGTATCATGTCTTTGGTTAAGTTATCAGCTGATATTCCAAAAAATGATTTACTTGAATACAAATACAAACCAGATCCAATATTCATGATGTTTTTATTCAATTGACCATTTGAGAAATCTTGATAATTCTGATCTGCTGATTCATGAGCAACAATCGCTTTACTTTTAATAAACGTATTACTTGTCATCCCTACTTTTGCACCAAAAGATAAATTAACATTTTTACTCATTGGTATATGTAAAGCATATGTTCCAGAAAAATTAATCTTTTGAAATGCTCCGTATTGATCCGCTAACATTTGAGCTCCGATTGCATGCTTTAATTTTCCAGTTTTTATCTCTGGATTTCTAACTGGCCCGACGCTCACACGAATACCTGGATTGTATCTAACTTTTTCAATTTTACCTAAAGGGGCAGTTATTGAAGTATAAGTTGTCATAGGAGCATTTTGAAATCCTGCCCATTGCATACGACCACTTAATGTTACATCTGTAAAATTATAAACTCCTGCAGCACCTGGATTAATCATAAATTGATTTCTCAAATATTGACTAAATTGAGGTAATTGTTGAGAATAAGCTACCGTACCCAAAAGTACAGTAGTCATTCCTAATATTATATTTCTAAAATTCATCATTAGTCCTTATTTTCTAATAATTGATACTGTACCTGTACTATTTTTCATATTATCATCATTGTATTCAATAATGAAATAATAAGAAGCAACTGGTAAATCCTCACCGTTGTATTTACCATCCCATTCTTTTGAAGAATAAGCTCCTTTTTCTGATTTGTATAATAATGCTCCCCATCTGTTGTATATTGAAACTACATTATTTGGGAAAATAACATCTATATCTTTTAGCTCCCATTTATCATCAATTTGATTACCATCAGGAGTAATTGCAGTTGGTATTGCAATTTCACATGCTATAAATTCTATAGATATACTTGTTGAAGGACCTTGACATCCTAACAATGTTTCATAAACCGAATATTGTTGAATTCCATTAATAACTGAAGGACTATAATTGTTTGTTGTACTTACAATAGTTGATGAATTATCAGCCCATGTAAAACTTCCCCCATTCCCTACAGCAGTTAATACTGGTGACCCTGTATTGTTGCACAATGAAGACGTAGGAAGACCTGAAACCGTTGGAGCACTAGGTATTGGTTTTACAAAAACATTTTCAGTTAATGTCGCTAAACATGTAACCACATACTGAACAGTATATTGTGTTCCACCAATTCCATTTTGAATAACACCACTTGATGCATTTATTGTTGCTCCATCTGTGACAGCTGGGTTAAAAGAAAATGTTCCACCTAAATCTCCAGTAATAACTGGAGCATTTACAGCCGACTCACAATAGTCAGCAAAAGTAAATGCAGGATTTCCTAATGCATTAACGTTTACAATTAAGTTAACAGGTGTTCCGACACATGCGGATGGTGCTGGTCCGGTTGGTGTAATTATATATGTTACTGTACCTAAATTTGATGTTGAATTTGTTAATACTTCTGAAATTGATGCTATACCACTTGGGCTAAAACCAGTCACAGTACCTGCAGTTAATGAAGCTGTCCACGGGAAAGTTGTACCTGCAACCGCAGAGGTAGGAGTATAAGTAGCAGAACCACCTGAACAGATAGATTGTGTTGTTGGTGTATTAGATAAAGTGGGAATAGGATTTACTGTAACCACGAAGTTAACTGGTGTTCCGACACATGATGTTGATGCTGGTCCCGTTGGTGTGATTACATAAGTTACCGTTCCAGTTGCACTTGTAGAATTCGTTAACACATTTGATATATTTCCTGTTCCATTTGCACTAAATCCTGTAACAGTTCCTGTTGTTAATGAAGCTGTCCAAGCATATGTTGTACTTGCAACACCTGATGTTGGAACGAAAGTAGCACTTGATCCGGAACATATTGCTTGTGTTAATGTAGCATTCGTTACTGTTGGAATTGGATTTACGGTTACAACAAAGTTTAATGGTGTTCCAACACATGAAGTTGCGGCTGGACCTGTTGGTGTAATTACATATGTTACTGTTCCAGGTGCAGAAGTTGAATTCGTTAATACATTTGAAATATTTCCTGTTCCATTTGCACTAAATCCTGTAACAGTTCCTGTTGTTAATGAAGCCGTCCAAGCATATGTTGTACTTGCAACTCCTGATGTAGGAACGAAAGTAGCACTTGATCCGGAACATATCGCTTGTGTTAATGTAGCATTCGTTACTGTTGGAATAGGATTTACGGTTACAACAAAGTTTACTGGTGTTCCAACACATGAAGTTGCGGCTGGACCTGTTGGTGTAATTACATATGTTACTGATCCAGGTGCAGAAGTTGAATTCGTTAACACATTTGAAATATTTCCTGTTCCACTTGCACTAAAGCCTGTAACAGTTCCTGTTGTTAATGAAGCTGTCCAAGCATATGTTGTACTTGCAACTCCTGATGTTGGTGTGAAAGTTGCTGTTGAGCCTGAACAAATTGATTGGGTTAATGTAGCATTCGTTACTGTTGGAATCGGATTCACTGTAACAACAAAGTTGACTGGTGTTCCAACACATAATGTTGTTGCAGGCCCAGTTGGTGTGATTACATATGTTACTGTTCCAGAAGTAGCAGTTGAATTCGTTAAGACATTTGAAATATTTCCTGTCCCACTTGCACTAAAGCCTGTTACAGTTCCTGATGTTAATGATGCCGTCCATGCAAATGTTGTACTCGCTAC
>CANGHX010000072.1 GCA_947453715.1 Flavobacteriales bacterium | reverse complement strand
GGAGTTCATCCTTACACGTTGAAACCAATCAATACCGTAAAAACAAAAGAAGAAAAATTGAATCAAAATCGTTTTTTCTTTTGGTACAAACGAGAAAACAGAGATTGGATCAAACAACGTTTACAAAAAGCAAATCGTCCAGATCTTGCCGAAAAACTATTAGGCGAACGTGAGGCCAATAAGCCAATGCCGAAATGGTTGGAGGAAAGAAGGAAGAAGAAATAGTTGACTTCGGCTCCGCTCAGTCAACAATAATAAACGGCTCCGCTCAGTCAACAAATCAATGATTCGGCTTGATAAACAAGAATCGCTTACTGAGCGGAGTCGAAGTAAGCATTTATAACTATGGAAAAAACATCATTTACAGGATATCAAAAATTAGTTATCGCCATCTTGGCTTTGACTCAATTTTCAGTGGTTTTAGATTTTATGGTTTTGTCGCCTTTGGGGGATGAACTTATTAAAACGATGAGCTTAACGACAAAACAATTTGGAATTGTTGTTGCGGCTTACTCGATTAGTGCTGGATTATCAGGATTTTTAACTGCAGGATTTGCAGATAGTTTTGATCGTAAAAAGCTATTATTGTTTTTCTATATTGGATTTATTTTCGGTACGCTTTTTTGTGGCTTAGCAACTAACTATTATTACTTGGTTATCGCACGATTTATTACTGGGATTTTTGGTGGTGTAATTGGTTCTATTTCTATGGCAATTGTTGCGGATATTTTTGCTTTACAACAAAGAGGTCGCGTAATGGGGTTTTTACAAATGGGATTTGGCGCAAGTCAAGTGATGGGAATTCCGATTAGTTTAGCGTTAGCGAATGTCTTTAATTGGAAAGCACCTTTTTTCTTAATTGTTGGAATAGCTAGTGTTATTTGGATTTTAATTTTCATCAAAGTAAAACCTATTCGCGAACATTTGGCCATCAAAAAAGATCACAGTGCATTTCAACACATTGTAAGAACACTATCAAACAAAAATTACCATCTTGGATTTTTAGCCGCTGTTTTCCTTTCAATGGGAGGATTTTTAATTATGCCTTGGGGAAGTACTTTTTCTAGAAACAACCTTCATGTAACCAAAGAACAATTACCGATTCTGTTTATGATCGTTGGAATATTTACATTGATAATCATGCCTCTTTTTGGTAAGCTGAGTGATAAAATCAACAAAGTTAAATTGTTTACTATTTCAACTACATGGATGGTCATCATGGTTTTAATCTATACCAATTTACATGATGTTCCTTTTTGGATTGTCATTGTAGCAAATTTATTAATGATGATGGGAGTAATGACGCGAATTATTCCATCAAATACATTGATAACCGCTTTACCCGAAATGCAAGATCGAGGAGCATTCATGAGTATTTATTCTTCTCTTCAATACTTATCTGGCGGTATAGCAGCAGTGGTTGGAGGATTAATCATTCATCAAAAAACGAAAAGTAGTCCTTTAGAAAATTTCAATATTTTGGGAATTGTAATGATATTCATTGCCTTGATTTGTGTGGTCTTAATTTTCAAAGTAAATAAAGTCGTTCAGGCAAAAAATTTAAAAGAAAATAGTTAAATCATTATTTTTTCTTAAATTAGACTCTATTCAATATTCTAAATGAGGATAATACTGAAAAATGAATACCTTAAAATGAACCTTCTCTTCGTTGGTTTATTTTTGATTTATTCCAATTCATTTTCTCAAAAAAAACCTTATAATCCTTCCATAAAATATACTTCAGAGCAATTAAAAGAGGATTTTCAGGTATTTCGATATAAATTGGAGAATAACCTAGCTAATTTATACTTATACAATACCGAACAAAGAATCGATTTTGTATTTGATAGTTTGTATCAGAATATCAATCAACCGATGACTGATATGGAGTTTTACGCTTATATTTCTCAAACAATTTCGATTATTAAAGATGGCCATAACTTTCTTTATCCCGATCCAGTTGTAACTCATTATTTCAATCAACGCAGTAAATTTATTCCATATCATTTGACTTGGATCAATGATAAATTAATGGTAGATAAGCAATGTACTCCTGATTCTTCAGTAATTATTGGATCTGAAATCTTAGAAATAAATGGATTAGATAGTAAGTATATTTTTAATGAATTACTTCGTCGACAAGTGAGAGATGGTTACAATGAAACCTACCCTATTTGGATATTAAATCACTATTTTAGAGAATATTACAGTTATATTTTTGGTCATCCTGAAACGTTTAACATTAAATACAAAACAACAACCGGAGAAATTAAAACGGTTGTTGTGGATGGACTTACGAAGGAAAATATGGTTTGCTACCTTGGTAGTTCACTTTATCCGGATTTAAAAAAGGAAAAAGGTGTTGAATACCAATTTGACGAATCGATTAAAACAGGTTTTTTAAAAGTAAAAAGTTTTGATCGAAGCATGTATCGTAAAAAGTTTCATCAACAGTATCAAAGTGAAATTCGAAAAGCATTTTATGAAATTAAACGCGACAATGTAGAAACCTTGGTTTTAGATTTAAGAAACAATCAAGGTGGTAATTTTGAATATGGTCAATTTCTATTATCCTTTTTATTACGTGAACCATTTCATCTTATTGAACAAACAAAAGCGGTAAAAGGTTATAATCAAAACAGACTTAAAAAAGGAATCTGTTATGGTACAAAATTGACCAAAATCAAACGAAATGCGTATCATGGAAAATTGTATGTCTTAATCAATGGCGGTTGTTTTTCAAATTGTGGAATTGTCGTTTCTGATCTTTCATTTTACAATCGAGGAATTTTGATAGGAGAAGAAACAGGCGGAAATAAAGCAATTCTTTCCGGAAATGTTGGTTTTGAATCAGTAACTGTACTTCCAAATACAAGCATTCACTGTGATCCTGTAAACCATCAAATTCAAGTCAATTCAAAAATTGAGAATAATGGACATGGTACTTTGCCAAATTATTTAATCACACCTACTTTGACAGATATCATCAATAAAAATGATGTTGTAAAGAATTTTGTTTACAAGATGATTTTAGAGGGAAATTAAATTATGGATAAGTATCAAATAACTATAGATTCATGGAATAAAGCTGCCGAAATCTACCAAGAAAAATTTATGTATATCGATTTGTATAACGATACATATGATTCATTCTGTGAATCAATCGCTATAAAAAATGCTTCCATTTTAGAAATAGGTTGTGGCCCAGGATGTATAACAAAATATATACATTCAAAAAGACCAGATTTTATTATTGATGCAACTGATGTTTCATTTAATATGATTCAACTAGGTAAAATGAATTTGCCTGACATTAATTTTAGCGTATTAGATGCTAGAAATATTATTACACTAACAAGTAAATACAATGGTATTCTCTGTGGATTTTGTTTACCTTACCTATCTAAAGAAGACACTGAAAAATTAATTTTTGATACTTCAAACTTACTCGACACAAATGGAAAACTTTATATTAGTTGGATCGAAGATGACTATTCTAAATCTGGTATGATTACAAATAGTTTAGGAGACATTAGCTTTGTTTATTACCATGAATTGAATTACTTGTTAGACTTTCTAAAAAAAGCAAATTTCAAATTATTAAAACAATTTCGAAAAAAATATCCTAATACAGGAAAGAGTCATTCAACTCACTTCGTAATAATTGCAGAAAAAATTTCTTAAATTTCAAAAAAATACTGAGTTCATCTTTATCACTCACGCCTTCCCTATTTTCACAAATTCACCACCCATAATTTTATAGGTAATTCCATTAATTTTAATCGATTGACCTTCCATCATGTTGGCAATATTGACGATATCTTCTTCAATCGTATGAATGGAGCCTTTTGTTTTCCATGCAATTAATAAATAATCAGCTAATACATTTTCACTGGCTCCGCAAAGTACAACGTGAACGGGATTGTTGAAATTTTTCAAAAGTTCAATGTCTTTTACCGGCGCATAATTATCGGCTATCATTACCAATTCTTTATACGGAGTTGCTTGCTTAACACCTTTGATCAAGGCTTCCATGTTATTTTCGGGACAGTCTCCCCCATCTCCTTTGAATTGGACATAATTCATTAATGTTGTTAAACTATCTAATCCTTTGCTTTTTTGATAATAGATTCCTTCTGTAGTACCTATTTTCTTTTGACTGTCAGATTTACTATCTCCATCGTTAAAGAATACAAATTGTAAGTTTTTTTCTTTCGCTAAATTTAATTGATACCACAAGGCCAATTGAGAAGCATACGGCATCATACTTCCCGTTAAATCGCACACAATCAATTTTTCGGACCATTTGTTGCGATTGAGCACTTTGTAAACGATTCCTTGTTTGAGTGATTCTTGCTGATCTTCTAGATCTTTCATTTTGCGTTTTAATCCTTCTTCTCTTGATAGTTTTTCTGCTTTGCACCATTCTTCGAACCGTTTTTTCTCTTCTTCTAGTCGCTTTTCTTCTGCTTTGATGCGCTCATCTTCGATTTTTTTTCTTCTCAAATATTCTTCGGTTCCCATGTACATCAATTCCATGCTACCTGTCCCCGTTCCAATCGTATAGGCGATTTCATGCGAATAATAATTTTTGTGATACTTGAAATTAACGGTATAAATATCTCCTTTTGGTAAATACAATTGAATTTTCCCCGTTGCATCCGTTTCTCCTTTGAAATGTTTGTTTCGCTTGTTTCCAGTAACAATTATTTTTTCATTTGCTAAAGGTTTATTTTCTAGATTTTTTACGATGATAAAATACTGCATAAAACCATCGACGATAAATGGTTTAGGCATTTGAGATTTGAATATTTTGGTGGTATCAGGAAGACTCTTCAATTGATTATCGAGCTTTGTTTTATCCGCTTCGCTCATCGCCATCATTTTATCTTTTAAAGCCATATCTGGAGAATAACTGTATTCTTCAAATGATTCTGCTCCGCTGATGGAAGGTGAATTTAATTCTTCTTTGCGTGTGTAATTGGCAATCGTTAAATCAAAACGTTGATCACAGGGAACTTGAAATTTCACTTCGCCTTTGGAATCGCTGGTTGTTTTATAAACTTTTCCATCGTTCTGACTTTTTAATTCAACGTTTTGACCTGAATATACTCCGCCCTTATTGTTATTTAATTTGATGACCACCATCGATTCGCATTGAGACCAACTTGAAAATTGTACAAAAACGAAAGTAATTGATAGAATTGTGAAATGTAGAAATTTGCTCCCCATAAGATTCGATTTTATTGATTTGCATCTTTATAACGAATCTTGTGGGAAAGGTAACAAAGAAACTATTCTTTAATTTTAGAAAAAAATTTGTATTTTACATATAATTAGCAATTTGAAAAATGAAATCAAATAACATCTTAATAGCACATCCTTCTTCAGAAAATGAATCAGACGTAATTAAAGCTTTTTTAAATGCTTTGAATATAAAATTTGAAGAAGCGACAGATAGCCCTTATGACAAGAATTTTATAAATAAAATCCAAAAAGTAAGAAAAAGCAAGAATCGAACTGAAATCGATCCAAAAAATATATGGGAAGGTTTAGGGTTATATTAACTAATTGCACCAGTTCGGTATGAAACTACAAAATATTCCAACCCTGCGAAGCGAATACCTATTGTGGTGTTTTTAGCGATAATATGGATTGTGCGTTTTTTTCCACAGGAGGTAGTAGCTAGAAATAATACTATTAAAAATATGAAATAATTTTTCATTAATAATTTAAATTGTAAATAACATTTCCATTTTCAGGAATATATACACTATCTATAAATGATGTTGTACCTGATGATCTAGTAACAGTGTATTCATAAATTCTCCAACCTGATTGAATAGTAACAAAATCAACAGAATTCATATCGTAGCAACCTATTCTATTAGTCGACCAACTTTGCCATTCTGTATAAGAATACCGATTCCTAAATTTCATTATGTCAGTTGAACCTTCACAATTTAAATTATGAATATTTAATTTAAAGTTGCCACACTCCGCAAACTCAAAAGTAAATGTCCCATTTACATCGTATTTACTATCAAAATATTGCGTAATTTGTTTGTTGTAACAGCTATTTGCTGGTTCTACTACGCGAACACTATAAGTTCTGTTTTTTTGTCGCAATTCTACAACAGCTTCTCCATTATTATCTAAAGTTCCGTGTGCCTCTGTTTTGTATTTTTCCCCATTAGCACCTGTACGGGATGAAACTACAAAATATTCTAAACCTGCGTAGCGTAATTCCGTTGCGGCGTTTTTAGCAATGATGTGGATTGTGCGTTTTTTACCACAGGAAGTCGCTAGGAAAAGTAAAAAGAAAGTAAAAAGAAATAGTTGCTTCATAAGACATGTATTTGTTTGGTTATTAACTATAACATGCTTTTAAATCTACTAGATTTTAAATAGGTATATTGGTTATTTAATGATTTCATAGTTAAAAGTTTAATTACAGAGATTAAAATATCTTCAAATTTGAAAATAAATTTTTTAATAACCTATTTCATTGAAAATAAATTATTGATTTTCATCTGTATGACGAACTTTAATGGAAAAGTAACAATTACAACTTCCCAGCCACTACAAACGCTTGCTTCTTCAAAAAAACAGATGAACCATTTAAATTAAACACTTCAAAAACAGCAATGTGAGTTCCAATGTTCGCTTTGGATTGATCGTCTGAGATTCCGTCCCAAATAAATTGACCTTTGGTTGCTAACAATTCGTTTTTGGCTAATTTTCGAACGATTCTACCTTCATCATCGTAGATTGTTATTGAACCTACCATAGATGCTTCTTTCATTTCATAATTGATTTGAAGAACGTCTTCGTAACCATCGTTATCAGGTGAAATTACTTTGCTCGTAAAACTGAAATCTCCCGATGCTTGATTGGGTTGATATTGTGAATTTTTCCCTCCTGGTGTTGCAAAACCAATTCCTTCTGAGGCTGTATGCCAATTTGTGGAATCTGATGAAGCAGCTAACACACTTATTCGCTCCAACGACTTTCCTTTTGGATCATCAATTAATTCAAAATGCCATTTTTCAGAATAAGAAACTTTGTCCATGATTTCATCATTAAAAATCAAATAAACGGTACTCGAATCAATGTTATAACTTGGCAAATCTGACTGAATCATTTGCGATGGAATTGTTGCTGGATAATTCCATTTTAAAAAATTAGTATCCTTCGAAATTACTGCATATTCGCCCTTACCAATTAAAAATTGCGAATTTATGGCTTTTTGATTGGAAATCGTATCGTTTGCAAAGTTGCCAAACTGCCAATTTTGAAGGTCAATAATCTTATTTGAATTGTTGTAAACTTCTACAAAATCTGAACCTCCAGTTAAAGGATTAAACAAAATTTCATTGATGAATAAATCCCCTTTTACCGCTATTTCTGGAAGCGCAAAATGACCAATCAAATCAGTTTGATTGCCCCAACAATCAGCTACATTTTCTATTTGAATCGAATAAATTGTACTCGGAATGATAGCTGAAGTAGTAGTAATTGAATATGAATTAGGATATTGCCCATTCACCAAAATTTGAGCAACATTCAATGCTGGTGAGAAATTCAAAATGGAATTCATCAAAGAAGTTGAATCCATTCCTTCGTTAAACGTTATCTGAATTTCTGTTGAATTCAAAGGAAAGATTGCGTATAAATTCGGTTTTTGAGAATCGGGAAGTGTGTCATTTACAGAATTGACTGCTTCAGGTGTTCCTCCTAATGAATTACTACTCGCTTTCCAATTATCTTCTGAAGAACATGGATCATTTAATTGAATGCGTTCCAAAGTATAGCCTCCCTCCTTTTTTACCTCATCTTTGTACCAAGCATCCGTGTAATTCAATGAATCAATTAATAAACCATTGTTATTCAACAATTTTACAACATCACCACTGTTATTCAAACTTGGAAAACTGCTTACGGATAATGCTGAAGGATAATATGTCAAAGAAGAAGAAGCACATAAAATTTTGTATTCTCCAGGTCCGATCCAAGCGCTTTGAATGGTTCCGTTTCCAGAGGCATCTCCTACTTTCCATCCATTCAAATTGAAATACTTTTGACTTTTATTGTAAATCTCAACAAATTCAACTTCTGGTAAACCGACTATTGGTGAAGGATCCGCCATAAATTCTGTAATTATCAAATCACCTTTTATCGGTGTTTCAGAAACAAAATACGAAAAGTTCGTTTGCTGATTCATTCCTGCATTTCCATTGACATCGGCAATACCATTTGTGGTAACAGTATATGTTGTTCCATTCACTAAAGGATTGGATAAAAGCACATGAATCAACGAAGAATTTGAAGCATCAATCTGTGCATTAGAAATAGCATGACTTGGCGAAAACGAATAATTAGAAGTGGTTTGTACAGAAGTTAGATCTAAAGGTTCATTGAATAAAATATCTACTTGTGTTTGAGTAATTGCAGAAGCACTGATAATTTGAGGAGCTACTAAATCAACGATTTTTGGTCCAACATAAATATTATCAAAGTAAAATTTATTAGCGTTTGAAACTGTGTAAGTGGTTTGCAAACCAAAATAACTTCCTACCAAATTAGAAGGATCGTTTGCAGAAGCTTGCAACACATATTGATCTCCCCCAGCAGGATCAACGAACAATTTCCAATCTCCTGTTGCTTCTCGAATTACTTTCACACTCAAAGCAAAACTAGTCGCAATCTGACCTAAATTTCCAGCTAAAATTTGTGTAGAAACCGTATTTTCTTCTTTAAATAAACGAATAGCATCTTGCGAGCCAGTTTCTCCAAATTGCAAATAATAGCCATCAGGATGAACGGATAAATCAGAATTATTGGAAGTTAAATAGATTTTAGCATAATTATTAGCCGAAGGAGAAAAAGCTTGTTTAATCCAAAAATGCCATTCTTTACCATCGATATCTTGTAAATTATGATTAGACGTTATAAAAGTACTAGCAGCTAATGTATTACTAGATTGTAATTGAAGTGATGAATTTATTATAAAATTCGAAATTGATCCTGTCCAAGTTGGATTTGAAGTAATTTCACCATCATTGAAGTTTTCATCAATCTGACCAAAACTTAAAAAAGCAGCGAAAAATAGGTAAAAAAGGAAAAAGTATTTCATGCCAATGTTTTATCACGCCAAATATACTTATTTTTGAAAATAAATAAATTATACTAATTATGAAAGTTGCAGTTGTTGGCGCTACAGGGATGGTTGGAAACGTAATGTTACAAGTATTACGTGAACAAAATTTTCCTATTACGGAATTGATTCCAGTAGCATCTGAAAAATCGGTTGGACAAGAAATCGATTTTGGTGGTTTAAAATACTCAGTTGTTGGGTTGGCTACCGCTGTTGCAATGAAGCCTGATGTTGCTATTTTTTCTGCAGGAGGTGAAACTTCTCTAGAATGGGCTCCAAAATTCGCTGAAGTTGGAACAGTTGTTATTGACAATTCATCTGCTTGGAGAATGGACCCAACCAAGAAGTTAATCGTACCAGAAATTAATGGAGATTCATTAACGGAAAACGATAAAATTATCGCTAATCCAAATTGTAGTACAATCCAATTGGTTTTGACCTTAGCTCCATTACATAAAAAGTATAAAATCAAACGTGTTGTAGTTTCAACCTATCAATCGATTACTGGAACAGGTGTAAAAGCGGTTCAACAAATGGAAAATGAGCGTCAAGATATTTCTGGAGAAATGGCGTACAAATATCCAATTGACAAAAACTGTATTCCACAATGTGATAGCTTTGAGGAAAATGGATATACAAAAGAGGAAATGAAATTAACAAATGAAACACGTAAAATTTTAGATCCTGCAATTAGCGTTACAGCTACAGCAGTTCGTGTTCCGGTTGTTGGTGGACATTCAGAAGCTGTAAACATCGAATTTGAAAATGATTTTGATTTAGCTGACGTTCGTAAAATCTTACACGATGCACCAGGAATCACTTTAAAAGACGATCCAACAACTTTTTCTTACCCAATGCCGAAATATGCGCAAGGAAAAGACGATGTATTCGTAGGACGTATCAGAAGAGATGAATCACAAGCAAATACAATTAACATGTGGATCGTAGCTGACAACTTACGTAAAGGTGCTGCAACAAACGCTGTTCAAATTGGTAAGGCCTTGATTGAAAAAGGGATATTGGCAGTTGAGAAGGTATAGAAAAAATACATTCCAAATATTAAAAGCGAATCTTTTATCGGATTCGCTTTTTTGTTTTAATACAGTCTAATTTCCTATTAAATAATTCTTTTATGTTCTTTATGCCTTTTATGGTTAAAATTAACTATTTCATCAAATTCAAAATCCCATTCTCACTTTTTCTACTATCATCTGCTAATAATCCAAATTGAATAGACCAAACATACGTTCCATCTTGTACTATTTTTCCTCCGTAAGTTCCATCCCAACCTACTTGTGTATCATTTGTTTCAAACAATAATTCTCCCCAACGATTATAGATTGTCATTTTATAATCATATGGATCAAATCCAGAAGTAAATACAGGCGCAAATACTTGGTTGAATTTATCACCATCCGGAGTAAATGAATTTGGTACATAATACAACAATGGTTCATTGATTTTAATCTCTTCTTTTACAGTATCTATGCATCCATGTTCGTTTTCTACTATCAGCATAACAGTATAAGAAGCACCCATATTACTATACATGTGGCTTGGATTTTGACTTGTATTAGATGCCGTATTCGTTGATGTATTATCACCGAAATTCCAATTCCAAGAAGTCACATCTTTTGACGACATATCAGTAAAATAAACAATAGGATCACTTATATTTTCACCATTTGTTGAAGAAATTTGAAATGCAGCAAACGGTAAACCATAAGCTTGTACAAAATTTGGTTGAGTAATGACATTATTACATCCATTTGCATCCGTAACCGTTAAACTTACAGTATAATCCCCGGGAGTTGAATAAAGATGACTTGCTGCAGATGTTGATCCTGAAGTTCCATCTCCATAATTCCAAGAATAACTTGCAAAAGATTGATTAGTACACACAAAATCACTTTTAATTGGAGTACAACCTTGTAAATTGGTGCCTGTAATTGAAGCCGAAGGTAATCCATTCATTGCAACATTTGTTGTTGTTGATCCTATGCATCCATGAATATCTGTTACTGTTAACGTATAAGTACCAACTAAAGCATTTGTACAATTTGGAATAATTGGGTTTTGAACTGTTGAACTACTTGGTCCTGACCATGCATAATTAGCCATTCCACTAGGTAAACCTGATAGCATTAAGTCCTTTCCTTCACAAGGTGTATTAGCACTTGCTTGTGCCACTGGACTTGAGTAAACATTGATAGTCGTATTATCTGTATCCGTGCATGTTCCTAAAGAAACGGTTAAACCAACTATGTAATTACCTGCTGCTGCATAAGTATAAGTTGGCGTAGCAGTTGTATTCAATGAACTATTATCACCAAAACTCCATGAATAGGTTGCTGCTGGATCTGTGATATTAGAGCTAAAAGAAAATTGATTTCCTGCTAAACATTGACCTGTTAAAGGAGTAATTGTTGCTGTAATACTTGAAGTATTTGTTAATTGAGTACTACTTGCTTTTGAACATCCATTTTGGTCTGTAACTGTCAATGAATAATTACCAACGGCTAAATTAGAAATCGATGAAGTAGTTGCATTTGTTGGTGACCATAAATATGTATATGTTCCTGTTCCGCCTGTTACAGTTGAAGAGATTAATCCTAATGTAGTACATGTTGGATTGATTGTAGCAAAAGATATTGAAAGTCCAGTCGGTTCGGTCACTGTTATAGATTGAGGTGATGCTTGGCATCCATTTGCATCAGCAACTCCTAAGGTGTAATTACCAGCTGTAAGACTTGAAACTGTTGAACTACTTGCACTTCCCAATAAAGTGTTCCAAGAATACGTATATGGCGCTGTTCCTCCAGAAACTGTTGAAGAAATCGAACCTGTATTACCTCCATTACACAATACATTTTGAACGATAGAAAGTGTTGCTGATACAATTGTTGGTTCTGTCACTGTTGTTGAGGCTGTTGTTGAGCATCCATTGGCATCTGATAAAGCAACAGTGTATATGCCCGCACTAGCATTCGTAATATTTTGTGTAGAAGCTGTTTGGCCATTAGTTGCTGTCCATGAATACGTATATGGTGCCGTTCCACCCACAGGTGTAGTTGTAATATTTCCAGTGTTTCCGCCATTACATAAAACATTTTGAACGGTTGTTGCTGTGGCTGATACTACTGTTGGTTCTGTCACTAGTGTTGTTGCTGTTGAAGTACAATTATTCGCATCTGTAACTGTAACTGTATATGTTCCTGCACTCGCATTTGTAATATTTTGTGTACTTGCTGTTTGACCATTTGTCGAAGTCCATGAATACGTATAAGGAGAAGTTCCTCCTGTAGCGGTTGCTGTAATACTTCCAGTTGATCCACCATTACATAAAACATTTTGAAGAGCCGAAGCCGTTGGCACTATGACTGTTGGCTCTGTTACTACTGTAGTTGCCGTTGAAGTACAATTATTTCCATCTGTCACTGTAACTGAATATGTTCCTGCACTCGCATTCATTACACTTTGAGTACTTGCTGTTTGACCATTAGTCGAAGTCCATGAATATGAATAAGGAGCAGTTCCTCCTGAAGCTGTGGCAGAAATACTTCCAGTTGTTCCACCATTACATAAAACATTTTGAAGAGTCGAAGCTGTTGGTACTATTACTGTTGGTTCAGTTACGATTGTTGTTGCGGTTGATGTACAATTATTCGCATCAGTAATTGTAATTGTATATGTTCCTGCACTTGCATTTGTTACATTTTGGGTAGTTGCTGTTTGACCGTTAGTCGATGTCCATGAATAAGTATATGGTGATGTCCCGCCTATTGCTGTTGCTGAAATACTTCCCGTATTTCCTCCAAAACATAATGCATTTTGATTAGTCGATGCTGATGCTGGCAATGCTGTTGGTTCTGTCACTATAGTGCTTGCCGTTGCAGCACAACCTGTTGCATCGGCTAAAGTAATCGTATATGTTCCTGCACTCGCATTGGTTACATTTTGAGTACTTGCTGTTTGACCATTTGTTGAAGTCCAAGTATAGGTATATGGTGTTGTCCCTCCTGAAGGAGTTGAAATGATACTCCCTGTATTTCCTCCATTACACAATGCATTTTGGAGTGTTGCAGCTGTTACAGTTGGAACAGAAATTGTAAAATTAAAAGATTGAGGAGCTGCTACATTTCCACATAAATCTGAAACAGAACCTGCTCCTGCAACTAACGAAAAAGTATAATTTCCAGAAACAGTTAATGGTGGACTAAAAGAAACAGTGTAAGTATTTTCCATTGTTCCTCCGATAG
>CANGHX010000071.1 GCA_947453715.1 Flavobacteriales bacterium | reverse complement strand
GTGAACGAACAGAAAATCAAAATTAAAAAACACGGTTATAGAGCCAAAAGTCTTTTTAAATATGGCTTAGATTATATTTCAAATATTTTATTAAACCCTCAAAATCAATCAAATGTTAATGTCTTTAATTTTTTGTCATGTAGTTAGAATATTCCATTTAGTTTAATTTGGGTTTAAAGATTTACGTGGTCACCTCCCTTAGTCCCTCCTCAAGGAGGGAAATTAGAAAATCATTTCTATTTTTGTGACATGAAGTATCGATTTTTAACGAAGGAAGAAATGGAAATCTTTGATGAAGATTTTAAACATTTCATGATTACAAATGGTGTAACAAACGAAGAATGGTTGGAATGGAATAAATCTGATCTTGAAAAAGCAACTCAATTAGTGGAAGTTTTCTCAGACACTGTGCTTCAAAAAGTCTATGAAAAAATCAAATTTATTGAATTTAGAAGTGCTGATTCTTGTATTGTTTTCAATTGTTTAGACGATAAAATGGTATTGATTTCGTTGAATAAAAAAGAGGGGCCTGTTGATTTATCAACTCCTGAAAATATTCACGAAGCTTTAACTAAAAATCCACAAAATTTGTCCTATTTTAAAACTGAAAAGAAATATGTCAAATCACGTGAAACTGAAATTCATGAGATGATTGAACAAGGTTGTTTTAATTCGACCCAAGAGTTTTGGAATGCATTATTGTTGTTGGTGGATTAATTTAATTATGACTAATTTTAGCCAACTACAAACAAAATTATAAAATGAAAAAATTATTCTTATTACTATCATTGGTTACTGTTTCTGCAGTAAATGGTCAAGTACAATTTCCAAAAGCAAGTCCATCTGCCAAAGTGGAACAAAAAGTGGGATTAACTGACGTTAAAATTTCTTATTCTCGTCCAGGAAAAAAAGGAAGAACAGTATTTGGCGATATGTTGCCATTTGGAGAACTTTGGAGAACGGGCGCAAATGAAAATACCCTTTTCAGAACAAGTGATCCAATTACTTTTGGAAAAGACACTTTACAAAAAGGTACGTATGCTATTTTCACTAAACCAGGAAAAGAAGCTTGGGATATTATTTTTTACAAAGACACAACAAATTGGGGAACACCAGATACTTGGGAAGATGCTAAAGTTGCTCTTAAAACAACAGCTAAAGTTAAAACAACAACTGATTTAATTGAAACTTTTACCATTTCAATTGATAATTTTGAAAAAGAAAGTGCTGTATTAAATTTTGCTTGGGATCACACAATTGCTTCTGTTCAATTTACAACTCCAACCAACAAAAAAGTAATGGCTGCTATTGATAAATTAATGGCTGGACCAACTGCTGGAGAATACTACAATGCTGGTAATTACTACTTCAAAGAGAAAAAAGACTTAAAACAAGCTTTAACTTGGGTTTCAAAAGCATGTGAAATGCAAGGAGATCAAGCTTATTGGATGTACAATACAAAAGCTCAAATTCAAGCTGAATTAGGTGATAAAAAAGGAGCTTTAGAAACGGCTAAAATTGCTTTAAAAGCAGCAGAAGCAGATAAAAATAATGACTACATTAAAATGATTAAAACTTCAATTGAAACTTGGAGTAAATAATCTTAATAATTTATAAATGACCAATTTTGAAAAAGAATTAATTAAGCGATTTGGTGAACAAAATGTTCGCCAAATCGCAGTTAATTCAACTGAAATACCATTGTTACTTGTAACCCTTAATTTTGATAATCAATTACGTATTTTGGTTACAAATGGATTAAGTGATTTCAAAATGGAAGTTCCCGAGAAAGTTGCGGGAAGAGAATTTAATGAAATTTACTTTTGTTTACCAAGTTATTGGGACGTGAATGATCGTGAAAATTCAAATATGAATTGGATTTTCGATTGGATTCAGCGATTGGCAAAACATGTCGTTTCAAAAAATACTTGGTTTGGTCATGGCCATACAATTCCGTGTGGAAATCCATTTAAAGCGTTGTCGAACACCATGAAACAAAATCATTTTTTCTTAAGTGACACGATGCTTTTAACGGATGAATTAAATCCTGTTCAACTGGAAGACAAAACAGTTTATTTATTGAGTATCATTCCCATTTTTGAAGAAGAAATGGATTACAAACAAGGAAAAGGAACTTTGAAATTATCTCAACGTTTGATGAATCACGGAATCACTGAAAAATTAGATGATTACAGAGGAACTGTTTTGAGAAGTAAATGGAAATTTTTAGGAAAATAGTTCAACCAAATTGAATAAAAAAACAAAGGCGCAATGGTTTAAATCGCGCCTTTATTTTTTGTATCAAAAATAGTTGTGTAGTTGTAGTTTATAGTAGTAGTTTCAACTATCCTTGACGGTTTGTAGTTTATAGTTTAATCATAGTTTGTTCAATGCTTGATCGATATCGAAAATCAAATCGTTGTAATTTTCTACACCAACTGAAAGTCGTACCAATTTTTCTGAGATATGCATAATCTCCTTATCTTCATGAGGAACATCTGCATGCGTCATGGTTTGAGGATGTTCTGCTAAACTTTCTGTTCCTCCTAAACTTACTGCCAATTTGATTAATTGTAGTGAATCTAAAAATTTGAAAGCTTCTTTTTCTCCTCCTTTAATATCAAATGAAATCATTGCTCCATTTGAAGAATATTGACGATCTAGAATTTCTTTTTCTCTTGGGTCTGTTATAAATCCTAAGTAATATACTTTCTCTACTTTCGGATGATTTTGTAAGAAATTAGCAACGTGCTCTGCATTTTTTGCTTGTTCTTCCATTCTTACTTTCAACGTTTCCAAACTTCTCATTAACAACCAACCTGTCCAAGGTCCAGCCATATTTCCTAAGAATGTTCTTAATCCTTTCACTCTAGCCATTAATGCTTTTGAACCTAAACAAGCTCCAGCAATAACATCTGAATGTCCACCAATATATTTTGTTGCAGAATATAAAACTAAATCAGCTCCATGTTTCAATGGATGTTGCCAAAGAGGTCCCATGTAAGTATTATCTACTGATAAAACAACTGGTTTTTCTTCTGTTGTGAAATGGTTTTTAATTTCAGCACACATTTCAATATCGATCAATGCATTTGTTGGATTTGCAGGAGTCTCAATGTGTATCATTGTTAAACGATCACCTCTTCCTGTTGCATTGATACGCTCAATTATTTGTTCTTTCGAATCTGTTGCATGAAAACCAACAGACATAATGTTTAATTTCTTTAAAAAGTGGTTGATGAAGTGATCCGTTCCACCGTAAACTGGACGAGAATACAACAACAAATCACCAGGTGCCATAAATTCCATTAACGCAGTTGAAATTGCTGACATTCCGCTTTCAAATACTGCACAATCTTCAGCTCCATCCCATAAACAAAGACGATTTTCAAGAATTTCTAAATCTGGATTATTTAAACGGCTATAAATTAAACCTAACTCTTCACCTTTGTCTTTTTCTCTTAAGCCATATGCTAATTCAAAAAAGCGTTTCCCTTCCATTGCAGAAGTAAACACAAATGTTGAAGTTTGAAAAATTGGGCATTTAATAGCTCCTTCTGATAAAGACGGTTTATAACCGTAACTCATCATCAAACTTTCTGGTTGCATTCTTGAATAATCCATAGAAAATACTTCTTTAATTCTTTTAACAAAAGTATGAATAGACTATGAATGTATTTTAATTGCAGAATATTAAACTATTTTTATATCAATTATTAGTTTAAATAAATTATATTTAACCTGAAAAAGGTACAACTTCAGAAAAATATTCTAAAAAGATGCAATTAGACGAAATAGATCAACAGATTATCAAACTGGTTTCAGCCAATGCAAAACTTGGAACAAAGGAAATTGCTTCCAAAATTGGATTATCCGTCACGCCTACTTTTGAGCGAATTAAACGCTTAGAACGTAAGAAAGTAATCATCGGTTATGTAGCGAAATTAGATAGAAATCAAATAGGTAAAGGTTTACAAGTCTATTGCCAAACATCTTTAAAATCTCATAACCTAGAACTTATTGAACAATTTGAGCAATCAATTGTAGAATTAGAAGAAGTGGTTTCTTGTCATCACATTGCTGGAAACATCGATTATTTATTATACATCGAAGTTGCTGACATGGAAGAATACCAACAATTTTTAAGAAATAAATTGGCAACAATCCCAAATATAGCTAATGTGCAAACTTCTTTTGTGATGCGAACGTTGAAGGAAGGATGATTGATTTGGAATTTTAATCCATTTATCATTGAATTTTCTGACAAAGCTAAAGAGGATATTATATTTTTTCAAAAAACAGGAAATAAAGCTATTCTTCAAAAAATTAAATGCAAATTTTTAGTTCTCGATTTAGCGAAATATAACAGTTGCATTGCAGTTGGCTATTTCTAATTTCAAATCCAGCTAAGCGGGGAAGCAGGTTTCGCTGTTAGATGCTCGATTCATTTTAAACAAATACATCAAAGTGATTTATTTAGCAACCTAATATTGGTTAAATACCATTAATTATAAACTAATCGGTCTGTCAAAATAAATTATTGAATGATTAGGATTTTCAGGATTATATTCAACTTCAAATTTAGCCCCCTTTATTAAATCCGGATATTTCTTTCGAGTACCTCTATAAAATATTTGTAATTTTTCATAAACATAACCATTACTTAAAGTAAATTTATAGTAACAACTTTTATTAGATATACTGCAAACTATACCTTCAATTTTTACAACTTTTTCACCAGGTAAAAAAACAGGTTCTTGAATGAGTACTTCAGCATTAATAGGATTAATGCTATCATATTTAATTTTAAATTTATCTCCTATTCCTTTATCTTTACCATAAGCAGGTCCCCATATCTGATAGCCTTGTCCATTTACATAGTATACAAAAATTCCTGAACGACCACCGCCTTGACGATATGTTATATCTCTTGTGTGAGTACATATGGTATATTTTGGATACTTTATTATTCCCATTTGGCAATTCCATTCATTAACTAACTTTGACTTCGCGGTTGTGCATGAATTAACAAATTCTAACTTAAACGTTGAACATGAATTAATAATGACAATTACAAAAACAAAATACCTTATTTTTTTCATAAAAATTTTAGAATTAAACAGAATTTTCCTACGGCTTTATCATTGGGTATGTTTAATTTAAACTAATCACCGTGCTTTGTAGTCTTTTCAATAGCACAAAGATTGCAATAGTGAATTTTAATTTGTACAGAAAATAAAATTCTTCTACCTCACAAAAACCTCTTTCAAAATCACACCAGCTTTTGACGTAATTTTCACTAAATACATTCCTTTAGAGAAATTAGAAACATCTACTTTTGTTAAATTGGAAACTTCTGTTGTTGAATAAACAGATTGTCCAACGATAGACATAACCTCAATTTTTGATGGATTTAAATATTTCGTATCGATTGTAATTTCAGTTGATGCCGGATTTGGGTAAACTAAAATTTGGTTATCAAAAAACAACTCATTTACAGTTAAATTGCTATCAATACAAAAGCTTTTCAAATTAGAAGCTCCAAAATTTGCATCAGCTGTTAATAATTCAATTGCTATCGAGTTATCTGGTCGAGTGATGGTATAATTTCCTTCACATCCAGTTGTACTCAAACCATCTCCATAAACATTGTCCATAATCGTGAAATCATAACATCCATAAGCTAAACACATTGGAACTTTCACTAAAGTTGTAACACAAGAAGCCGCATCTGAATAAGGTCCACCAGAATAAATAATTGCATGCGTTGTTGCATCTTGCATAGTCCAATTGATTTCGCTTCCATATTCATCTAACGTTAAATTTAGAGTATCAACTTCACCATTTGTAACGATGTTTAACGTATCAAAAGTTGCATCATTATTTACGTTTTCATCTGCTCCTCCGTTTGGATTTGCAACATTTGCTGAGAAACTATGAACACCTGCTGCCAATGTAGATGTTGGTAATGTTACTGTTTCAGTTTGATAAGTAGAAAGTGTCCCTGTCCAATTATAAGTCAAATTCGATAACCCATCAAATCCATAATTGATTGTTAGTGCAGTTAAAGTTGTTGACCCAGAATTTGAAATTGTCACTTTCGGCGCAACTGAAGTCGTTCCACAAAGATTTCCATGCACATTTTCTGGGTGACTAATTCCAGCATCTAATAACGCATTTGGAACTGATGGATCAAAGCCATCAATGAATAAACTTCCAAGATTTGATGGATCTAACCAGTTACTCAAACGAGTAGAATTTGTTCCTTCTCCATCCCATGAAACTGAAAATTTTCCATAAACATCCCAAAGTTGATCGATAGTTAATCCACAACCTGATGCTCCTCCGTGCAATTGTCCAATCGTTCTATGATTTTGATCAAATAAAGGAGAACCTGAAGAACCTCCTTCTGTCACACCTTGATCCCATGATGGAACTTTCCAATGACTATTTGCTGCTGTACCCGACCATGAACTTTCAGTAGCGGCATTATCGTCTCTTGATATTTTCTTGATGTCACCTGCTGGGTGATGAATACCAGTTAATTGAGTTGCTGCAACACCTGTTCTATCCCAACCATTGTAATAAATTCCCCAATTTGGATTTGGTGCAGCATTTAATTCTGCTAATATAAAATCTGAATTTGCACTATTTGCTCTTAAAATAGCCCCATTGATGTTCATTGTATCTGGTCCATTCACAGAAGGTGCTGTCGTTGCACAATCAACTTGCCCTGCTGGTGATTCCCAACGAAAACGAAAAACAACTGAACCAACAGATGTTCCACAATGATTTGCAGTTAAAAAGTAAGGAATAACCGTTCCAGAAGTATTATTCACCAATGAACCTGTACAAAATCCTCCACCATTTACCATCATTGCAACTGAATTACGTTGATTTTCCCAACCTGTCCCAAGTGGACAATTAACATCTATTTCACAATCACCTGAAGAATTAAGTGATTTCGCTAATTGATTCAAATCTCTATAACCATGAACAATTGTTCCTAAATGCAAAATTGACTTACCAATACTTTCTTTTGGAACAAATATTTCAATAATTGCTTTTTGCGTGTAAATCAAATCTGTTCCTAAAATATTTCCTGAATTATTATTCAAACTTGTATAAGCACCATCGTAAGATTTTTCATTCACATCCGCTAAATATACTCTTACCCCTTTTGCTAATTTGAATTGATCAAAAATGACATTGATTGATAAAGCATCTTTACATTCGATTCCAAATTGAAAAACGCAATCTCCGTTTTGTAAGATTGTTTTTTTACTTTCCGAAAACAAATCAATTGAAACTGGAAATTCTTTTCCAAAACGATACATTTTTAATCCATTTAATTTTTGTTCTTGCTCATCTAATAAGATTTGATTAGACGCATTTACTTCAGGTGTCTGATAAAACTCCTTTGTTTTTGATAATTTATCTTTATAGGTAAAAGGCAAACCAAAATTTGAAATTTGGGCAAAAAAATTGCTACTTAATGCTAAAAAAGAGGCTAATATTGATGTTTTAATAGTCATAAAGATCAAATAATAAAGATTGAAATGAATCTAGAGTTGAAAAATAGTTATTTATTCAATAGAAATTTATACAATTTGCTTAAATTTTTACATAATTATATATGTCTAAGTACAAATATTTATAAAATAATAGACGAGTAAATCGGTTTATTAGTTGGGTATTCAACATTTCTTATTTATTGTGCTATTAAATATTAAGTAGAAGCACTATTTTAGCAGTTCAAAGTAGATTTAAATGAAACACATCCTATTAGTAATTTCCCTTATTTTTCAAGGACTTATATCCGCACAGTCAGTAATTGATATTCCTGCAGAATCATTTCCATTTTATGATCTTGTTGAATGGAAAGGAAATGGAGCATTTTTAATGAATAGAGATCAATCTTGGAAGTCGATGAAAGTGTACTTAACTTTCGTTGGAAAACAATCGACTAGCACTTTAATGTGGAAAGAAAGTTTCAATCCAGTTAGTAAAACAAGTTATTTAATTTCAGGAGAAAATGCTCGATATATCTATTTCTTGGATAATTTAACGATGATGGATGGGAAATATGCTTATAGTCAAGTTAGCACTGCTGGAACAGTTAAATCTTCTGCAACTGATTTGTTTTATGCTGTCAAAAAATTATTTCCGATGACACAGGAAGATTTGACATTAATTGATATTGTAAATACAGATAAAGCCCTGATTCATGTTTTCAGATATCACAACAAAAAAGAAAAAAAGTATATTGATATTGCTGCTTCAATGACTCATCATAACTTAACTGTATATACCGGCATAATTGGTGAAACGAGTGAATTAGCAATTAAAGACAAACTGACAAATGGATGGTTTTTTGTAGGTTCAACGAGCGAACAAATCTATTTTGCCACAAGAGACAATCAAAAAAAGAAAGATGGTTTTACAATAAAGGAATTCAATACAAGAGTTGAGTCAAAAATTTCAATGTTTCTTTCTGATTTAGACGGCAAATTTGATCCAATTGAAAATGTTGGTTTTGGAACAGATGGTAAAAATTATCTCAAGAATGAAAATTCAATTGAAAAATCAGTTTTAAAACATATCAATGGTAAATTTTACCTTTCGGGAATTAAAAATGAAGGAAGCTCAAAAGATTTACAATCGTATGTTTTTAATCAAGATAAATGGGAATTGATAGGTCATTCAGTGATTTCTGCAAGCAAACAAACTGTAAAACTAGGTGTTATGCCATTGAATGAAGGTTTAGCAATCAAATTAGAAAACGTTACTCAGCCGATTGTGAAAATGATTCCTTTTGATAAAACATTGGAAGTTATTTCTACCAATTATTTACCACGATTATTATATAATCCTAGCAGATTTATTTTTGATGAAAGTAAAAGTGATTTTATTTTCAAACTTCAAAATAGAGTCTACACCTTTAATTTAGGTCAGTTGAATAAAACTGGTAATGTAAAATTCGAATACCAAGTCAAATGATTATTGGAATATGCGGAGGTAGTGGCTCAGGAAAAACTACACTTTTAAAGCGTATTTCAACAAAATATGCACATTTGAATCCAACGATTTTTTCATTAGATAATTATTACTTGCCTATTGAAAAGCAGTTAAAAGATGAAAATGGGGAAATTAACTTTGACCTTCCAACAGCATTAGACGAGGAAAAGCTGACTTCTGATTTAAAAAAATTAGTAAATGGAGAATCCATCGAAGTAAAAGAATACTTTTTTAACGCACCTCCCAACAAAAATGTGCTTATTACCTTGGATTCTTCTCCATTAATAATTGTAGAAGGATTATTTTTATTTTACTTCAAAGGTGTTCGTGAATTACTAGATTACACTATCTTTATAGATGTCGATCCAAATGTTCAACTAGACAGAAGACTTTATCGTGATCAAGAAAGTAGAGGCTATTCAAGAGAATCTATTTTGTATCAATGGAAGAATCATGTTTTACCATGTTTTGAAAAATATGTTCATCCATACGAGAACTGTTCTGATTTTAGATTTAGAAATGATCATAGGGCCGATGAAGATTTTGATAAATTAGTAATTGAACTGAACAAACGATTAGATACAATTGATTCTACTGTTTAAAAAATATTACCGAATAATATTCGCACTTCTATTTACCTTCTTGTTTATTGGGTATTATTTAGAAGTGTTTTCAGTAAACTATCGACCTTCAATTAAAGAATTTAAAAAAGATTTTGCTGAATTAGAATCAAAATTAGACACCTACCTCAACCAGGAAACAAAACGAATCATAAAAGACGGAGATTCCAAAATTTGGTCGAGCTACATTCCAAATAAAGAACTCAATCTGCACATTTACAAAAATGATTCGTTGATTTTTTGGAGTACCAATCAATTACCAATATTACGTTTCGCTGATATTCATTTTCCGTCTAATGGTGTATTACATCTGCAAAATGGATGGTATTATTCTAAAATTAAGCAATATAAAAACTTTACAATTGCTACTTCCTTTTTAATAAAGCATGATTATTCCTATGAAAACAAGGCGTTGATCAATGAATTCGCACCAGCATTTTCACTTCCTTTTTCGGCATATATTATGTTGGAACAAGAAACAGGTTACCCAATTCTTTCTAAAGATAAAAGATATTTATTTTCCATTTTACCGAATGAGTATCAACTTTCAAAAGGTGCTGAATCCTTTATTTTAATGCTCTTGTTAATTGTTGCAATTGGTTGTTGGCTGATTACTTTATTCCATTACAATGAAAAAACTCCTAAAAAATGGAATTGGTCTCTTCCTATATCCATTTTTATTCTCAGGCTGCTTTCAATTAAATTTGTGTGGTTTGGCTTTATGCATGAAACGGAATCATTTGCTTCGAGTTTATATGGTACAAATGAATGGTTTCCTAACTTTTTTGAATACATCATCAACTGTTTAATAATTACCTATTTAATCGTTTTCTTGAAAAAGAAACTTACTGAAATTTCAAAGAATCGATATTCAAGCTTTATCGCTTTATTATTATTGCTTTCAAGTTGGAGTTTATGGATATTTATCTTATTTCTGAATAAAGGATTAATAGAGAACAGTTCTATTCCGCTCGTTGTAGATAAATTGTTTTCGTTAAATCAATATTCCATCTTAGCCATTGCTAGTATTGGATTATTATACTACAGTTTTTTCTTATTTGCTAAAGAAATTGTTGTTGTATTCAAAAAATTAAAGTTTTCATTTAAATTAACTATTTTAATATACTCTATTATAGGTTTTTGCTATTTTATTTACGAGTTCTATTTTGGGTATCGATTATTCTTTTCTTCTATTTTTCCATTGATTTTGTCGTTGATTTTAGTTATCAATGTGTACAAACAGAAAAAATCGCTTCGAATCGCTTACGGACTGAGCTTCTTATTCTTGTTTTCATTGTTAACGACAATCAATTTAAAAGAGTTCAACACACGGAAAGAACGTGGTGAAAGAGAATTGTACGCCAATCAATTAGCTTCTGAAAAAGATATCGTTACTGAAGTTGAATACAACTTAATTTCTCAAAAAATATCATCAGACGAATTCTTACAGAAATTCATTCAATCTCCTTATCCAATTGGACTTTCAGATTTTGAAGATGGAATGGAACGCCGAATTTTCAATGGTTTTTGGGAACGTTATGAAATGGGATTCAATTTATTTGATGAAAATAATCAATCACTAATTATTTCAAAAAGCGACAAAGAAGATGATTTTAACGATTTAAATTCAATCATAAAAAAACATGGTTCTGTTTCAGAAATTGATAGTAATTTATACTTTATCAATGATTACACAGGTCACTTTAGCTACATTTCTAAACAACCATTGTATAAAGCTGATTCTTCGATTTTATATCTTTTCTGCACATTTAAATCGAAAAAAATTCCAGAAGAAATTGGTTTTCCAAGACTATTAATCTCTTCAAAAGCCAAAGTATTTGAACCGTTAGAAAATTATTCTATTGCTAAATATTATGATTCACATTTGGTAACAAAGTATGGAAAGTTCAATTATCCTTCTTCAGATTTAGCATTGAATAACTGGAAAGAATTGAAAACAGGTTATTATAACAGTGATAATTACAATCATTACGTTTATCGGAAAACAAACAAAGATGTTATAGTCCTATCAGCTCAAAATACAACTTGGTTGGAATTTATTACCTCATTTTCTTATCTATTTACCTTTTTTGGGCTTTTATTACTCCCTGCTTTATATCATTTTAAAGTTTCAGAGATTTTCTCGAATACTTTAACATTAGCTTTAAAAATTCAAGTAGTTTTGATCAGTTTGGTGTTTCTTTCTTTGTTGGCTTTTGGTTGGGGAAGTGGAATTTTCGTTAGTAATCAATATAATGAATTTACGAATGACGTTATTCGAGAAAAATTGAATTCAGTTGAAGCTGAAATGAAGGACAAATTAGGCAATCAAACAGAATTAAAAATTCAAGATCAAGGCAATTACATAGAATTATTGCTTCAAAATTTTGCCCGTGTCTTTGTTACGGATATCAATTTATACGATCAAAAAGGATATATCATAGCAACTTCTCGACCAAAGGTCTTCAATGTCGGTTTATTGAGTGAACAGATGAATTCCGAAGCTTTTTTCCAAGTCGATGTGAAAGATAAAAGCGAATTTATTCATCAAGAAAATATTGGTTCATTAGGATATTCTTCTGCCTATACTCCTTTTTACAATAACGAAGGAAAATTATTAGCTTATTTGAACTTGCAACATTTCGGACAGCAAAAAGATTTTGAAAACCAAATTCAACATTTCTTGGTTGCGATTATCAATGTATTTATGTTGTTGCTTGCAATCTCTATACTGATAGCAGTTTTTGTTTCAAGCTGGGTAACGTCTCCTCTTCGTCTTTTACAAGAAAGTTTTTCAAACGTAAAATTTGGAAAGCACAATCAACAAATTCAATATTCGAAACGAGATGAAATTGGTGCGTTGGTAAAAGATTACAATCAAAAATTAGAAGAATTGGAGTTTACGGCGCAACAATTAGCGAAAAGTGAACGTGAAAGTGCTTGGCGAGAAATGGCCAAACAAGTAGCTCATGAAATCAAGAATCCATTGACGCCAATGAAATTGAGTATTCAGCAATTACAGCGTGTTTATGATCCTAACGATGTAAATTCAAAAGCTAAATTGGATAAAGTTGCTTTTTCAATCATTGAACAAATTGATGCTTTGACTAAAATCGCAAATGAATTTTCAACCTTCGCTAAAATGCCTCGTCCAAATGAAACGCGTTTTGACTTGAAACCTTTGATTGAAAATGTGATAGAGGTCTTCAACGATGAAGGAAAAGTAGAAATTTCGTTTACTTCAGCTGTGCATACCTGTGATGTTCTTGCTGATAAAGATTTAATGCTGAGAGTATTCAATAATTTAATTAAAAATGCCATTCAATCCATTCCTTCAGATCGAACTGGATTAATAGATGTTTCATTAAAATTACAAGAGGCAACTTATTTAATCACCATTAGTGATAATGGAAAAGGTATTGACAAAGAGACACAAGATAAAATTTTCGTTCCTTACTTCACAACAAAAGGAACCGGAACAGGATTAGGTTTGGCGATGGTGAAACAAATCGTAGAAAACCACAGAGGTGCTATCTGGTTTGAATCAACTGAAAATGAAGGAACTACTTTCTTTGTAGAAGTACCAAAAGGCTGACTTCGACTCCGCTCAGTTACCTTTTGATCATTATATCATCAAAGATGATATAATTTGTGGTTGCTGAGCGGAGTCGAAGCAAAATACCACAAACTAGTGATTGACTCACACCTTTAAATAGTTTACATTTGCTTCATATTAATTTAATGTAGTATGCAACTTTCATTTGTTAAACCAGGAAAT
>CANGHX010000070.1 GCA_947453715.1 Flavobacteriales bacterium | reverse complement strand
GCAGTATCTGCTTCATCAGAAGTTTTTATTGTTCCATTTATGTATTGCCATTCAATATCATAATCATCGTTTGATTTTAGACCGTAAATGTCAACATACATTTTTTGTTGATAGGTTGAAAATTGAAATGGAAAAATTTCTAAACCATCCTTCACTTTTGCCACTTTTTCTAAATTGAATTCACAGTTGTAAAATTGATTTACAGGCAATGATTCATTCGGTTGAAACTCAATCGTGCGATTATTAATCCAAACAGCTTTTCCTTCGATAGCGGGTTCGAACGAAAAAATATCTTGCAGTAAGGCGTCATCCGGCAGACTTTCTTCATCCAAATTGACAGTGTCACCTACAAAATCTGAAAGTTCAATTCTAATTTTATCTTTTCTACTTAACATTCCAGACGTATATCCAGATATGTATTCTGCATAGGCAGGATTCTGTTTTAATATCGTTGGCTTCGTTGGCCCACAAGAATTAATAATTAATCCAAAAACAAGTACAAGGATAATTGTAAAAATGGCGTTAAGCTGTTTCATTATTTTAAATTTACTAGATCAAATGTATAAATTAATTTGAATAAATGTTCATCATTTTCTTTTTCCAAAAACTTCAAACTTTACGCTTGATGAAATACCATTTTCATCAATAAGGGTTAATTGATGTTTCCCTATTTTTGGACTGACGGAAATCTGATGAATTTCTTGAGTATAGCCTAAATAATTATTGTCTAAATGCCAGTAAATTTTTATCCTATTGTTTCGATGTGTTGCCTCAAAAATTGTTTTTCCGATGCTTCCATCCAATTGAATTGGCATATAAATTTTTGAATTCATCTTTGGGTAAATGATTCCAATCGATTTTTCTTGTGCTTTCGATAAACATTCTGGTTTAAATTCTGGTAGAGGAATATAATTTGGATGCGTATTTCGGTAATATTTTTCGACTATTGAAGGTAAAATAAACCACGTTTCATGTTTCATATTGTTAACGTCTTCACAATCGCTATCAACTCTTAAATTAGTATACTTATTTAAATGGATAAGTTGATGGTATGAACAAGATGTAGAATTTAAACTAGTTGTTGGTATCCATTTCATATCTGCTCTTTGACATAATTTTGATGCTCTTTGTCCGCTTTCATGGCATAATCGTTCGTAACTCATCTCTTTAATTGGTTGAGTAAACCATGTATTTGATTTCGGAAGTGATTTGAATAAATTGAAGAGTAGAGGAGCGGCTGCATTTATTCCGGTTAGTCCTGGTCGTCCTTCTCCATCTGCATTCCCAATCCATATTGAAACAACGTAATCAGGTGTGATTCCAACAGCCCAAGCATCACGATAACCAAAACTGGTTCCTGTTTTCCAAGCAATTTTTTGTTCCGAATTAAATACTCGCCAATTATTATCTTCATCTGGTCTGTTTACTTCAGTCATTGCTTCAAAAGTGGAATAAATACAACCTCTGTTTGTTTTTGGATGAGGTGAATGTGAAGCACTTTGAGTATTTTTTTGACTAATTAGATTGAAAGGGAGAGAATTTCCAAACTTTAATTCTTGCGCCATTTGAGTATAAACCTTGGTTAAATCATATAGATTGACTTCAGCTCCTCCAAGAATTAATGATAATCCATAGTGCGAAGCGGGCTTTTGCAACGTAGTAATGCCATATGATTTTAAGTCATTATGAAATTTTGACAAACCAAAATTGTTCAATAAATGAACCATAGGTACATTTAAACTTCTTGAAAGAGCATTGTTTGCTGGCAATGCGCCCTCATAATTTCCTGTAAAATTCTTTGGTGTAAATCCGCCAAAATGAGAAGGAATATCCTCTAAAATTGTATAAGGAGTTAATAAACCATCTTCTAAACTTTTAGCAAATAATAGTGGTTTTAATATACTTCCTGTACTTCTGGAAGCTTTAATACAATTGACATCATTTCCATTTTCAGAATTTTCTGATTTTGTATTCCCTACATATGCAAGAATTTCTCCAGTATTTACTGATGTAATCATTACCGCACCATTAAATATCATATTATCCTGCATCGAATAATAATGGTTTTGTAATAATTGAGTGGTATTTTCCTGTATTTTCCTATTAATTGTGCTGATAACCGTTTTCCCTTTTTGACCATCTTTCATTAATTGAATTAAAAGATGAGGTGCTAACATTGGTAAGGGTAGTGGTTTAATAGGTAATGGTTCTGAAATAGCTAGCGAAAATGTAGTTTGATTTATGATCTGTTTATTCAACAATCGTTTTAATAAACGATTTCTTTTGTGCATTAATGCTGTATGGTTTTTTCCTGGATAAATTAATCCTGGAGCATTTGGTAAAACAGCTAAAGTAGCTGCTTCTGCCCAACTTAATTTATCAGAGCCTCTTCCAAAATATCTCCATGAAGCAGCCTCTAATCCAACGACATTATTACCAAAAGGTGCATGAGATGCATATAAATTTAATATTTCCTTTTTGCTATATCTTAATTCTATTCGAGTTGCTAAGAACATTTCGATGATTTTTTCTTTATAAGTTCTTGCAGGATTTTTACGCATTAACCTTGCTACCTGCATGGTTAATGTACTTCCACCACTAACTACTTTATGGTGCTTAAAATTTTGAACGAATGCTCTACAAATTCCTTTGGCACTGATTCCAATGTGAGTATAAAAATTATTATCTTCAAATTCAATTAAGCATTTTTCAAATTTTAAAGGAATTGAATCACTTTCAGAAAATCGCCATTGCCCATCATCCGCAATTTTAGCGCCTAAAAATTGTTTGTTTTGATCTAATAATACAGTTGAAGTTGGGTCACTAAATAACTTTTCTGGAAGACATAAAATATACCAAATAGAAAAGAAAAGTATTAGGAATTTAAAACTTATTTTTTTGTGTTTTTGATAAAACGTTTTTATTTTTTTAAATAATGTAAGCATCAAAAACTTGATTTTTTGGTTCAATAAATGTAAAAAGGCTTCCAGAAAATTTTTCTAAAAGCCTTTTTTTCACCGTGGTCCCACCTGGGCTCGAACCAGGGACCACCTGATTATGAGTCAGGTGCTCTAACCAACTGAGCTATAGGACCGAGAAATAATCAATAAATGATTGATTTCGGGTTGCAAATATAAGAGTCTGAAATGGAAATACAAGAGAAAATGGAAAATTATTTCATTACCCCTTATAAACAAGGGCTTGTAGAGGCATTGTGTATGTAGAAAAGTACTAGTTTCTGCAATATAAAAATGGATTTTTTATGCTCAATTCCCTACTTTCTTAGCCTCTACTCTAAAATCCTAACACTTCTAATGTATACTCCAAAAGCAGTATTTATTGTTTAGGGGTGTACAAAAGCGTGTACATTGGTGTGTACATTTTTCATTTAGATAAATAGCCATACACAAAAACATATGGCAACAATTAATGTAGTCTTGGATACAAGGAGGGCTAGAAAAGATGGCACTTTTGCAATTGTGTTCAGAATTAGACATAAAAAAGAATTCAAAGATATTGCAACAGGATATACAGTAAGAAAAGAGCAATTTGATTTTAGAACCAATACAATTATCAAAGACAATGTTAGCAATCACCAACTGGAAGAATTAAGAAACCATTATTATGCAAGACTTAGAGCATACATGGTAGCAAATGTTGGTGATGAAAACATTGTAGACCTTAGAAATTATTTGGTAAATAAGTTGCCCCAAGAAGTTACAGTATATGAACTTTGGGAGAATGAAGTAATTAAACTAAAAGAATGTGGCAGAATAGGTAATTCTAGAGTACACCAAACAAGTTTATCTGTAGTGTCTCAAGAAATAAACTTGAAAATACCATTCAATAAGATAGGCTACAAAGACCTTTTGGAACTTGAAAGTAAACTACTAAAAAGAGGATTGTCAATTAATGGCATAGGTGTTTATATGAGGTCATTCCGAACTATATGTAACAAAGCCATTAACTTGGATTATGTGGATTTAAATTGGTATCCATTTAGGAAGTATAAAATAAAGAAAGATAAAACAACTCCTAGGGTGCTTTCATTGAAAGAGATACAAGACTATTTTTGTTTGGATATAGATGCTAAAAGTCCATACTATAAAAGTTGGCTTATTGGCAAATTAATATTTATGCTACGCGGTATAAATTTAAAGGATTTAATGCTTCTCAAGCCTGCAAATGTAAAGGGTGATAGGATAATTTATAAGAGAGCAAAAACTGGGAAAATGTACAGTATAAAAATCCATGATGAAATTCATTATACTATGCAGTTCTTTGACACAAATGAAACCTTACTTGGCATATTATCCAATGATGAGTTAAACAATAAGTTAAGACCACTTGAATTACAAACACAAAAGAGAAAAGTAATTAATGCACACCTTAAAAAATTGGGAGAGATGATAAAAACTAATGAGGACATAACCACTTACGTTTTTAGATATACCTATGCCAATATAGCTAAACAGCTAGACTATAGCAAGGATATAATAGCAGAAGCATTAGGGCATGAATATGGCAATTCAGTAACAGGAATTTATCTAGAAATGTTTGACAATGAAAAGTTGGATGAAATGAATAATGTAATTATCAATAAGATTACTGTCAATACCTACAGAGAAAAAAGATTTGTTGGATAACCTGTTGTATTAGGCTTTTAATAAACCTTCAATCACTTTTTTGAGGTGGGTATTTTCTTCTTTTAGTTGCAATATAAGTTGCTCATAAAGAGATTTATCTGCCTCAGAAATTTGGTTGTTATTAATAACTAATCCATTGCCTGTTTGGTTATTCATAACATTGAATACCATGCTTTCATTGAATGCAATAACTTCTTCAGGCTTCATTCCTAGTTGCTCAGAAATTTTCTCCAGTTTAGAATAAGTGATTTCTGTTTCACCAAGTTCCATTCTACTGTATGCACCTTGAGTTAAACCAATTGATTTAGCCATATGCTCCTGAGTTAAGTTTCTCAACTCTCTTAGTTTTTTTATTTTATGTCCAATTTTCAAGTTATCCATGCCCAACTATTTGTGGTTAAAGATAATTAATTACTGCTATAGTTGCATAAATTATGAATAATTCACATGTAGTATGTCTATTAATGTGCTGTGCTTTTTAAATCAATCAATATTTTTGAAATAAAAAATATGAAATGTTCATCCTTATATAACTACAGTAAAATATCATTGTTAATTCCCATACTTCTTATAATTTTTGGATGTAAGAAAAGTACAAAAAATAGTAATAGTTCAAACAATAATGGTAATAGTATTAACATGATTGTAAAATGGACTTTTACTCTTGACAATTCTACTCTAAGTTGGAGTGGTAATTATAATATTGACCAAACAACTTATAACTATACTTGTACTTCAAGTGATAAAGGAGCGTGTGATCAACAATTAGGAAATGAGCAATATTCTGTAAAAATGGCTAAAGGAAATTCATCTATTTCATCAAGCAGTGACTTTAATGCATGTTTTAATTGTACAATACCAAATAAAATTGGTTCAGTTATAATAAACACCGCTAACTCCCCTTTGAGTTTAAGCAGTTATTCTGCATTTGAAATTCAAACATTAAATTATTCTTGTAGTGCATCCTTACCAAATTCTAATATTACTGTCAATGTTACAGAGATAGTTCCTAATTCATCACATACTGCATTAATTAAAGGTAATTTTTCTGGTGTTATTGGCAAATATGGTGGAGGTGTTGTAAACATTTCTGGAACTTTTGAAGCATACAATAAATTTTAAGTCATAATGTAATATAAAAAGTAAAACCACAATTCTTTCTTTTGTCATCATTTATAACTGTTATCCCATACAAATAATATTAATAACTTAATTTTCAAACCAAATGAAATTCATTACTCTAGCTTTAGCTTTATTTTTTAATTTAATTTCTATAGCTCAACAATTTAATCAAATTAGTCAAGAATCCCCAAGTTCATGGACTCAATTTAAAAACTTTGTTGAGCTAAATAATAATTTGATTTATCAGACATCATCAGGTATATTTAAAAGTGATGGTACTTATAGTGGTACTAATCAAATAACTAATTTTGGTGATATAACTGATGCAAAATTAGGTCTAAATTTGTTTATTGTAACAAGTGACTATCAAAATTCTCAGTATTCATATAAATTATACAAAACTGATGGTACAAACATGGGTACATTATTAGTTAAGGATTTTGGTGTTAAATCATTTTGTTCAAATTTTTGTGAATTTAATGGTAGTATTTATTTTGTAACAGTATATGTGGACCAGGTATTTGGAAACACAATTCATGAATTATGGAAATCAGATGGTACTTTAAGTGGAACAATTTCAATTAAAGATTGGACTAATTCTGGTTATGGTAACTCAATTTATATTAGAGAGTTTAATAATAAAATATATTTTTCTGGGAATGAAAGTGATGGAACTTTTTCAGGAACTATTCAGACAGGAGTAAATCTTCCACATATTAATAGTTCAAGTATATTAAATGGTTTTATTTACTATTCTGGAACAGATGGTAAATTATGGAAAACTAATGGTACAACAAGTGGTACAATACAAGCTGTTAATTTCCCTTCTTCAGGTAATTTTTACACTTCAAATGGATGGATATATTTTGCAGGAGGATTAAGTGGTGCTGGTTCCACAGGTATTGAGTTGTGTAGAACAGATGGGACATTAGCAAATACAACTGTAATTAAAGATATTTATTATGGTTTTAATTCTTCATATCCAAATGATTTTATTTATCATAATGGAAATGTGTTTTTTACAGCAAATGATGGGATACATGGGAAGGAGTTATGGAAGACAGATGGAACTAATATTGGAACTACATTGGTAAAAGATATTTTTACAGGTTCAAATGGTATTGCAGAGTTTTACAAAACTATTCATGATTCTCAATTTTATTTTACAGCTAACCGTGCAGAATATGGTGTTTATTCAGGAGGCGGTGTTTGGAAATCTGATGGCACAGAAATAAACACATCACTGGTTCAAAGTTTTGATTCAGTGGGTGTAATTCTTGAAGTTAATTGTAATTTGTTTTTATCTGCAGTTGACTCCATTTCAAGTGTTTCTACTTCTGTTCTTAATGCACAATTATGGTGTGATACCATTAGTAACTGTATTTCCGCTGAACTTAATGAGACTAATTTAAGCCAGTTTAAATTATACCCTAACCCAACATCAGATGAAATTAATATCAGTATTCCATCTGAATATATACATGAAGAATATTATATATTAGATTTTACAGGTAGAACTGTACTTATGGGTGAGTTTACTGAGGTAGCAAATAAGGTAGATATTTCAGGCTTAAAAAAGGGCACTTATTTTATTAGAATTACTGGAGAAAATTCAGTACTAAAAATAGTTAAAGAATAGATAATCAATAAGATATTAGATTTGAACCATATAAATAGTTTATTGCTTTGTGTTGAGAAGCTATATAAAGCAGATGAGAAGTAAGTATAAATTATGAAATTTTTGTTTGCAGATTTTGGAAGTTTAATTTTCAGCTTTTTCTTTATTGTATTAGTTGTTAAACAAGTTTTTAGCAAGTCAGATATTATTAATGGGGTACTTTCTAAAGTAGGCTTGTTGATGTTTGTTTTATCTTTTTTAATATGTGTATATACTAATATTTCTAAAGAAAGAATTGGGGCAGTTTGTGATGATGGATGGAACAGTAGTTCAACAGGTTCAGGAACTTGTTCTCAGCATGGAGGAGTGAACAATTGGAAATATAATTACTGGTTTGATTAAAAATTCTTGACTTAAATTTATATGAAAAAACAATTAGCATTTTTTTACACTTTATTAGTTATCACTTTAATGTCCTGTGAAACTAATCAAGAAAAAATAGAAAGAGCAAACAGTTTAGTTAAACAGTTTATGTCAGAAATGAGCATGGATAATTATCCAACTTTAATTAAAATTTACCCTGAAGTAAAAAACATAAAGGGTGGTTTTTGGATGGTAAATGATTACAAAATAGAATCAACAGAAATAAATGCTAATGATGAAATAGTTGTTTATTTAAGCTATAAAAGAACTGGGCAAACTATCAATTCAAAAATTAAGTTTATAGTAAATAAAGTTAATGGAGATTATATTATTCTTTCATCTAAAGGTTTATCATATTATTTTGATTCTGCTCTATATAGATACTGCATTAGTAAAAAGCATTTGATTTATACCAATATGTCTGAAACAGAGGAAACAGATGTAAAATTAAGTAAAATCTGTAGTGAAAATAAGTTAAAATTTAAAAACCTATCTAAAGCATGCTTAAATTATGTAAAGGAATTTGTAAGCTATGATAAGTCCTTAACTAATTTAACTATAGACTCTTACACAAACAGCTTACATGGCTCTTTTACAATTAATAATAATACTAGTTTTGAATTATCTAGTTATGGACTTAATTTCTCTTTACTAATAGCAGATAAAAGTGGTAATATTATCGCTAAAAAGAGAATAAATAACTTATATATAGTGAAGCCATATTCAAAACAAACCATTGAAATATTTAATGTTAATTTACCAAGAGGTTCTAAAAAGTTTAGTTTAGGTATTGAAGAAACAAGTATTGAAAATTTTGGATATTGTGTTGTGGGTAATTTAGAATTTGCAGAATCTATACCATAAATATTAGTCTTTTAGAGCAATTTTTATTTAATGTTAAAACCTCTGTATACTTCAGTAGCAAAGAGATTGGTGTTATTTTTGTGCCTTTTTTATAATATATAAAATAAAAAAGCAACACATTTGTAGTTATTTCTTAAGTTTTTTCAGGTTAAACATAGCAGGTTTTTTTAATTCATAAACTTTATTAGTTTGATTCCCATTTCTAATATTTTTTGAATTTGGTGTATAGCATAGTGATATTAAACCAATAGCTTCCTTTAATAGAATATTTTTGTTTTTAGAGGGTGAATTAAGTTCCTCATAAATTTTACCAACTCTTAATATTAATTCTTCTGAACTGATGCATTCACCATTTTTAAAATATGTTTTTATGCATCTTAGTAATACATTTTCTATTTTGTCTAAAGAATGTGTTATGTATATTTCTAGTATACTAAGTTGCCTTTTTGATTTTATTTTTTCTAATTCTTTGAAAATTGACTTAGTAGTAAAATAATCTTTTGCTTTAGTATATAGCTTGTAAACAGTTAATTCTGTTTTTGTAAGCTTTTTTATATCTATATCATGTAGAGTGTCCATATGTTGCTTAATATATGCTACTGCAGATTGAATTTCTGCATCCTGAGTAATTTTTTTTGATTCTATTTTGGCATATTTCATTGTATTAACTGATATAGGATAAAATCCTTTCTCAGCTAATATGTTGCTCATATGATTGTATCTGCTAAACTCATTTTCTTCTGAAAAAAAGTCATCTCTATGCATGGTAATATACATTTCTTTTTTAACCTCAATTTGATAAACAAGTGCATCAACTTTAAAGAATGCAATCTCATTTACTTTTTTTAAATATTTTGGATTTCCAATATCTTTAAAACTTTTACCTGAGAATATGATTTTTTTTCTTGCTAAATAATACTCATAGTCTAATACTTTTGTACTAAAATGTTCTTGTACTTGCTTAATTAAAGATGTACCTGACCTAAAACTACTTTTATTAAAGTATTTGTCCATACAGTTTTGCATATTCACAAGTTCATTTGCTAACTCTAGAAGTGAAGTTTCATTTTGTTGTAATTCTAGTTGTTGGTTTTCATTCAAATCCTCCATTAATAAGTCATGATAGAATAAACTACATTTTTTCACTCCATTTTTATTTCTACATCTCCCATAAATTTGCTTTATTTCATTAGCAGAAACCATCATAGCTTTGTTAGAAGGTGAGGAGGCAATAACTAATTCATACTCATCTTCTAAATCATATCCATTATAGTATGCTGAAGTAATGAAGTTAACTCTTGTTGGAAGTTTAAAGTTGTGTATTTCTTTGTTAGAGTATTTAGATTTGAATTTATAATTGTCAGATTTATTAGAAATAAGTAATGTAATATCTTCTAAAGCTACTATACCCATGTTAACTAACATTGTTGCTATTTCATCAATTTTTTTTACTGAATTAATTACTATGAGTAGTTTATCTTCACTATTATTTAGCTTTTCTATTAAATATGCCATGCATTGATTAAGCATATAGTCTTTTAATTTTATTGCATTACAATTGTCAAATCTTAAACTTTTGTGTACATATATAATTGGATAATCTGTATTCAAATAACTATATGATGTTACAGGTAGTTTTTTTATTTTTGGATGGCTGAAACTAATTAATGTTGCTGATATTAGTGCTATTTTTTTTGTAACAAGTAAAGCTAAATCTACTGCAGACTCAATTTTTGACCTATAATTACTACTAGATTGCATAAAATCTATCTCATCAAAAAGTATAAAATATTTTTTCACATCATCTCCTAGAATAGAAATTACTTTTTCTAAGTTGTCAATTACAAGTAGGATTTTTTTATGTTTAATTTGTGGATTATTTAGATATACTTGAAGATTATGTACTACATCAGCATCTTCAGTTAAGAATGCAAAAACATCTCCTTTGTATTTAGCTTTTTTTTGTTCAACAGTTACTATAAGTGGCTCAATTATGAGTGAATTTCTTTTGCTTATTAGCTCTAAAGTAGTTGCACCTATTCCAGTTTCAGTTTTATTAATTATTCCTGTAGGTAAGAAGGAGAAAATTTCCCCTAACTTTGCATGTTTTTTTAATACAAAATCTGAACCACCTGTTTTATTTTTTGTTTGATTTATTATGAGGTCTTTCCCTGAAATAATTTTATACTTCATACTTATTACTATACATGTTGCAACATACTAATATAGTTAAATTTATTTTAGTGTTATTTTTTACATATTTTATTGAATAGTAGTAGAATTTTTGCATAATAAGCATTTGTTGTTTGTTTTTTTGGTATTGCAGATGCATTTTCTTTCAAAAAAGATTGGTTGAATGCATATTATTCTTAATTTTGTAATGTGTGTTTAGCCCTATAAATAAAGAGTTTATTCACAACTTCTGATTACAATATTCTGATTTCTTTAAGGCTAGCTTAGTTAGTATTGTCTTGTTAAACTTTTCTGTTTAATATATAATAATACAAAAAAACACTAAGCTTCTGTTTATTAATTATTTACAAAATATTAATGGTAGTGTACTTCCAAAAATTAGCCTTGTTTTGGAGTAACTCAGCTAAAAACAGTGTATTATGATGAAAGAAATTATTTACAAAAACAAAATTAAATCACAAACTCTATCAATTTTGAATGAAACAACAGGTGAGTTAAAAGAAATTGGTAGCAATATGGAACTGATTGAATATAAAAATTCAGGGCTTATCGGAGTGAATAGTAATAACTATGTAACATTGGATAGTGATGCATTAAATGAAATAACAAGTACATATGGTAATGAACCTAATTTCATTAAAGATTTAGGTATTTTATTTTTACTAAGTACATACCTAAAATTCAAAACAAATTGCTTGGTATTAGATAATGATAAAGCTTTAACACCTAGTACATTTTCTAAATGTTCAAATCAGAAACAAAGAGGAATAAAAGAAACATTTAATAGGCTAATTCGCTATGGTATAATGATGCGCCAAGTTAACATGGATAAAAAAGTTAAGGGTAAATATATTTATGCAGTAAATCCTTCTTTCCTTAGGATAGGAAAGCAATTTTATTTTGATAATGTATGTTGTTTTAGAGATTTTACAGAAAAAAAGAAAATTAATAAAAGCATTAGACCAAACATAAACTTTGATAAACAAGCAAGTTAAATTATAATAATGGAATCTCCTATGTGAATTAGGGGGTTCCATATTTTGTATTTGTTGCTTTCTTAGTACTCCTTTAGAAACATGCCCAGGTGTTTTTGTATTATGTGGTACCCCCCATCATTTGCAGAGCAAGAACTCTTTATATATTGTGCTCTAGTATTTTTTTTGACCCAAGTTTAAATTAATAATGTTTAAACTTTCTATATGTATAAATATATATAGCTAAATCAGAGGCTAAAAAAGTGAAGAATAATATTTTGACCCATTGTTTTTGTCCATTAAAATGAACAGGCATCTAAATTTTCAGCTTCTTACTTTATTGCAATAATAAATTTAATGTAATATGGAAAAGGAAAGTTCAATAATTAAAGAAATGGAAGTAATCTATCATCCAACAAAACTGCCAGTAGAAAGGATTACAAGCCCATTAAAATCAGTTAATCTGATACGGCAGTTTTATAACCCAGATAAAATAAGTGTACAGGAAGAATGTATAGTATTTTATCTAAACAATAATAATGTAGTAACAGGTTTTAATAGGCTAAGCAGAGGAGGTATTTCTGCTGTAATAGTAGATATTAGGTTGATACTTGCTACTGCTCTAAAATCTCTCTCTAGTGCAGTATTAATTGCACACAACCATCCATCAGGGAATGTTAAACCCTCCCAACAAGATATTGATTTGACAAACAGGCTTAATGAAGCATGTAAGCTTATGGAGTTATCTCTTTTAGACCATGTGATAATTACTCATGATAGCTATTATAGCTTCATTGAAGAGGGGATGATTAGATAATAACATCACAGATTTGATGAAATAGCAGTAACATCAAAAATACAACAAAAGCAGTTATTAATTTGCTGTTTATTTATATGAAAAGTGTGTACAGTATAACACTAAGTAAAGCTAAAGTGCTTGTTTACAAGTTCTAATGCTGTGTAAGGATTGAAATTATGAGTCAGGTGCTCTAACCAACTGAGCTATAGGACCGAGAAATAATCAATAAATGATTGATTTCGGGTTGCAAATATAAGAGTCTGAAATGGAAATACAAGAGAAAATGGAAAATTATTTTGATTTTCAATTTTAGTTAATTATAAATCTGTCGATTAGTATAAATAATGAAACTGCTAACAGTAAATAACTAAATACTTTTCGGAGAATTTTTCCTGTAAAAAAGCGTTGTAAATAGGTTCCTATGAAAACACCTAAGGCTGTTAAAATTGTTAAGTAAACCAATAGACTGTAGTTGAACGGCTCGTTTGAAAGATGTTTGTTTAACAAATCTCCTACTAGCGCACCAAAAGATTGGATTGTGATTATTAGCATTGATGTCCCTATGGCTTTTCGCATTGAAAGCCCCATTTTGGTTAAAGCTGGAACGATAATAAAACCTCCACCGGCTCCGATAATTCCTGCTAAAACACCTGTAAATGATCCATATAAAAGGGTTCTTGAAATACTACTTTCGTATTCCTTTTGGGAATCACTTTTAAAGATCATACGAAAAGCAGTAATGGTCATAACAACGATTAATAAAAGTGACATCATTGAATCTTTTGAAGTTTCCATTCCAAAAAGATTAAATTGAACGGGAATCAAGGGCATTACCCATAAACGCATTGTAAATGCAACTAAAGTACTTGGAATCACAAAAATGATTGCCTCTTTTAATT
>CANGHX010000069.1 GCA_947453715.1 Flavobacteriales bacterium | reverse complement strand
TGATGTCTATTCCCATTATTGGACTATTACAAGCGAATGAATATGGAGATTGTGAAGCAAATTTACTGGCAAATTTATCAGTACTTAAAAATTTGCCAATTCTCGGGTCATAAATTCTATTACCAAAATCATAAGAATTAAATTCACCTTTTACTTCATCATCAATAATTTTTCCATTGAATCCGAAGTCGTAATTTTGTTGAGAATGTCTATTAGGCATCACTTGTCCAAACGGTAAATAGTCTAACGATTTCACAATATTTACTGTAAAGTAATCGAATTGACTGTTAGAGGTTGTATTGAAGGATTTTGTCAATTAGGAGGAGTATATTTTTAAAATGAAAAAGGTGCCTGAACGAAGTCTACGGCACCTTTTTTGTTTTTATCTTTTACTAATCTCAACGTAATTTAAATTCGTTTCTCCAGTATAGATTTGTCTTGGACGACCGATTGGTTCGTTTCCTTCTGTCATTTCTTTCCATTGAGCAATCCATCCTGGTAGACGTCCGATAGCGAACATTACGGTAAACATTTCTGTTGGAATATTTAACGCTTTGTAGATGATTCCAGAATAGAAATCTACGTTTGGATATAAGTTTCTTGATTTGAAGTATTCGTCTTCTAAAGCAACTTTCTCTAATTTTTTAGCGATTGCTAATAATGGATCGTTAACTCCTAATTTTTCTAAAATCTCATCACAAGCTACTTTAATGATTTTCGCACGTGGATCAAAGTTTTTGTAAACTCTGTGTCCGAATCCCATTAAACGAAATGAATCGTTTTTATCTTTTGCTTTTAATACCCATTTGTCAACATCACCACCATCTTTAACGATTTTTTCTAACATTTCGATTACTTCTTGGTTAGCTCCACCATGAAGTGGACCCCATAAAGCTGAAATACCAGCAGAGATAGAAGAATATAAGTTTGATTGAGAAGATCCAACAACTCTTACAGTTGAAGTAGAACAGTTTTGTTCGTGATCAGCATGTAAGATTAATAATTTGTTCAATGCACTAGAAACAACTGGATCAACTTTGTAATCTTCAGTTGGCATTGCAAACATCATGTGTAAGAAGTTTGAACAATAGTCTAAATCATTCTTAGGATACATGAATGGGTGACGCATAGCATTTTTGTATGACCAAGCAGCTAAAGTTGGTAATTTTGCTAATAATCTATGAATAGTTAAATCTTTTGCTTCAGGGCTTCTATTTGGGTCTAATGACTCAGGATAGAAAGTAGATAATGAACAAACCATAGAAGCTAATACACCCATTGGATGCGCTTTCGCAGGATAAGCTTCGAAAAATTGTTTCATATCTTCATGAACCAATGTATGTTTTGTTATACTATTGTTAAATGAATCTAACTCAGCTTGAGTTGGCAATTTACCATAAATCAATAAATAAGCTACTTCTAAGAAAGATGCTTTTTCAGCTAATTGCTCAATTGGGTAACCTCTGTAATGAAGAATTCCTTCTTCACCATCTAAAAAAGTAATCGCACTAGTACAACTTCCAGTGTTTTTGAAACCTTGGTCAATTGTGATGTATCCAGTTTGCGCTCTTAAAGCACTAATGTCAATTGCTTTTTCATTTTCTGTTCCTTGAATAACAGGAAATTCATATGTCTGCCCGTTTAACTCTAACTTAGCTATCTCACTCATTTATCTTCCTAATTAATGTAATAAATATTTAACTGTCGCCTAAATTAATAAACAATTTCTTTAAAAAAAAGGGTTATTCTAAAACTTTTTAAAAAATTATTTATTTCAAAATATTTAGTTAAAATCTACCTTTATTATAGATTTTTCAAAGTGTAATCCAACAGCATTGTATAAAGGTGATTACGCGTGTTTCCACCATAAATACCATGATTCCTATTAGGATAAATAAACATGTCGAATTGCTTATTTGCTTTTACTAATGCATTGATCATTTCCATTGTGTTCTGATAATGAACATTGTCATCTGCTGAACCGTGAATTATAAAGTATTTTCCTTTTATATTAGATACAAAATTAATTGGAGAATTATCTTCATACCCTTTTGGATTTTCTTCTGGCGTTCGCATAAAACGTTCCGTATAGATGTTATCATAATATTTCCAATTAGTAACCGGCGCAACTGCAATTCCCATTTTAAAGTAATCCGCACCTTTTGTCATTGCTAGCGAAGTTAAATAACCTCCGAAGCTCCATCCTTGCACACCGATTCTTGATGCATCCACGTAAGTTAGTTTTCCAATTTCTTTTGCTGCAGCAATTACATCTTCCACTTCTAATTTTCCAAGTTGTAAATAAGTTGATTTTTTGAATTTAGCACCTCGGTACATTGTTCCTCTTGGATCAACTGCTATTACAATGTATCCCTTTTGAGCTAATAATTGATGGTACAAATAATCTCCTCCAGCGTATGAATCTGTAACGACATTATGACCTGGTCCACCATAGAAGTGCATGTAAACTGGATATTTTTTCGAAGGATCAAAATTAGCTGGTTTGATCATCCAAGCATTTAATTCTAATTCAGCTCCTTTTATCGTAAAGAATTCCTTTGGAGAAAGTTTATATGTTTGAAGTTTCTCTTTTAATACTTTATTGTCTTCTAAAACTTTTAATACTGTTCCATTTGCATCACATAACGAAATTTCTTCAGGTGAATTAGCAGTCGTATATGTTTTTATAAAGTATTTCATTCCAACTGAAAATTCTGCATCATTCGTTCCTGTTTCTAGACTGACCGCCGCTTTGTTATTTCCTGTAACATCGATTTTATACATTCCTTTATAGATAGAACCTTTTTCACAAGAAGTATAATAGATGGTATTCGTCATTTCATTAATTCCTAAAAACTCATTTACATCCCAGCTTCCTTTTGTGATTTGAGAAACAGAGCCATCAAAGTTTAATTTGTAAATATGATTGTAGCCATCATTCTCACTGGTTCTAATAATTGATTTACCATCTGATAAAATCATTAAATTATCATCTATATCAATGTAAGTTTCAGATTTTTCTTCAAAGAAAACAGATGAGGTGATTTTTTTACCTTCTAATTTTATCAAATGGTATTTTAAATTGTTTTGGTGACGATTTAGTGTTTGAATAATTAAGTTATTTTCTTTTGATGACCATTTTAATCTTGGAATATATTCGTATTCTCCTAAGACTAATGGTGTGATTTTACCTTTTTTAACACTAACAATATTTGCTGTTACTTTCGAATTATCTTGTCCAGCTTTTGGGTATTTATATTTGTCCAACTCAGGATACAAGTCCTTATAATAGGTCAAGTTAAATTCTTTTACATTTTTCTCATTGAATCTTAAAAAAGCAATGTTTTTAGAGTCTGGCGACCAGCAATAAGCTTTAGTAATAGCAAATTCTTCTTCGTAAACCCAATCAGTTGTTCCGTTAATGATTTTATTATTTTTTCCATCTTTTGTCAATTGTTTCACTTTACCAGAAGCGATATCTTTCACATAAATATTGTTTTTATGAATAAAAGAAACTTTTTGTCCGTCTGGAGAATATTCTGCTAATGTTTGAGGAAAATGAATATTATCTAGTGCTTGTAATTGTTTTGTTTTTAAATCATATAAATAATAGATAGCTGTATAACTATGTCTATAGATTGGATTTGTTGCAGTTTTGAATAACAATTTTGTTTCGTCTTCATTGAATTCGTAGTCATCAATTTGAATCAACTTTCCATCAATTTTCAAATCTGCTAAATTCAAGATGATTTCACCACTTCCATTATAATCAGTAAATGCGTGTTTGGTGATATAGTAATTTTTATCTTTTTCAGAGATTTTAGTAAAATGTTCGCCATCTTTCATGGATTTGAAACCGTCGACAAATTCACGTTTAAACTCAGATGATTTCCAGATTTTTTCTACGGTTAATTCTTGAGAAATGATGCTTTGTAAGCAAATAAAGTTGATTACAATAAAAATTAATTTATTCATTTTGTTGTTTTCTTTATTTAATTGATTGGCTTAAAAATAGAAATAGTTTATTCATCCGAAAGCGTATCTTGATAATCTTTTAATAAATGTTAATAATTTGGTAATAGAGAATTAAAAAAAATGCCATATGTTTGCAGTGTATTTTTCTGTGTCACCCTTGATGCAATTTTTTGTTCGAGAAAAAATTGACTGAAACCATAGAAAATGTAACACTACGAAACAACTGATTGATGTTTAAAACTACTTTAAGAACATTGATTTTTATTTTTGTTGAGACTATTACTATTGCTTCGTATAAAAGATACGAAGATGGTGTCAGTGTTTCTTAAAATTAGCAATCCCAATTTTTTATTTAATAATTTGTAATATGAAAAAAACATTACTTTTTGTAGGTGTATTATTATGCTCTGTAAATGTTGCAAAAGCGCAATGTTCAGAATTATTTATTTCTGAGTACGTAGAAGGTTCAGGAAATGACAAAGCGATTGAATTGTATAATCCAACAGGTACAGCAATTAACTTGAGTGGTTATAGAATTGAGCGTTTCTCAAATGGTTCTTCAACTTCAAGTGCAGGAGGTGTATTATCTTTAACAGGTTCAATAGCTCCTTATTCTACTTTTGTTATCGCAAATGGTCAAACTACCGGAACTACTTCTTCTCCAGCATGTACTCCAGCGTTACAGGCAATGGCTGATCAATTAGATGGAGCTTATCCAGCGCCAACTTATATGAATGGCAATGATGCGATTGCATTATACAAAAACACTGCTATGGTTGATTTATTAGGTAAGATTGGAGATGGTTCAATGACTACAGCAAATGGTTGGGGAGATCAATTTCCTTATGATGGTTCAGTTGGTAAGGCTTGGACAGAAAATCACACTTTGATTCGTAAAGCAACAGTTATGGGTGGTGTAACAGTTAATCCAGATCCTTTTATTGTCAACACACAATGGGATTCTTTACCAAAAGATACTTGGACGAATTTAGGTAGTCATACATGTAACTGTTTTGTAGGAATTAAAGAAATCACGAACAATATTTCATTTGCAGTTTATCCAAATCCTTCTGCCGATGGGGTGATTACAATTTCTGCAACGGAAATGATTGCTTCAGTAGAAATAGTAAATCTTGTAGGTCAAGTTGTATTCACTGTTGATAATTTAGAAGCTTCTAAATCACTTTCATTGAATCACGGAATCGTTGATAAAGGAATTTATTCAATTCGCATTAATTACACAAATAATTTAAATTCTCAAACAAATTTAGTCGTTCAATAATTTTTTTTATTAAACGATCTGGAAAATCAGAATGAATATGCAAAAGGCTTTACTTACATTTTTGATCAGTTTATCAAGTGTTGTTCTTTTTTCTCAAGAAAAAATTACAATAAGTGGTTTGGTAAAAGACAAAGAAACAAATGAGTTGATTATTGGTGCTAAAATTGTTTGTGATTCAATAAATGCAACACTTTCTGATATTGACGGGAAATATACATTAACAGTAAATTCAAATTCTTCTATCCAATTAACAGCTTCGTTTGTTGGATATGAGAATTTGATTGTTACTGTAAAAGCTTCTTCTACAGATATCACAAAAGATTTAGACCTTGAAACTTTTGAGCAGGAAATAGAGGAGGTTAAAGTGACGGCAGATATAGCAAAAACAAGAGAAACGCCAATCGCATTCTCAAAAATTTCTTCTAAGCAAATAGCGGAAGAATTAGGCACAAGAGATTTACCAATGATATTAAACTCTACTCCAGGTGCATATGCTACGGAACAAGGTGGTGGAGCAGGAGATGCTAGAGTTTCAATACGTGGTTTTAGTCAACAAAACGTTGCTGTTTTAGTTGATGGTGTTCCAGTAAATGACATGGAAAATGGTCAAGTTTATTGGAGTAACTGGGACGGTTTAAGCGACGTTACCAGAACAATGCAAGTTCAAAGAGGACTTGGAGCTTCCAAATTATCAATTGTCTCCGTTGGTGGTACGATGAATATCATTACAAAAGGAATTGATCAAAAAATGGGAGCGAGTATCAAGCAAGAAGTAAATAGCTATGGACTTTATAAAACTTCGTTTGGTTATAATACGGGTTTGTTAAAAGGAAAATGGGGAATAACTTTAGGAGGTTCAAGAAAGTGGGGTGGAAGTTATGCGAATGCAACATATGATGATGCATGGTCTTACTTCTTCAAGGTTCAAAAAAGATTTAAAAAGCAAACATTGACTTTTGGTGTGAATGGAGCACCTCAATCTCATGGTCAACGAACGACCCGATTACCCATTTCTGTGATAAGTCAAAATTTAGCAGAAAGAACAGGTGTAAATTATTTGCAATCCTTAGATTCAATTTCGAATGTTAGTGGTTCTCAATTTTCTACAGCAACACAAGGTGAAAGAGGAATAAAATACAATCCAAATTATGGTATGTTAAATGGAAATGTCTTTAATGAAAAAATCAATTATTTTCATAAACCACAGTTCAACTTAACACACTCATGGAATCCAAATGCAAAATTAAACCTAACAACAGTAGCTTATGCCTCAGTTGGAACTGGTGGAGGAACAGCTATGAAATCAACTCCAGCAAGGGACACTATAACGGGATTGTATAACATTCAATCAATTTATGACTTTAATCAAACTAATAAATCAAACGTTTATAGTACAACTGAGCATATTTCAAGTAATTATTTAAGAACAGCAAATAATAATCATAAATGGTTTGGTGTGTTATCAACATTAAATTTCAAATTCAATAAAAATTGGTCATCAATGTTAGGTGTTGATGCCCGCTATTATAAAGGTTCACATTATCAATCTGTTTATGATTTAATGGGAGGGGATTATGCAACAGATAACACAGATAAAAATCAGCCAAAAGGTGCTGGGAATACTTCTTATGCCATGAAACGTGTAGGTGATAAAGTAGCAATTAATTATGATTCATTTGTTTCTTGGTTAGGAATTTTCGGTCAAGCTGAATATAAAAAAAATAACTGGACAGCTTTTATGACAGGCTCATTATCTGAAACGGGCTATCAAAGAGTTGATTATTTCAAAAAGAAAGATTTGGTATTAAGTGACACAACAATTGCGCAAGCGGTAGGTTACGGTGACACGATAATACACAATGGGACAGCATATACAAATACTTCTCCAGAAGCAAGATTTTCTACAACTGATAAAAAATGGTTTTTAGGAGGTACGGTAAAAGGTGGGGCAAATTATAATATCAATGATCATCACAATGTATTTTTAAATGCAGGGATTTTAAATATTGCCCCTAAAATGAGTATGGTATTTGATAATAATAATAAACCATTTTTAGATGTTAAAAATCAAAAAGTGTATTCTGTTGAATTGGGTTATGGTTTCAAAAGCAAACGATTTTCTGGTAATGTGAATGTCTACTATACGCTTTGGAAGAATAAGCCTCCTCAATACACACCAACAGTGGTTACTCCAGATGGCACTTTTTCATATAACATAAATGGAATGAATGCTTTACATAAAGGTATTGAGTTAGACTTCATTTATAAATTGACTAAGAAAATTGATGTAGAAGGTTTAGCTTCAATTGGTGATTGGAGAACAATCTCTGCAAGTACTGTTAATGTATTGAATAATGATGGTGCAATAGTAGCTGTAGTTGATTTCAGCGCAAAAAATATTCATGTTGGAGATGCGGCACAAGTACAATTAGGAGGAAGTGTTCGCTATGAAATCATAAAAAATTTGTATATTAAAGCGAGATACACATTCTTTGCTAAAAATTATTCAAATTTTGATCCTTTAACTTTGACTGGAACAAACAAGGATCGTGAATCATGGAAAATGCCGAATTATGGTCTTTTAGATATAAACTTTGGTTATGACATGAAAATTTCTAAAATGAATGTGACTTTTAATGGTGGTTTAATGAATGCATTAAATGCAATATATATTACAGACGCTCAAAATGGGATCGGATTTAATGCTTCTTCTGCAACAGTTTTTGTTGGGATGGGAAGAAGATTTAATATCGGAATGAAAATCGGTTTTTAAAACAAATAAATAAACAATAAACTAAACAACAAATGAAAAAAAACTATTACTTATTAATGGTAGCATTCTTGACTAGCTTTTTAGGCTTCAGTCAAGCAATATTACCAACAAGCTACAGTTTTACAACGACGACACTTCCAACAGGTTGGTCTACAGTTGGGACAACAAGTTATGCTGCGTCTGGAAATACTGCTCCAGCTATGAAATTTGATAGTTCAGGAGATTTATTGACAATCGACTTTGCTAGTGCACCTGGAAATTTAACATATTATTTAGCAGGAAATTCATTTGCAGGTGGTACTTTTGTGGTGGAGGAGTCTTCTGATAATACAAATTGGACAACGTTACATTCACATACTACACCACCAGCTGGTACGTACACACTTTTTACAGATGTACCGAATGCAAATTCACGTCACATCCGTTTTAATTATGTTACAAAAGTTACAGGAAATATAGGTTTAGATGATGTAGCTATCGCAGTTGGAGCAGCAACTCCTGCTCAAGAAATCAATATTAAAAATGGAACGACAACAATTGTTAGCAATGGAAATTTTGGAACTTCTTCATCAGTTGGAGTAATGTCTCCAATTTCTTTTACGATTGAAAATTTAGGAACTGTAAATAGTTTAACGATTTCTACAATTACGATTTCTGGAACAAATGCTTCTGATTATGTTGTCGGTTCTCAACCAACTACAATTGCTGCAAATAGTACAGGGACATTAGTTATTAATTTTACACCTGGAGCAGCTGGTTCAAGACCAGGGATTATTTCGATTGCGAACAATGATGCTGATGAAAATCCTTATGTTATTCACATTGATGGCGTTGGAGGTAGTTATGCAACTGAACCAACTGTTCAACCAACAAACTTAGTTTTTTCAAATGTGAAAAGTTATAGATTTACAGGATCTTATACAGCAGCTAATGGTGTTGATGGTTATGTGATTTTAAGAAAAAAAGGTTCTCCAATTACAGATGTTCCTGCTGATGGAACTGTGTACATGAGAGGTGATGCTATCGGAAGTTCTCAAGTTGTAAATAGTGGAACAATGTTGAATTTTACTCCAAATAATATTGTTGCGAATACAGGATATTATTTTGCAGTATTTTCATATAACGGATCTGGAAATTTTAGAAATTATTTAACAACTTCGCCTTTAACAGGAAATGTTACGACTTTAGGTTCTATGATGACTGCAGGAATGTATAATTCACTTTCAACTTCTAGTTCAACATTTATGACTGATTTAAGTGCATTAGTGAATCCTCATACTGCTCATTTTTACAGTAGCTATGGAACTTTAATGATACCATTGTTTGAAGCAAGAGACACTACAGGTGATCAAAGAGTTGTAACATGTGTTTACAGTGGAGAAAATAAAGTTTATTCTGAACCATTTGATTGGACAACTGAAGGTTTTAGCCGTGAACACACATATTGCCATAACTGGATGCCAACAAATCCAGCTGATAATCCTGAAAGACCTGAATATGATGATTATCACCATTTATTTCCTACAAATCAAAATGATGCAAATGCGATTAGAAGTAATTACCCTTTAGGTGTTGTGGTTACTCCAACTTACACTTATTTAGGATGTAAATTAGGACTAGATGCAAATGGTCATCAAGTTTTTGAGCCAAGAGATGAGCACAAAGGTGATGCTGCTAGAGCAATTATGTACGCAGCTATTTGTTATAATGGAATTGATGGTTTCAATTGGAAATTAAGAAATCCTATTAGTAGTTCAATTGCTTATGGTGAAGATCAAGCAGTTTTAAAACAATGGCATTTCCAAGATCCACCTAGTAATTGGGAGATTTCTAGAAATGATTTCATCGATTCATTACAACACAATCGTAATCCATTTATTGATAGTATCAATTATGTGTGTTACGTTGATTTCTCTCAAATGACATACAAAGCTTTAGGGTGTAGTTCTTCTGCAAGTTTAGATGAAGAATTGATGACAAACTTTGCAATTTATCCAGTTCCTTCAAGAGAAGTTGTTTATATTCAAGTGAATGGAACGATGATCAATGAATATACTATATATGATATGCAAGGTAGAGTTGTAACATCTTCTTCAAATTTTGAAAGTAAAGTGTTGACAATTCCAACAAATTCATATAAATCAGGTTCATACATGATTACTGTTACAACACCTTATGGAAGAGTAACTAAAAAAATGATTATTGAGTAATGATTCGTAAATCAATCATATTTTTTATTGGAGCAGGCTTAATAGCCTGCTCTTCTTATAAACAGACGTTTGTAAAACCAGAATTAATTGCTGTAAAACCAGGTTCAAATCAGCATATTGATAGTTTAATCTATCCCTATAAAGATAGTATGTCAAAGGTTATGGATGTGGTAATTGCTAATTCTTCTCAAAACTTTGGGACAGCACGACCATCCATTTCAATGAATAATTGGGTTTCAGATGCTGTTTTTCAAAATCAAATAAGACAAATCAAGAAGAATGAAGCGATCATATGTTTATTTAATGCAGGAGGAATTCGTTCTACTTTTTTGCAAGGTCCAATTACAATCGGCGATATTTTTAAAGTAATGCCTTTTGATAATACGTTGGTTTGGGTTCAATTACCAATTTCAAGTAAAAAAGAAATAGAACAATTTTTAAAGGCTGGTAAAAGTCAACCAATATCTGGAGGAATATATGCAAATGCAAATTTAACTATTGATAAGTTAACATCTAAGGATTCATTATTCTGGGTGATTACTTCAGATTATTTATCCAATGGCAATGATGGAATGACTTTTTTTAATTCAAAAAGAAAGATTGAATACACTAATAAATTATTGCGAGATGTGTTAATTGAAGAGGCTAAGTATCAGAAGAATCTTGTTTTTGATTCCATCAACAGAATGAAGTTTTAAGTTTTTCATCCAAAATTCAAAATTTATAATCCAAAATCAATTCAATAGATGGAACGTAGAAAATTTATAAAAAATATTGGTCTTTCAGTTGGAACTTTGATGCTAGCTCCAAATTTATTTGGACAGGTACAATCTAAAAATCAAATAAAAAAGATAACAATTCTTCACACGAATGATACACATTCCAATATTGATCCATTTCCGTCGAATCATCCTCTTTATCCAAATCAAGGAGGAGTTTCCAAGCGGTTTGAGCTTATTCAAAAAATTAGAAATGAGGAAGAAAATGTCATTTTATTAGATGCAGGAGATGTATTTCAAGGTACACCTTATTTTAATCTTTTTGGAGGTGTTTTAGAAATGAAAATGATGACTGAATTAGGTTATGATGTTGGAACTCTTGGTAATCATGATTTTGATATCGGAGTGGAAGGTTTTGTTAAAGCTCATAAATATGCGAATTTCCCTTTTGTAAATGCGAATTACGATTTTACAAATTCAAAATTAAAGAATCAAATAAAGCCGTATTCCATTGTCCAAAAAGGGAATGTGAAAATCGGTGTATTTGGAATAGGTATTGAATTAAGCGGATTAGTTCCTGTTGCTAATTTTGAAGGGGTTGTTTATCAAGATCCTATTATAAAAGCGAATGAGATTGCAAAAGAACTTAAAGATCAAAAATGTGATTTGATTATTTGTTTATCTCACTTGGGGTTTGAATATCCGACAGACAAGATTTCAGATAAAATTTTAGCGAAAGAAACAGAAAATATTGATATAATTATCGGTGGACATACGCATACGATTCTTGAAAAACCATTTTTGACTCAAAATAAAAATCAAGAAAATGTAATAATTAATCAAGTCGGTTGGGCAGGATTATTTTTAGGGAGAATAGATATTGAAATAAGTGAAAAAAATATGGTTTTTAAAAATTTTAAAAGTAAAATTGAGTTAGTGTAAAATTTGTATTTTTACAAAAACAAATTAAACACACAAATGAAAATTATCACTTTAAAAACCATATTATTTTTTAGTTTAACTAATTTCTATTTTGCTCAAGATTATGATTTTGGAGATTCTAAAAAAAATATTTTAAAGTTTGATCCAATTAGACTTTTCTGCAAACAAAAACGTAAAGGCTATACAGGAGAATTAGAGGTAATAAAAGAATTCAATTTATCATATGAACGACTTTTATCTCGAAGAATATCAATAGAAACGGAACTGGGAGTTACAAAATTTATTCCTATAGGAATGTTTTCAAGTGGAATTGGGGGGTATGATTCTGCCGGTAGTTCAGGATATGGAGACAATGCTTCATATTTACCTATTTCAACTTCAACTAGAAATGGTTTACTCTTTTCTTTGGCTGGAAGATATTATTTTAAAGATGAAATGAACGGCTTTTATATTTCTCCCAAGGTAAAGTATCGAAACCTAAATGATATTATTACGGCAAAACATGCTGACTTTTACCTTGCGGATCCAGAAAAAAATGAGACTAGAAACGAAATTATGTTAACATCAAATTTTGGTTTTCAAAAAATAATTAGTACTAATTTTGTGCTTGATTTTTATGTTGGTTTTGGGGGTAAAGCTTCATCTTATAATTTATATAGGGGTACAGCAGTTTACAATAATCAATTTAAAATCGTTGATTTTATTTGGACACATAAAATTGAAAAAGACCAAATAGGTTATATTTGTTTTGGGGTAAAAATAGGGTATAATTTTAAATTTTATTGATCATTTTCAAAATAATAAAAGTATTATCAAATTTTTAATAAAAAAACACGTTATTTGTTAAACTTAAAAAATGTAGTAATGAAAAATTTAATTAAAACATCTATAATCCTTAGTTTATTAAGTGTAACCACGTTGTACGGACAAGATAGAATCACAAAAGAAGAAAAATATCAAAAAATCAATGATTTAAAAACAATTGTAAAATATGATCCATTAAGATTGTTAACCGGTGAAATTGCATTTTCTGTTGAAAGAAAAACCGGTTTGAATACAAGTTTTGAAATTGAATTCGGACCTACAATTTCTGAAGTAAGACCATTTAATTCTGATCATTTAGGGGTAGGACAGTCAACTAGTACTAGAAGTAATATTGGTGGATTTGCATCGATTGGGTATAGATTTTATCCAGCTAAAGGAGCTTTTAGAGGTATTTATATTTCACCAAAATTTAAATATAAATTAGTTAATACGACTTATGTTGCTCCTTACGGTACAACCTCTGATTTTATAGGCGATAAAAGTCAAGGTACTTTTATGTTTAATTTTGGTATTCAAACTTGGGCTACAAGCAATTTTTCATTTGATTTTTACACTGGTCTTGGTTTAGGTTTTGCTAACAAAAATTACGCTTATCAAACAAGTGTTTATGATAATCAAACAAATACGAATATTTATTCTTGGGTTAGAAAATCAGATACTTATTCAACATTGGTTTTTAATTTAGGTGTAAAAATTGGTATTGGTTTTGAAGGAAAGAATTAAGTTCAAAAAAAAACCGATTCATTTTTGAATCGGTTTTTTTTTGATTTTGATTGTTATTTCATTATAAATGAATCACTTCACCATATGCAGCAGCAGCAGCTTCCATAATTGCTTCTGACATTGTAGGGTGAGGGTGAACAGTTTTA
>CANGHX010000068.1 GCA_947453715.1 Flavobacteriales bacterium | reverse complement strand
GATGCTTTTCAATTCTGTTGAATTTCTTTATTTTCTTCCACTAATAGTTTTTCTATTCTACGTTCTACGTCCAAATTTTAGAATCTACTTATTGATTGCAGCAAGTTTCTACTTTTACATGAGTTGGAATCCGTTGTATCTTTTACTGATGCTAACGACAACATTTACAAACTTTTTTGCTGGAATATTAATTAGCAGATTCTTTTCTGAAATTCATCGAAAAATCATACTTTTTGGAAGTTTAATCATCAATTTTGGCTTGTTATTTTACTTTAAATATTCAAATTTTATCATTGAAAATTTAAATACACTCTTTATCAAATTTAAAATTGAACATCAACCAATTGAATTTTTAGACATTATTTTACCCATTGGAATTTCGTTCTACACATTCCACACAATCAGCTACACGCTAGATGTTTACAAGAATAAAATTCAACCAGAAAGAAATGTTTTTACATTTATTTTATACGTCAGCTTCTTCCCTCTTTTAGTCGCTGGACCAATTGAACGTTTCTCGGCTTTGATGCCTCAATTCAAAGAAAAAGCAATTCTATCTAAAGAGAATTTTTCAATCGGTTTAAGAATGATCCTTTATGGCTTTTTCTTAAAAATGGTTGTAGCAGATAATCTTTCCATTCTTGTTGATCAGCGTTACGCTAACATTTCGACTACCAGTAGCATAAACTTGCTGCTTACGCTGTTCCTTTATTCATTTCAAATCTATTGTGATTTTAATGGCTACACGACAATTGCTTTGGGAATTGCAAAGTTATTCAACATCAACTTAACGCAAAATTTCAAAACACCTTATTTTAGTCAGTCTTTAACGACTTTTTGGAGAAAATGGCACATCACCTTAACAACTTGGTTCAGAGATTATATTTACTATCCTTTAGGTGGAAATAGAACGACATTGACAAAATGGATCTTGAGTACATTACTCGTTTTTTTCGTCAGTGGATTTTGGCATGGAGCAAATTGGACTTTTGTGCTTTGGGGAATTTTACATGGAATGATCATCATCATCGAAAAATTAACCGGTTTTGATAAAAGAAGTAAATCACTATTTATTAATATCTTAAAAGGTGGAATTGTATTTCTAGTTGTAAGTTGTCTTTGGGTTTTATTCAGAAGCCCTTCGATAGAAGTTGCGACTCTTTTCTTTGAAAATCTATTTCATAATTCCCAATTAACTTCTGAACTACCAAGTATCGAGACAGTTGCAATTCTACTCATCTTTATTTGTTTTGATTTCTTGACGAGACATTCAAACTTTGGAACGTGGCTCAATGACAAATCCATTTATATCAGATGGGGAATTTATTTTCTCCTAGGATTTTTGATTATGAGTCAATCTGGAACTGATATGCAACCATTCATTTATTTTCAATTTTAATATGGAATTTTTCAAATATTTCTTTACACGAATGATGGTAGTTGGTATTTTTTTACTGATTGCCAATCAATTGTATAAAGCGACCTATTGGAAAAAAGATGTCGGAAACCATAGTGATTCATTAGAAAGTTTTTGGGAATTACCAGCAAATACTGAAAACATCTATTTTGGTGAATCTTCTAATTTTCATGTTGTTGATCCTAAAAAGGGAAGACACAGCATCAGTATCATGCTCGATTCATTATTGAAAGATAAAAAAATTGGAACAGTTGATAAACCTGGTTTACATGCTGGAACCTATTTGGCTGTATTGAAAAATATTCCTGAAGAAATGCCTTTGAAAATGATAATCGTCACTATGAATTTAAGGTCTTTTGATGCCGATTGGCGTTATTCAGTAGGAGAAAACTATCTTGCGAAAACAAAACGATTAATCGCACCGAATTTACCAATTGTAAATCGCTTTTTAATTGCTTTGAAAAACTATGATTATAAAACGGATGAACAACGTCACGATCAATTAATTGAAACATGGAAAAAAGAGAAATTTTACATTCCAAATTTCAAATACAACGATGTCATTAAGTGGGATTCAGCGATGGCTTGGCACACTTGGCTTGGCAAGAATCCAAATTTAACGGAAGAAAACATTGGTTTGGCTTGTCATTACATTAAAAACTTTGCTTTTAAAATCGATTCAAAAACCAATCAACGTATTAAGGATTTTGACGAAATAGTTGAAATCGCAAAAAAACGTCACATTAAAATAGTGTTTAATTTACTTGCTGAAAACATGGAAGAAGCGAATAAATTAGTAGGTAAAGAATTGATTTATTTAATGGAAAACAACCGAAAATTTTTGATCAACCGTTATCATCGAAATGGAAACCTTGTCGTTGATAATTTATACGCCATTCCAGACAATCATTTTGTTGATCGAAATTGGCCAACTGAACATTATACCCGCGCAGGTAAACTAATAATTGCAAAAAACATTCAAAAAGTATTAATTTCGAAAGGAATTTCAAAAAAATAGAACAGCATGAGTAAATTACAGTTTTTTAAAAAACCAATCGTTATTCTTGGTGTCATTTGTTTTTTAGCGGTTTTAATTGTGACCTTGCAAGGAGCACTTCATGGAACGAAAACTTACGAAGAAGGTGGAATTGAATATACGAAATACAATAATTACGTCATTTTCAAACAATCGTATTTTCATTTAATTGAAAACAAAGATTTGTATCAACTTTATCCTCAAGAACATTGGGATTTATATAAATACAGTCCAACGTTCTCTTTATTCATGGGGCTTTTAGCCTACCTTCCCGATTTCCTAGGTTTACTTATTTGGAATTTATTAAATGCCTTTGTCTTGTTTTTTGCTTTATGGAAACTTCCTTTTAGTTCCGATAAAAAACGAATTTGGGCCTTTTTATTTTTAGTCATCGAACTTGTAACTTCCCTTCAAAATGCTCAAAGTAATGGATTAATGGCTGGATTAATTATCTTGGCCTTTGTCTATTTAGAAAAGAAAAATATCGCTCTGGCAACTCTATGTATCGTTGCAACTATCTTCATCAAACTCTTTGGAATTGTAGCTTTTGCGCTCTTTTTATTCTATCCAAACAAACTGAAATCTGCGCTTTACACGCTAGGTTGGATTTTACTTTTAGCCGTTTTACCACTCATCTTAATTTCGCCTGAACAATTGACGTTTCTCTACAAAAGCTGGGGGAATCTTTTACAAAACGACCATAGTATTTCTATCGGTTTTTCTGTTTCAGGATGGTTATTCACTTGGTTTGGATTGAATGTTAAATCAGTTAGTTTAGTTGTTGGAACGCTTTTATTTTGTGTTCCATTTATTCACTATAAATATTTTAACGAAGTACGATTTAAACTTTTATATTTAGCCTCTATCCTACTTTGGATTGTAATTTTTAACCACAAAGCAGAGTCTCCAACATTCGTCATTGCTGTAACTGGCGTTTCCATTTGGTTTTTTACTCAAGAATTCAATAAAGTCAATTTCTCACTTTTAATCTTAGCGCTATTATTTACAGTTTTAGCTGCAACAGATCTTTTCCCAAAGTTTATTCGTGATGATTATTTCATTCCTTATGTTGTGAAAGCAGTTCCTTGTATTTTAATTTGGGGGAAAGTTACTTGGGAATTGATTTTTTATCCGAAATCTCTTACTAGAATATAAAACTACTTCTCATCCCAATCAAAATGTTTACGCTTATACGGAAACAAATCGACTAATTCTCCAGAGAAATAAAACTCATAAGCCACTGCGCCAAATGTGTATTCTTGTTCTCTAATTTTAAAGACAGATCCTCCAACTTCCGGATGTTTTTTCGGCACAGATTTAGAATAACCTAAATTGAACAAAGAAGCAAAAATTTCAGGTCGATTATCGATTGGATAACCTGCTTTTTTCCATTGCGTTCTGATTTGCTTGATGAAAACTGCAGCATACAAATAAGAATAATAATGATTCGTGTATTGAACCAAACGTTGAACACAAGTACTCATTGTATCATTAATTCCGTTTGTATAATTAGTCACAGTATCGTAATCTAACAAATGAGCATATTGATTTCCTAAGTAATATTTACTCGTTGAATCTTTCAAGTACGTTTCGATTCTTTTTGCTGTAAATTCTTTAATTCCAGTCACACCATAAGACATATTATTTTCAAGTGCCAAGGTTTTCATTGGAGCGATGAATTCTTTGTATTTCTCTCTTCTTGAATTAAATAAGCGCACTTGTTCACCAACCAAACACGCAACAATGTAACGCGGTTCAACACCAGTTACTTGGGCAGCAGAATCAATGTACTTTTTATCTTTCGCCACAGCCTCTTTGAAACACTTCCATTCGGCGATGTTCATCCATTCATAAACACTTAATCCCGTAACTTTTTCATCGTTTTTACGAGATCTCAGCGCTCTCATCTCCTTTTGATAAGCCTTGTTTTTCATCAATCGAATATCGATCGCATCCAACATTTGAAGAACCAATTTCTCGTCTTTCGTATCTTGATAAGCAGTTAAAATATGTTGCGCATTTTGAGGATAAAATTCGTTCAAAATGATAATTCGATTCAAAACCTCTAATCGATGTTTGGCAACAGAAACACTGTCTACCTTAAAAGATTGATTGTACTTATCACTCATCGATTGAAAGTAACGGTTATTCACGTCCACTTTTCCAGAATCTTTCGTCCATTGAAATTTCATCGCTAAATACGTTCCAACTAAGAAAAAACCGTATAATGCAAAAATGTAAAGGAAAGTTAAGTATGGAATTCTAAACCACTTTTTCTTGTATAACCGACTGACTTTATTAGGCATTTTAAAAAATTTATCTTTTATTTTTTATCACTAGGAATTAAAACGAAAGAATGGTAATTAAGTTTCAATTGCTGACCTTTTTATAATCTTAAACACATTTTAAAGCATTATAAAACAACCAAAGTACAATATTTGCTAATACAAGTAATGATAAACTAAGCAAATATTTTTTAGATTCATGTTCATTACTATGTTTAAGTTTATCCTATTTTTCTTCGTTTAGTACTTTTTCAATTTGGCTGTATAATTCTAAAAGTATTTCAAAATTCGAATTCTGTTTGTGAAACATAAACGAAGTAAATAATTTTTGTTTTTCATTTTTACCAATTGAAACAGAAATGATATTATCTATTTTAATTATAGCTTCTTTATATTTAGATTTTTTATACCATCTATTAAAAATCTGATGTCTTTTTTCGGCTTTCTCATTATCGTCTGAACAAATGTATATTAATGAGTTTTCAGTTTTTTGAAAAAACCTTTCAATTAAATGTTCAATCGTTTTAGATACTTTGGGATCGAATCGCTCAATACCATCTGTTGATTTTTCTACAATTAATTGAAAAACATTAGGGATTTCTTTTCCAGAAATAGTTGAAAATGTCTCGTCAACAATAAATGCTACTCTATATAAAATTTCATTTTTGGTAGCAAAATTATAAGTATTCGTTATTTCGTCAAAAACGTAATTATAATGGCTTCGCAAGCTTTATTCCTTTTGTGGTTATCGATTGAATTGTTGTTTTACCTTTTATATAAGAACGAACGGCTTCCTTGTCAGTAATCATTTTTGTTACTGATTTTAAAATTGCCTCTTTATTTAATTCTTTCTTCATGTTCTACAAATTTAAGGAATAAATATTAAAATCTATCAATTCTGAAATTCAAATTTGTTTAATTCAAATAATTCCTGATTCCCTGACGCTAATGCAAAGGAATTGATTGCACCCTATTTATCATTTAGTTAGATCAAAAACTTTATGAATGTAAAATTATTCATACTTAATATTTGCCCCACTTTATCATGTATAGCTCAAAAAAAAGCTGCCCATTACAGACAGCTTTTAAAATATAGTATAATCACAAATTATGCGTACATCTCCACTTGCATTTGAGAAATTTTAGCATCTGCTAAATACGCATCGTAAGGCATCATTTTATCGATAATACCTGTTGGAGTGATTTCGATGATTCTGTTAGCTACTGTATTCACTAACTCATGATCATGAGATGTAAAGATCAACTGACCTCCAAAATCAACCATTCCGTTATTTAATGCTGTAATAGATTCCAAATCTAAGTGATTCGTTGGCTCGTCCATCATAATTAAATTCGCTTTCGCAAACATCACTTTAGATAACATACAACGAACTTTTTCTCCTCCTGAAAGTACTTTTGCACTTTTCAAAGCTTCTTCTCCTGAGAACAGCATACGCCCTAAGAAACCTCTTAAGTTTACTTCTTCACGCTCTTCGTCTGTTTGAGCATATTGTCTCAACCAGTGAATTAATGGAAGATCATCCTCAAAATAAGCATGATTATCATTTGGTAAATAAGCTGTAGTAATTGTTGTTCCGTAAGTAAACTCACCTGTATCAGGTTGTTGGTTACCATTCAAAATCTCAAAGAAAGTTGTAACAGCTAATGAATTTTTAGAAATAATTGCAATTTTATCTCCTTGGTTCATTGTAAACGTTAAATCTTTGAACAATGTAACGCCTTCGTATGTTTTACTTAAATTATCTGCAAATAAAATTTGATTTCCAGCATCTCTCTCTTGGTGGAATGTAATTCCTGGATAACGTCTGCTTGATGGTTGAATTTCATCTAAATCCAATTTATCCAACATTTTACGTCTACTTGTTGCTTGTTTCGATTTCGAAGCATTTGCAGAAAAACGAGAAATAAAGTCTTGTAACTCTTTCTTTTTCTCTTCTGCTTTTTTGTTTTTATCTGCTTTTTGACGAGAAGCTAATTGAGAAGATTGGTACCAGAACGAATAATTTCCAGTGAATAAATTAATTTTAGAGTAATCAATATCACAAACGTGCGTACATACTGTATCTAAGAAGTGACGGTCATGCGATACAACAATCACAGTATTTTTAAAATCTAATAAGAAATCTTCCAACCAAGTGATTGTTTTCAAATCTAAATCGTTGGTAGGCTCATCCAGAATCAATACATCTGGATTACCAAATAATGCTTGTGCTAACAATACTCGAACTTTCATTGAGTTTGTTAATTCTTCCATTAAAGAGTAATGTAAAGACTCTTCAATTCCAAGGTTACTCAACAATGAAGCTGCATCTGTTTCAGCATTCCATCCTTCGATATCTGCAAATTCTCCTTCTAATTCAGAAGCTCTCATTCCATCTTCATCTGTAAAATCCGCTTTCGCATACAAAGCATCTTTTTCAGTCATGATTTCAAAAAGGCGTTTATGCCCCATGATCACTGTTTGTAAAACCGGAACTTGATCAAATTCAAAGTGATTTTGATTCAATACAGCCATACGTTTTCCTGGCTCTAACTCTACTCTTCCCTTTGTTGGATCTTGATCTCCTGTAAGAATTTTTAAGAAAGTTGATTTTCCTGCACCGTTTGCTCCAATTACACCGTAGCAGTTACCTTGTACAAATTTTAAATTAACTTCATCAAAAAGGATTCTTTTTCCAAACTGAAGCGAAAGATTGTTTACTGATATCATTTTATTCCTAGAATTTTGCGCAAAGATACGCTATTATTTTGTTTGATACAAGTCTATTTAGACATTAAGAATTGAATAAAAATGTGCTTTACATTCCTAGTTTAGGAAATGAAATCTAGATAATTATCAGGATGGATAACTTCGAAAGTTGCTTCTGGATAATTATTTTTCCACCCACCTGGTACTTTGACTTTTTTCTTTGAATTCCATTTAAATTCAAAAGCCCTTAATTCATCGGCTTCCTCTTCTATTAAATCAATTTCTTGTTGGTCATACGTTCTCCAGAAGTAAAAATTCACACGTTTATTTGAATATGAATTGAATTTTATTCTTTCAGCCATAAGGTAGTTTTCCCATAAATCACCTTTATCTGCACGCATATCCAATTCTGAGAAATTTCGAATGATTGCATTTCGAATGCCGTTATCATAAAAGTACCATCGACTTGTCTTAACAATCTCTTTTCTTAAATTACGACTAAAACCTTTTACATTATAAATTATAAATACTTTCGATAATAAATCCAAATAAGCCTCAATTGTATTTCTTGATAATCCTTTCAGATTTAGTGCTAATTCATCTATATTTACTTCTTTTCCTACTTGAAAAGCAATTAAGCGCAAAAGATCAAATATTTTATCTGCTTTTTTAATCCCTTGATACTCTAATATATCCCTTAACAAATATGAATTAACCATTCCTTCTAAATAATCAGCCTTTTCTTTCCAACTTTGAATATGCTCCAACTCTGGATAACTTCCGAAAATCAATCTTTCTGCTAATTTTTCTTTCGTATCAAAATAATTTTCTTTTGCTTTGAATTCAACTTGCGCTAATGGATATAAACGCATGGTATACTCCCTACCAACCAAAGGTTCTCCTAGTTTATTACTTAAATCAAAAACGGATGAGCCGGTAGCGACTACTTTAATACCTTCAATTTCATCAACCATTAATTTTAATTTCAAACCTATATCAGGAATTTTTTGCGCTTCATCAATTATTATTATTTTCTTATCACCAATTATTTTCTTAAAATTCTGAACAGATCGTTCCGCAAATGTATCAATTGTTCGCTGATCATCTCCATTTAACAATATATATTCTTCATTTTTTAATTCTTTTAAATATGTTTTAATCAAATTCGTCTTACCAACTCTTCTAGCCCCTAACAATATTAAAACTTTTTGAGGCTTTAACTTTTCCTTAAACGCAGTAAATATCGCTCTTTCTATGTGCTTATTATTATCCATTTTATTTTTAAATAATGAATTTACTTAACAAAAGTATTTTAATTTTTGAATATAAGCAAAAAATCAACGTTAATTACTTCAATACAAAAAATTAATTTACGTTAATTACTTCAACATAATAAACTAATTTACGTTAATTGCTTCAATTTAAATTATAAAAACAAGAAATATCAAATCAAAATCTATTCAAAACAAAATATTTGCTTCATTTGTAAAAAAAACAAAATGTCTCGAATTCAATTAGAATACTTTCCTTTTAGGCTCAATTTCAAATATCCTTTTCGACTTTCTCATACTGAACGAACAGGAACTGATAATGTGTACGTTTTATTGAAAACCGAAAATGCATTTGGTTGGGGAGAATGTGTTTTTATCCCTTACTATCCTGAGACATTGGAAACGTTTAAAAATTTGATTTCAAAAATTGAACTTCCAGAAAATACGGAAGACATTTCGAAATATATTAACGTTCTAAAATCTAACTTTTCAAATACGAATTTTTGTATTGCAGCGATTGATATTGCTTTACATAACTTACATGCGAATCAAACGAATACTTCTATCCAAGAATTCTATCACATTGAGGGACAGAGTAAAAAAACGTCTTTCACCATTGGAATGTCGGACGATCAAGAAATGGAAATCAAAATTGCGGATAATCCAACGATGAATTATTATAAACTGAAAGTGAATCAATCGGAAGTTTATCGCATTATTGATACATTTGAACGTTTTTCTGAAAAACCGTTTACAATAGACGCCAATCAAGGATTTACAGATCGAAATGAAGCCTTGAAATTGAGTTATAAATTAGCTGACAAAGGCGTTTGGTACTTGGAACAACCTTTCCATAAAGAAGATTTTGAAAGTCATGCTTGGTTAAAAGCTAGAAGTCCAATTCCAATTATTGCTGATGAATCATTTCAAAATTATGCCGACTTAGAGAAAATCGTTAAATCGTTTGATGGGATTAATCTAAAAGTTATGAAATGTGGCGGACTTTCTGAAGGTGTTGATTGCCTCAAAAGAGCAAAAGAAATGGAATTGAAATCAATTATTGGATGTATGAGCGAATCAAGCGTAGCTATAAATGCTTCCATGCAAATTGCTCCATTAGCTGATTGGGTTGATTTAGACGGAAACTTATTAATTACAAATGATCTATTTGGAGATATAAATACCTCCAATGAATCTATCATAGAAGCATTAAAAAAGAGGCTGTTTCAAAAGTGAAAAATTACTTGAAAATTAACAATGGAAGGGTTTGATTGAAAAGTAAATAAATTTATTTTTGTTACTGATTTACAAGTTTTTAATTTGTTTCGCCAAGCAGCTTATATTTCCTTATAATCCCTGATATGGTTCAAAAAAAAGAAAGGCTGTCCTTTTGAGACAGCCTCTTCATTTATTTCAATTCTTTTAAATTCCTAGAATAAAGTATAATGAAGATTCCTGAAATAATAATGTAATAAACAATTACCAACATCGGAATATTACTTGCTGAAGTAAACAAATACATCTGAGCAATCTCTAATAAACTATAAATGATGTAAATATGAAAACCTAATTTCTTACCATTCCACATTTGAAAAGCTCCAAAAGCTCCAATTACCACCCAAATGATTTTCATTGAAAGTGCCAAATAAAAATGATTGTTAACATCATCCATCATTTGCTGTAGCTGTTGAAACATAAAAACAAAACTATCGGCATGCACTTCTTGAAGTTTAGTTATTTGTTCTGCCATTTGAACGTGTTGTTCTGCCATCATTTCTGGTGAAGCTGGACCTGAAACGAAACCGATGATTGAAGTCAGAAAAGAAAAACCTGTAAACACAAAGGTCAAAATACACAAAACACTTAAAAACTGAGAACGTTTTGGTTGTTGATCTAAATCAATATTATTATTTAAACTATCCATTTTATCTTTTTAATTTACTGATTTTGCAATTGACATTAATTTATCCGCCTCTTGAAAACCAACGATATTCTTTACTAATTTTCCTTTACCATTGATAAACAACAAGGTTGGATAAGCTTGAATTTTATACATTTTTTCAATTTCAGGACCGTCTGCATCTTTTTCAACGTCAATTTTTAAACTGATAAAATTCTCGTTAAAATATTTTGCTACTTTTTCATCTTTGAAAGTCGTTGCTGCCATTCGTTTACAAGGTCCACACCATGACGTGTAAGCATCTATAAAAATAAGTTTTCCTGTTTTTTCAGCTTGCTTTTTAGCGTCTTCCAGCGAAATATGTTTAAACGCGATTCCTGCTCCCTCTTGTTTCGTAAAACGAGATTTCGTGAAAGATAAAGTCATTACCAATGACAATAAAGCAAAAATTCCAATTGTTTTTTTCATTTTGATTAATTTTGAAAGTTAAAAGTAACGAATAATTTTACGTGTTAAAGCCTTTCAATTTAATTTCTTTATTGAAAGTTGTTACTTTTAACACAATTCTCATTCCAAAAATAAAAAGTGGTCGAACTGAAATTCATAAATACTTCTGATTCCTTCAAAAATGAAGTCAATCAATTTATTGAAGAATGGTTCAATTCAGCTGAATTTATACAATCCAAAACTTCAGGATCAACTGGAGAACCGAAAACGATCGAGATTTTAAAATCAAAGATGAAGGCTTCTGCCAAAATGACGGGGAAATTTCTTAATCTCCAAAAAGACGAAGTTGCTCTTTTGTGTTTATCGACGGCTACCATTGCTGGAAAAATGATGATTGTTCGTTCCATCGAATTAGGGTTAAAATTTGTCATTGTTGAACCTTGTTCAAATCCATTTGAATTCATTGATGAGCGAATTGATTTTGCAGCAATTGTTCCGCTTCAACTTGCAGAAATATTGAAGCAAAATCCAGAAAAATTAAAATCTGTTCGCAATGTAATCGTTGGCGGAGGAAGTGTTTCTGATGAAATCGAAGAACAACTTAAAAAACAAGAATTAACGGTTTTTCAAACATTTGGAATGACGGAAACCATTTCTCACGTTGCCATGCGAAAAATCGGGTTAGAACAAGAGGAACATTATTCTGCACTTGAAGGAAATTCTTTTTCATCGGAAGATAATCAGTTGATCGTTCACTCTTCTTTAGTAGATGGTATCCCTTTAAAAACCAATGATTGTGTCGAATTAATGAATGCTAAACAATTTATTTGGAAAGGTCGAACTGATTTTGTGATTAACAGTGGCGGAGTTAAACTACAACCAGAGGAAATAGAGAAAAAACTTTCAAAATTGATCAGATACCCATTTTTTATCACTGGAAAAAAAGATGCCGTTTTGGGCGAAAAAGTGATTCTTTGCATCGAAAGTGAAAATGCTTTTCAAATCCAGAAATCTGAATTAGAAAATCACCTCTCAAAATATGAACTTCCGAAAGAAATCTATATTTTCAAACAATTTAACTATACAGAAAGCAACAAAATCAATCGTTTAAAAACAGTCGATTTATATTTGAAAGATGCCATACAGCAAATATTATAGCATATTAGGTTTGCCCAACAATGCCTCCAATGAGGAAATTCGAAAAAAATATCGAAAGTTGGTGATGCTGTATCATCCTGACAAAAATCCAGATTTAACGGCTCAAGCTAAATTTTTAGAAATCACACAGGCTTATAACATCTTAATCAATAAAGTTGAAATTCCTGTCCAAGAGCGAAAAGCTCAACCAACAAGACATTCGAGAGATCAACAAACAAACACAGCTGCTAAAAAAACAAAAGAAGAACTACTGAAAGCTGCTCGAATTCGTTTTCAAGAGCAACAAAAACAGAAACACCTAAATAATGAACGCTATTATCAAAATTTAACGAAAGGTAAAAAATGGAATTTCTTTAAAATTTCGGCTTTTATTAGTTTCGGTTTTGGTATTCTCATTCTAATTGATACGTTGCTACCGCATCGCTTTGAAAAAGATTTGGTAACGCACTATAATTCCAATGATGTGATTCAAACAAGTGGAGATAAAATTTTGATTAAAACACAGAATGATCATACGTATTTTGTCAATGTAGAAAAGTGGGAATATAAATGTCTTTACTCCACTGGAACGACCATTTTTATTGAACAAAGTTTTATTTTGCATCAAGCGTATAAAATTCACAGCTTGACAAAAACAAATTATAAAACATTTCGCGTTGAGTATTCGATGGGACAGTTAAGTTTGTTGTTCGCTATTTTCTTTAGCATTCCTTTTATCACTTACATTTTCAGGAGAAATTCAACCCTTTTTGTAATCATGTATAAAGTTTGTTTCTATGTCATTAATGGTGCTTTCGTCATTACGTTATATACAGACAAACGCTATCTCCATTTAGTAACTTTAGGATTTTATTAAGATCAACGTTTCATTGCACGATCCATATCACGCTTGTCGTCTTTTTCTTTTAAATCGTTTCGTTTATCGTGTAATTTTTTACCTTGAGCTAAAGCAATTAAAATCTTTGCCCAACCTTTTTCATTGATAAACATTTTCAAAGGAATTACCGTATTTCCTTTGACCATCAAAAACTTCAAAATTTTATCTATCTCTTTGCTATTCAATAACAATTTTCGGTCTGCTCTAGGTTTATGGTTATAAAACGAACCATTTTCATACTCCGTAATATGCATGTTACGAATCCAAATTTCTCCACGAACAGCAACACAATACGCTTCTAAAATACTAGCTTTACTCTTACGAATGCTTTTAATTTCCGTTCCACCTAACTGAATACCAGCAGTAAACTCATCCAATAAATGATATTCAAATCGAGCTCGTTTATTCTTAATATTTATATCCGCTTTTGCCATTTTATGCAATTACATTTTCAATAGTTGATGAAATTTCTGGGTTATTCATTCTTTTAGAAGCTCCAAGATAGAAAAAATAAATACAAGCGAGCATTAATAAATGACTTAAATCGTCTTTATTCAACCATCGATGTGGATTTAGCTTAAAAAAGAAAATAAAAATAGATGGAATACAAACGAGTACTCCATAAG
>CANGHX010000067.1 GCA_947453715.1 Flavobacteriales bacterium | reverse complement strand
TTAATATAGTTGCTATTTTTTGCTTGACTTATGTTAATATTTGGATTTAACCCAATTATTTTTTTGTAAACATCAATACTTGATCCGATGTATATGTAACCGTTATAATTGCCATTTACATTTACCGTTTTGGATGTTTGCTGACCGAACTCATTATAAGTAGTTGAGTCAACAAAATCATTGTTTATATAGTCAAAATTACCACCAGCCCATATGTATCTTCCGGCTAATGAATTCCATGAATTGTAAGAACCATTGATGGTATGTTTGTAAGTCGGTTTGATTGATGGATTCCCTGTCGATATACGATTCGGGTTTGTATTGTCTTGAATAGGTTGTAAATATGAAATTGCTGGGACTTCTGAACTAGCATTGTATTTCAATAGTATACGTTGTGTTTGAGTTGGTTTGAATGTATACGAGAATTTTGGTAGAAAATTCGTTATATCTTGCTTGATAGTTGAAGCTGTAAATAAATTATCGTTATTTATTTTAATATTTCTAAATCTCGAACCGATGCTGATAATGTGTTTTCTTGATTCATAAATAAATTGAGTTGCAAACCTGTTTTCGATTCGTTTATTATCAAAATTATTTGAGTAATTCAAATTCAAATCAGAGGATACTCCATTTAAATAATCTCGTGTTTCTTTTTTCTGATTAGAGATTCCATTTTCATACAGGTAATCAAATTCTACTTTTATTTTCTTTGTCAAAGGTTCTGTATATGTTATTTTCCCAATATGATTTAGCTTAGAATTAGAATTTAATTTCGATTGATCAACATTGTTATTTAAGCTAGTTTGAAATAAATAATTGTTAGTGTAATCTAATCCACCATTTGAGTTATTATCTGTGTAACTCTGATTGTATAATAATTTAAGTTGCCTTCTTGCTTTCATGAACTTATGTACAAAAACAAGATCATTCTGAACACTAATTCCGTTTGATTTTGACTTGTTATTGATTAAGTTTAATCGAGTTTGAATGTTTAGTTCATCTAAAAATGTTGTATAATCTTTGTTATCTGAAGTTCCTAATGAATTTGTAAATTTTGATTTAAAATCAATGGAATTCAAAGAATCGATTTGACTAAAAACGGAAAAATTAACAGAATGTGATTCATTTACAGTTATTGTTCTAGTTGAATCATCAGAAAAATAACTAGTATCACTTAAAAAATACTGTGATCTACTTTTTGAAAGTGAATTCAATTGATAATTCATGTATGTATAATTGAAACCTATTTTAGTTTTCTTTTTCTTACCGATTTTATCACTGTAATAAATTCCTGATTTGAATGTTTTTGGTATTCCATTTCCATCATTTCCATAGGTGGTTTGAACATAGTCACCATCTTCATTAAAGCTACCGCTCGCTTCGTTGTCTAATCCAAATTTATCAATATCACCCCAATCTACGCCGGATTTAGGTGTATTTCCACTAATAGCAAAAATGGATATTTTTTGATTTTTATTGAATTTATTGGCAAACAATTCGCCTTCATAAAAACGATTGAAATCTCCTGCACCTGACACCCGTCCGAAATAACCCTTTTTAGCATCTTCTTTCATTTTCAGATTAAGTACTTGAATTGTTTCATCTCCACCATCGGTTGCATTTTCATTTTTTTTCTCATAAACTTCAACCGTTTCAACTCCAGCAGCTCCTAAATTTTTTGTTGCAACCGTTGGATCAGAACCAAAAAACTCATCTCCATCCACTAAGACTTGACCGATATCTTTTCCTTGAGATTTTATTTTTCCGTCTTTATCGACTTTAATTCCAGGTAGTTTTTTCAGTAAATCTTCAACTACAGCATTTTGCCCAACTTTAAATGAATCAGCAACATATACCATTGTATCACCTCGAAAATAGATTGGGTTTTTATTCGCATAAATAACAACCTCTTCGATTTCCTTTGATTTAACATTCAATTTTACCTTCGGAATGTTGATGTCTTTATTGTCCTCGCTTCCAAAAATGAAATAGGACTTATCTTCAAATCTAAAATGCGAAACAACAATATTATAGGTGTCTATTGGAATGTTCGTTAAATTAAATTCACCATTCCCATTCGTTCTAGTAAAATTGACTAATAAAGAATCTTTAATTCTAACAGCCATGACGATTGTTTCAGGTAAAACATGAACACCAGAAGTGTCATAAACGACACCTGAAATTTTCATTTTTTGTGAAAAAGACAAAGTGATGAAAAATAAGAAAATTAAGGTAGTGAGTGTTTTCATTATAATTTATTTCATTTTAAATCTGATTTAAAGTGTAAATTTAAATAGATCAAATTTTCTATAATTGTATTATTGGGACTTTTGAAAAAAGGTTGATTGTATTACTTATTTTTTCACACTAAAAACAACATCAACACGTCGATTTTGTTGGCGTTCTTCTTCTGTATATTCTGGGGATACGACAGGAAGTGAATTGCTATACCCTTTGAAATCTAAACGGCTTGGTTCAATTCCACCTTTAATTAAAATATCGTAAACAGCACTCGCTCGTTGAACGGATAGAGGCATATCATCATGACAGCAAACATGGCCACGTATCAATGCGGATACACTTTTATTTCCTGCTAAAAATTTATACAAGGCATTGATTTCATCTTCTGAACCAGGAATCAAATTAGCAGTTCCACCATAGAATTTTACATCCAAAACGATTGGTGTTTCGGAAGTGAAATTTTCTCTAAATTTGGCTAAATTGACAGTTTCACTTGTTTCTGGATAAGCTGGTTCTTCTTGAGTTTGTGTAGGCTTTTCGCTAAAATAATAAGTAATTTCAACTTTTCTGAATTTTGCCAATTCATTCGTTTTTAAATCAATTGATGATGGATAAAGTTCTCCAAATGAATTGGTTGATTCTACGCTAACACTTTTTGATTTTACTATTTTCAAAATGGTATTTAATCTATTTAAAGATAACTTTTCGTTTGAAATGACACTTCCAATTGTATCCGTATATGAACTAATGTTCTGGATTTTAAAATCTGGATTTTTGGATTTTTGCAGAAAATCATCCAATTTTTTTAATTCGTTTTTTTGGAGTTTAAAAGAATTCGTTTCAAAGTAAACAGTATATATTTCTTTTTTTTGGGAAATAGCAAAATTTTGAAATAGACTGATTGAAATAAGTAAAATTAGAAACTTCATATGATTCATTTATATTGATGTAAATATAACGAATAATAAAAGTTTAGTTACAAAAAAAGGTGTCTTAGATTACTCTGAGACACCTTTTGGTATAAAGTTTATTTCAAGTTCTAGCCAGAACACATTTCACATGCATCAGGATTGTCTAATGAACATGCTATAGCAGCTTGTTGTTCTTCAACATCAGCAGCGATTGTGTTTTGAACCATTGATTTATCAACTGTAAATTTAATTGCATCAGTTGCAGCTTTTGTACGTAAGTAATACATACCTGTTTTCAATCCTTTTTCCCATCCGTAGAAATGCATTGAAGTTAATTTTCCAAAGTTTGCATTTTCCATGAAGATGTTTAATGATTGAGATTGGCAAATATATGCACCTCTATCAGCTGCTTGATCAATTACTGCTTTTTGAGAAATTTCCCATGCAGTTTTGTACAAGTCTTTTAAGTTTTGAGGAATGTCTGAAATGTTTTGGATTGATCCACTTGTCGACATAATTGTTTGACGCATTTCTTTAGTCCATAAACCTTCTTTCACTAAATCTTTTAATAAGTGTTTGTTTACTACGATAAATTCACCTGATAATACACGACGTGTGTAAACATTTGAAGTATATGGCTCGAAACATTCGTTATTTCCTAAAATTTGAGCAGTTGAAGCAGTTGGCATAGGAGCTAATAACAATGAGTTACGAACACCGTATTGTTTTACTTCTGATTTCAATACATCCCATTCCCAACGATTTGTTGGAGTTACATTCCACATATCATATTGGAAAATTCCTTTAGATACTGGAGAACCTTCGTAAGTTGTATAAGCTCCAAATTCTTTTGCTAAGTCTTTAGATGCTGTCATAGAAGCGTAATAGATCGTTTCGAAAATCTCTCTATTTAATGCTCTTGCTTCTTCTGATTCAAAAGGGAAACGCATTAAGATGAAAGCATCAGCTAATCCTTGAACACCAATACCGATTGGACGGTGACGTAAATTAGAATTTTTAGCTTCTTCTACAGGGTAGTAGTTTTCATCAATAATTTTATTCAAGTTTACCGTTATTTGGTATGATACTTCAAATAATTTATTGTGATCAAATGTACCATCTTCAGCTACGAATTTTGGTAATGCAATTGATGCTAAGTTACATACAGCGATTTCATCAGGAGCTGTGTATTCCATAATTTCTGTACATAAGTTTGAAGACTTAATTGTACCTAAATTTTGTTGGTTAGATTTTGCGTTAGCAGCATCTTTATACAACATGTAAGGAGTACCTGTCTCAATTTGTGATTCTAAAATTTTAAACCATAAATCTTGAGCTTTGATTGTTTTTCTTCCTTTTCCAGCTGCTTCATAACCAGTATACAAAGTCTCAAATTCGGCACTATGTGTATCAGATAAACCTGGACATTCGTGAGGACACATCAACGTCCAATCTCCATTTTCTTTCACACGTTTCATGAATAAATCTGGAATCCATAAAGCGTAGAATAAATCTCTTGCTCTTTGCTCTTCTTTACCGTGATTTTTCTTCAAGTCTAAGAAATCAAAGATATCAGCATGCCATGGTTCCATGTAGATAGCGAAAGAACCTTTTCTTTTACCTCCACCTTGATCAACGTAACGAGCTGTATCATTGAAAACTCTCAACATTGGAACGATACCATTTGAAGTACCATTTGTTCCTTTAATATAAGAACCTTTTGCACGAATATCATGAATAGATAAACCAATACCACCTGCAGATTGAGAAATTTGAGCACAATTTTTTAATGTATCATAAATTCCACCGATGCTATCTTCTTTCATTGTTAATAAGAAACAAGATGACATTTGAGGTTTTGGTGTTCCTGCATTGAATAACGTTGGAGTTGCATGTGTGAACCAACCGTCAGACATTAAGTTATACGTCTTAATTGCAGATTGAACATCGTTTTTATGAATACCAATTGCAACACGCATCAACATTTGTTGTGGACGTTCTGCAATTTTACCATTCAATTTCATTAAATATGAACGAGTCAATGTTTTGAATCCGAAATAATCATATCTGAAATCTCTATCATAAATGATACTTGAATCCAATAAATCTTTATTCGCCATAATTGCCTCATACACATCATCAGCTAACAATGCAGCTTTTTGATTTGTTTTTGGGTCAGTATAACTATATAAATCTTCCATTACTTCAGAAAACGTTTTTTTCGTTTCTTTATGAAGATTTGATACAGCAATACGAGAAGCTAATAAAGCATAATCAGGATGGTCGATCGTTTTAGCTGCCGCTACTTCAGCTGCTAAATTATCAAGGTTAGTAGTAGTAACCCCATCATGAATACCCTCAATTACTTTCATAGCCACCATTTCTGGAACAACAAGTGAATCCAACCCGTAACACATTTTAATGATACGAGCAGTAATCTTGTCAAATTTTACTGGCTCTTTTCTTCCGTCTCTTTTTACTACGTACATGCCTTTTTTATTCTTTTGGTATTAATTAATTAGTATAGTTATAATGCTTATTTAGATTCTTAGAAGTCTTCGTCCATTGAGAAACCGTGAGACTCTTTTCCTCCATTCATTACACCAGCTTTTTGGTATTCAGCAACTCTTTTTTCAAAGAAGTTTGTTTTTCCTTCGATTGAAATCATATCCATGAAATCAAAAGGATTTGTTGCATTGTAAACTTTCTCGTTTCCTAACTCCATCAATAATCTATCCGCTACGAATTCGATGTATTGACCCATTAAGTCACTGTTCATACCTATCAAACGCACTGGTATCGCATCCGTTACAAATTCTTTTTCAATTGCAACTGCATCCATGATGATTTCTTTCACTTTATCTTTTGAAAGTTTGTTGTTCAAATGGTTGTTATACAACAAACAAGCGAAATCACAATGTAATCCTTCATCTCTTGAAATTAATTCATTAGAGAATGAAAGCCCTGGCATTAAGCCTCTTTTCTTTAACCAGAAAATTGAACAAAATGAACCAGAAAAGAAGATTCCTTCAACTGCAGCGAATGCAACTAAACGCTCAGCAAATGATCCTTTATCGATCCAACGTAACGCCCAATCCGCTTTTTTCTTTACACAGTCCAATGTATCGATTGCATTGAACAAGTAATTTTTGTCAGCATTGTCTTGAATGTAAGTATCAATCAATAACGAATATGTCTCAGAATGGATATTTTCAATCGCAATCTGGAAACCATAGAAAAATTTCGCTTCAGTATATTGAACTTCAGCCACAAAGTTCTCAGCTAAATTTTCATTAACGATTCCATCTGATGCAGCAAAAAACGCTAAAATGTGTTTGATGAAGTGTTTTTCATCATCCGTTAATTTTGTTTCCCAATCAACTAAATCCGGAGATAAGTCAATTTCCTCTGCTGTCCAAAAACTAGCTTCAGCTCTTTTATAAAAAGACCAAATATCATCGTGTTGGATAGGAAAAAGAACAAATCTATTATTGTTCGGTTCTAAAATTGGTTCTGCTACTTGCATTTTTTGGTTTTTTGTAATAAATATTTCAAGTTTTTTATACTTGTCTTTTCTGTGTACAGTTAATCTTTTTTCTCTTTAAATGAATTAATAATTCGTTAATTATTTCTTCATCTTTCAGGGTTACAAAATTTGTTATAATTCTAAGTTTTCACAAGTAAAGAAATTCACAATGTATCGAGTTTATGAACAATTCATTTCGCAATCCCTTTGATTACAATTGATAGACGTTTTATCAACACACAATTAAAGATATTCACAGTAAAAAATTCTTCATTTGTCGATAAATATTTGAAATTCATCAATCATCTGATAACAAATAAGTTTTGTAATTATTCATTAAATTTACGACAGTTTTTTACCTTTGTCAAGTTTTATTTTTTGTTGTTTTTAACATAAAAATGTGTATATGAAATATACCTTAATAACCATATGGGAAATTCGAAAATTCGACTAAAAAATCTTTTAAATTGGATGCGAAATATCGTTCATTTAATTTATCCTAATACCTGTTTGATTTGTCAAAAAGAATTGACTGAATCATCAAGTGAAATTTGTCCTTTTTGCAAAGCCGATTTACAGTATACTTATTTTGAACGATACGATGAACCTACAATCTTAGATCAACTGTTTTGGGGTAGAATAAACTTAAAAGGAACGTTCGCACTTTTCTTTTTTGAAAAAGGTAAAAAAGTTCAGCCCATTCTACATGCATTGAAATACAAAGATAAGCCAGAAATAGGAGTGCAATTTGGAGAAATGATTGGGCGAAAATTGAATGAGATTGAGGCGTTTAAAGATTTAGACGCATTGATACCTGTTCCACTTCACCCAAAGAAACTATTTATTAGGGGGTATAATCAAAGTGAAAAGTTAGCGGATGGTATTTCAAATCAATTAACTATCCCTGTTCTAAATGATTTTATTCTGCGTAATAAAAATACAGAAACACAAACGAAGAAAGGAAGATTTCTAAGATGGGAAAATGTAGAAAATAAATTTTCTGTCGGAAAAAAATCGCATCAAGATTATAAACATATTGCTATTGTGGACGATGTGATTACAACTGGAGCAACATTGGAAGCAATAATTCAATCGATTCAGAAAAATAATCCCGAAGTTTGCATCAGCGTTATCAGTTTAGCATTGGCAAAATGAAAAAAGAAAAGAAAATTTTAATTATTGGAGCAGGATTGTCAGGAATTTGTGTTGGTATCCATTCCATAAATAGAGGTCATCAAGTTACTTTGATTGATAATCTTGAAAATAAAAGTTCAGTTATTGCCGCAGGACAAATAAATCCAATGGTTTTTCGAAGAATGACAAAATCCTGGCGATTAGATGATTTTCTTCCTTTTGCTGAAAATTTCTATAACTTTTTAACAACTAAAACTGGAATTTCGATTTATCACCCAATTACTATTCGTCGAATGTTTTCTTCTGAACACGAAAAAGTGATGTGGTTAGAAAAACAAAATACGGAACGTTTTGAAAAGTATTTAGAGCCAATTAAAGAAGAAGATGATAATTATTCATCTGCTCAAAATGATTTTGGTTCAGGTAGAATCAAGGGCTCTTCTTATGTTGATACAATACCGTTTTTAACTGCTGGGAAAAAATGGATAAAAGAAAATGGTCAATTGATAGAAGAACAGGCTAATTACAGCGACTTTAATCCTGAATTAGGAACATATAAAGGAGAATTGTTTGATGAAATCATTTTTTGTGAAGGTTCTAATAACAATTTAAATCCTTGGTTTGGTTATTTACCAGTTGAACATACAAAAGGAGAAGTATTGACAATTGAATCTGACCACATCAATGAAAATGAATCGTTAAATCGTAAATGTTTTCTTTTACCAATTGGAAACAAACAATTTAGGTTGGGCGCTACATACGATTGGAATACTAATAATACAGATTTAACTGAAGAAGGAAAAGCAGATTTACTTGATAAAGCTCAACTTCTAACGAAATCGCCTTTTGAAATAATAGAACATAAAGCAGGTATACGTCCAACTTCACCAGATAGAAGACCAATTATTGGGAGACATTATGAATTCTCAAAACTTTCAATTTTTAATGGTTTAGGAACGAAGGGCTATTTAATTGCACCTAAACTATCGGAAGAGTTTGTTCAGTTTTTAGATGATGAGACTGAATTGGACAAAGAAGTCAGAGCTGAACGTTATTTTAAATTATTGGTTCAAAATTGATATTATTGAATGGAAATAATTGTAGAAAATCATGATTTTGTTTCCACTTGGAAAGACATTGATTCAGATCAATTTCTGTTAAAAAGCAATAATGAATATCAAAAAGCCGAGAAAATAACCACTTTTGGGAGTCGAGGCATCTTTGAAATTCCCACCTATTTGACAGTTCAATTAGATGAAAACCAGCACTTTTTATTAAAACCTATTTTCCTTCAATACATTAATCACAGCTGTGATCCAAATGTCTATTTTGATTTAGAAAAGAATGAACTAATAGCAATAAAGCATATTGAAATTAATGAAGAATTGACCTTTTTTTATCCGTCAACAGAATGGGAAATGACACAACCGTTCGATTGTCATTGCGAAACAAGTATTTGTTTAAAATCAATTAAGGGAGCGAAATATATTGCATCAGGAATTTTGACGAATTATAAACTTTCCAGTTTTATTGAGAATAAAACAAAAGAGCTTATTTTGACCTTGTAAATCTTGACTTTTTTTCGACCTTTGTAGAAAATTCAGATATGTTAGTAGAAATAGGAGATAAAATCGTTTCAACACAAATTTTTGAAGAGAAATTTGTTTGTGATCTAAATGCTTGTAAAGGTCAATGTTGTATTGATGGTGACGCAGGAGCTCCACTAACATTTGAAGAAGTTTCTATACTTGAAGATGATCTTGAAAAAATAAAGCCATTTATGCGTCAAGAAGGTATCGATGTTGTTGATAAACAAGGAGTTTTTTACATGGATGACGATAATGAGCCAGTGACTTCTTTGGTAAATGGTGCAGAATGCGCATTTGTGTATTTTGATGAGCAAGGAATCACAAAATGTGCAGTTGAACAAGCACATAAAGAAGGCTTAACAGAATTTAAAAAGCCTATTTCTTGTCATTTATATCCTATTAGAGTTAGAAAATACAATGAATTTCAAGCGATAAATTACGATCGTTGGAAAATTTGTGAACCAGCATGTGTATGTGGAAGTAAATTAGATGTTCAAGTATATAAATTCTTAAAAGAACCAATTATTAGAGCGTTTGGAGATGAATTTTATCATGAATTAGAAATAGTTGATGCTGAATTGAAAAGCAATAATTAGGACGAAATTCATTAATTATTTAACGCTTAATCAACAATAACTACCGTTCAAATAAAATATAATCTATTTTAAATATTGTTTTTATATATTGCAGTCTGAAATTGTTAAAACTGTTACTATGAAAATAATAAATACCCCGAGTATTATTTTTACCTTATTCTTAACTACAAATCTATTAAGCCAATCGACAACAATTGATAAAACCAATTGTAGAGAAGGTGAAAGTGTTGAATATTGTACTTCGCACAAAAAAATGAAAGAGAGACTTCAGAATCCAGAAGCCTTGAAAATGTTTAATGAGGAACAAGAAGCTTTCAAAATACTCGAAAATGAAAAAAAATCTTCAGGTACTGAAAAAGCAACTATTTATAAAATTCCAATTGTATTTCATGTTTTGCACAATGGTGGTATTGAAAAAATTTCAAGAGAACAAATATTAAATCAAGTTGCCATCTTAAATAGAGATTATCGTTTACAAAATGCGGATGCGAATACTGTTCACTCAGATTTTCTTGGTATGCCTGCAGATATTGAAGTAGAATTTGTATTAGCCACAAAAGCGCCAAATGGAAATTGTTTTAGTGGTGTTACTTACACTCAAAACGCCCTAACTTCTAATGGAGCGGATGGAAATGCTCAAGTTACAGCAATTAAAAACGGAAATGATGTGTATCAAGGCGAATGGGCTGGGAATCAATATCTAAATGTTTTCGTTTGTGCTGAAATTGGTGGAGCAGCTGGATACACATTCAACCCTTCAAATTGGGGAGGAACAGCTATGGAAAATGGTATTTGGATTTTACATAGTTATGTTGGTTCAATCGGAACTTCAGCTGAGTTACATAGCAGAGCTTTGACGCACGAAATAGGACATTGGTTTAATTTAAGTCATACGTGGGGTGACAACAATAATCCTGGCGATGCAACAAGTTGTAGTATTGATGATCATGTTTCTGATACACCGGTTACAATAGGAGTGACAGCGTGTTATGTAAATAATAATTCTTGTGATGATTTAAATACAGCAAATGGTGTTACAAGCTCATGGACATATGATGTTGTTGATAATGTTGAAAATTATATGGATTATTCGTACTGTTCAAAAATGTATACTACAGGTCAAAAAAACAGGATGCGAACGGCGCTTCAATCATCAACAGGTGGTCGTAATAATATTTGGACGACCAATAACTTGAATTTTACAGGAGCTAATGGTAATCCTACAATTTGTAAAGCAGAATTTACATCTGATAAAACAATTGTTTGTGCTGGAGATTCAGTTTATTTTCAAGATAATACTTATAATGCGGCAAATGGTTGGACTTGGACAATGACTGGAGCGACACCTGCAACTTCAACTGTTCAGAATCCAGGAGTAGTTTATAATACGCCTGGAATATATACTGTAATCCTTACAGCAACAGATGGTTCAACTTCTCAAACAGCAACAAAAACAGCTTATATTAGAGTTTTACCAGCTTCTGCTACATTACCTTTCTTTGATGGTTTTGAGAACTATACAACTTTATCAAATTTAAACGAATGGACTGTAGTTGATGGGGCTAGTAATGCCACTTTTACATTGTTAAATAATTCAACTGCATCAGCAACAGGACAAAAATGCGTTAAGTTGGGCAACTTTGGACAAACAGGATCAAATGTAGATGAATTATATTCTGCGCCAGTCGATTTATCAGGTTTAGCGCCAACGGATGTTGTTACTTTAACATTTAAATATGCTTACAGAAAAGTCGCAACAACAAATACGGAATATTTAAAAATATATGGGACGAATGATTGCGGAAATGTTTGGAATATTAGAAAAACGGTTGGTGGTAATACATTATCTAGTTTAACTTCAACATCAGCATGGACACCTTCATCTCCATCAGATTGGACGACAGTTCACGTTACGAATATCACAAGTACTTATTTTGTTTCTAATTTCAGATACAAATTTAGATTTGAAGGAAATGGTGGAAATAATCTTTATTTAGATGATATTAATATGTATCAAGGAGCTCCATCAAGTACAAATGTATTGAACGGAGTTTCAGAAAATAATTTAAATGCAGTTTATTCAATTTATCCAAATCCAGCAGATGATGAGGTGAATATTGAATTCAATGTTACAGGTGACCAAGAAGTTATTTTTAATATTGTAGATATCACTGGAAAAGTTGCTCAATCAAATTTAATAAAAGCAAAATCAGGATCTAATTTAGTATTATTAAATACGGAGAAATTAACTTCAGGAATGTATTTATTGAATATTGTTACAGGTAACTCTACTCAAACTTCTCAGTTTGTGATCAGATAGTAGCACTTTAATTTTTTTACTAAAAGGTGTCTGAGCAATGTCGAAGACACCTTTTTTTATTTCAGGATTTCGTAAAATCAAATTATTTTTTCAATTTGCTGTAACAAAAAGCTAACTTGAGAGTCTTATAGGTAACTTATGAGAATATGACTGCAAAAGAGTACAATTTATCGGTTGATGAATACTCGGATAACATTTTCCGTTTTGCGCTGAAACATCTTAAAAATGAGATGTCAGCGAAAGACATCGTGCAGGAAACATTCACAAAAGTTTGGATCAAACATAAAGAAGTAAGTTTTGAAAAAGTAAAATCGTATTTATTCACAACTGCTTACCATGCGATAATTGATTGGATTCGTAAAGAACAAAAAAGTGGAGATATCGAAAAAATAAATGCCGATACTAGAAGTTCTTCGATGGAAAACTTTGATTTACAAGAAGTTTTAGATGAGGCGTTAAAGACTTTGCCTGAAATTCAGAAAACAGTTGTTTTGTTGAGAGATTACGAAGGAAATAATTACACGGAAATAGCAGAAATTACCAATTTAAATGAATCTCAAGTAAAAGTGTATATCTTTAGAGCTAGAAAAGCACTACAAGAATATATTAGAGATTTGGATTTAGTACTTTAATAAATGGAAAAGATAACATTACATAATTACGAAGCTTTTTACCTTGATTTTCTGGAAGGAAACTTGAGTGAGAATGAGCAAACTATGTTGGAGCTTTTCCTTGCAGATCATCCTGAATGTAAAGTCGATTTTGATGAAATTCAAATTCTCCCTGTTAAAAAAGAAGAACAACTAAGTGACTTCGATAAACAACTTTTAAAACAAACGGACTTTAATTTGTTAACGGTCAGCAATTCAACAATCGAAGTGCTTTTGATTGCTAAAACAGAAAACTTACTGAATTCTAATAAAATCAAAGAAGTTGATGCTTTTCTTGTGACAAATACAGATCTTCAAAAAATAGAACGCGAGTTAAAAGCAACTCAATTGAAAGCAGATTTAGGTATTGTTTATGAAGATAAAAAGCTTTTAAAGAAAGATAGAAAAATTATTCCTATGTGGAGTATTGTAGCTTCGATTGCTGCAATTTTCATTTTATTTTTCACTTTGAATTTTGAAACAAATAATGGAGCAGATCAATTGGCAGTTGTAAAACCAACTTCTAAAAATCAAGGATATAAAATCGATACAAAAAATCAATCTACTACTACTCAACAAAAAGTTGAAACAACATATACAATGATTGCATCTGTCAATCCCTTAGATTTGGATGAGATTTCAACTCAAAAAATAAGTAATTCAATTTCTAATGAAGGAAATAGTTCCAAAAAAGACATTGTATCGTTAGACTTGAAAAAAATAAATCTGCCAAATTCAATAGACATTAATGATTTAGAAATTGAGAGAAGTGTTATTAAGCGCTCAGTTCAAAAATCGACACCATCAAACTTACCTGTTA
>CANGHX010000066.1 GCA_947453715.1 Flavobacteriales bacterium | reverse complement strand
GTTGTTTCTAGAAAAAGTACTTCCCCAAGGCATGATTAAAAATCCACCCATTGAAAGGAATACAGCTGCTAAAAATCCAAGATGGTAATTTTTGTTTGATAGGGTTCTTACAATATGTTGAAATGCACTGTGATCTTTTTTGATGGCTAAATGTTCGCGAATAGGTTTTACTTTAATGAAAATCAAAATCCAAATAACACTAGCTATTCCAACGATTAAGAAAAATGGTGCTTTCCAGTTAAAGACATTTGCTAAAGCTAAACTAATTGGAATTCCCATCACTTGACTCGCGCCAAATCCCATTTGTAAAAATCCCATTACGCGACCTCTTTGTTGTAAAGCAAAAATATCCGCAACAATTGCCATCGAAATAGATCCAATTACACCACCAAAAATTCCAGTAATAAATCGTGCAATAACCAAGTAATAATAATTAGTTGCTAAACCACAAAAAAGCGTTCCAGTAATAAATCCAATGTAAAAGAACAATAATAACTTTTTACGATCAAAACTATCTGCAAATCCTGCTGTCAAGAATCCTGATAATCCAGCACTAATCGAATAAGCCGCAACAACAATTCCAAATTGTTTTGTCGTTAAACTCATGGTTTTTATAAGCTCATCCCCCAAAGGCGACAAAACCATAAAATCTAAAACTACTGAAAATTGAGTCAAAGCCAAGATGGCAATAACTAATTTTTGATATCCTGTAAATGTTGTTTTTTCCATAGTTTATTATAGTCAATAGCTAATAGTCATTAGTCAATAGTTGAGATTCTACTTTGAGAGATTAAATTCGAAGAATGAATTTAATTGCAAAATAAAGTAAGATTTTAAATATTATTCAAAATTCAAAATCAACAATCCAAAATTATCTTTTCTTCCTTCTCTCCTCCAACCATTTCGGCATTGGCTTGTTGGCCTCACGTTCGCCTAATAGTTTTTCGGCAAGATCTGGACGATTTGCTTTTTGTAATCGTTGTTTGATCCAATCTCTATTTTCTCGCTTGTACCAAAAGAAAAAACGATTTTGATTCAATTTTTCTTCTTTTGTTTTTACGGTATTGATTGGTTTCAACGTGTAAGGATGAACTCCTGTATAATAGATTACTTCTGCCACCGTCATAGGTGTTGGTGTAAAATCTTGCACTTGTTCTAATTGAAAGCCCATGTCTTTTGTTTCAGCAGCTAAATTTGCCATATCTTCTTCTTCACAACCTGGGTGCGATGAAATAAAATAAGGAATCAACTGTTGATTCAAATTGTGTTTTTCACAAATTTTATCGTATTTCTCCTTGAATTTATGGAAATATTTGAACGAAGGTTTACGCATTACACGCAACGTAGCATCTGATGTATGTTCCGGAGCAACCTTTAAACGTCCACTGACGTGACGCGTTACCACTTGTTCGATGTATTCGTCGTGGTTTCCGTCTTCGTTGTTTTTATTGAAATCGTCTACCAATAAATCATAACGTATTCCTGAACCGATAAATGCTTTTTTGATTTTCGGCATTGCATCTACTTTTCGGTACAAATCAGTCATTGGTTTGTGCGAAGTATCCAAATTGTTACAAATGACAGGGTGAATACAACTTGGACTTGAGCATTTAGCACAAATCGCTTCGTCTTTCCCTTTCATTCGGTACATATTTGCCGAAGGGCCACCTAAATCTGATAAATATCCTTTGAATTCTGGGTGATCCACCACTTGGTCAATTTCAGACATGATTGACTTTTCACTTCTTGAAGCAATGAATTTTCCTTGATGCGCAGAAATCGTACAAAAACTACAACCTCCAAAACAACCTCTATGTGTATTGATAGAGAATTTAATCATATCATACGCCGGAATTGCACCACGTTTGTTATGTTTTGGATGAGGCATTCGCGTGTATGGTAAATCAAACGATTGATCCATTTCTTTTTCCGACATCGTTTTGTACGGAGGATTAATAACTAACGTCTGATTACCAACTTTTTGAGTAATTCTATTTGCTTGCCATTTATTTGATTCAACTTCCACGATTTTGAAGTTAGAAGCATATTTGATTTTGTCTTTCAAACATTCCTCATGACTTGCCATTTCAACCGTTTCCCATTGTTTGTTTTTCGGTAATTCTTGACTCGAATCTTGTAAAAACGCTACTTGTTTCAAGGTTCTTAACCCTTCAAATGGAACACCTCTTTTTACCAATTTCAACAATTCACGCAAAGGTTGATCTCCCATTCCGTAAACCAACATATCTGCTTTTGAATCCACCAAAATTGATGGCATCAATTCATTTTTCCAATAATCATAATGTGTTACACGACGAAGAGAAGCTTCAATTCCTCCAATTAATACAGGAACATCAGGATAGATTTCTTTCAAGATTTTACTGTAAACAGTTGTTGCATAATCCGGTCGAAAACCAGCTTGACCTCCTGGAGTGTATGCATCTGTTGAACGTAAACGTTTGTTAGCCGTGTAATGATTCACCATCGAATCCATACAACCAGCTGTAACACCAAAAAAGTATTTAGGTTTTCCTAATTTTTTGAAATCACGTAAATCATCTTTCCAGTTAGGTTGTGCGACAATCCCAACTCTAAATCCTTCATCTTCAATTATTCGTCCGATAACAGCCGTACCAAAAGCAGGATGATCCACATACGCATCTCCCGAAATTAAAATCACATCTAATTGATCCCAACCTCGTTTTTCAACTTCTTTTTTGGTTAATGGTAACCAGTCTGTTATTGGTCTTTCATTTGTCATGCTGTAAAATTACAGCTTTCTTTTTACAAGAAGAATAAAATCGGGTAGAAACGGTAAAATAATTTATAAAGATTCTAAATAAAGATAGTTTTATCAAGTTTGGATATATCAAATTAAATAAATTTTTATTTTTGTTTTAAGGAAATATTTTCATGAAAATCAAACTAATTCTATTTATTATCACCTGCCTAGCATTATTTCTGGGCATTTTTGTTTCTTTCAACGAGCCATTTTTAAATACTTGGGATGAACAGTTTCATGCATTGGTTGCTAAAAATCTTTCAATTAATCCTTTTAAACCAATTTTAATAAATGATCCAATTTTAGGCTATGATTATAAGAATTGGACATATAACCATATATGGCTTCACAAGCAACCATTTTTTTTATGGTTAATTGCGTTAAGTGTAAAGATTTTTGGTAATTCTGAATTTGCAATTCGTTTTCCAAGCATTATAATGCATGCTATATATCCGTTATTAATATTTAAGATTTCTTTTCTCACCTTAAAAAATGTAAAAATTGCATTAATAGCTTCTTTACTTTCAGGAATAGCTTTTTTCCCATTAGAATTAGTTTGTGGAAGATATTCTACTGATCATAATGATTTAGTTTTTTTATTTCTAATGACTGGAAGTTATTGGACATGGTTAGAATTTCAAAACACTAAAAACATTAAGTGGATACTTTATATTGGAATTTTTAGTGGTTTAGCAATTATGACTAAATGGTTAATGGGAAGTTTAGTTTATATCACTTGGATTGTTGTGCTACTTTCTGAAAATAAAGGAACATTAAGAAGTAAATTAATTGAATTCAAATTAATGTTGTATTCCGTTTTTGTTTGCTGTATTATTTTTATTCCTTGGCAAATTTATTCTTATTTACATTTTCAAAAAGAGTACCTACATGAATTAAAACTCAATGCATCACATCTTTATAAACCAATAGAAAACCATCATGAAGAGTTGTTTTTTCATTTAAAATTTGCTTTACATTCTATTTATAGTAACAATTTTATTTTTGTAATTTTCTTAATTTTTGGATTGTATTTTTTTACTAAATCAATCGCAACTTTTCAAAATAAATTGTTTATTCTCTTTATTACCATTTTTGTATATGTATTTTATACAATAGCTCAAACAAAAATGGTGTCTTTTACCGTGATCGTTTTCCCATTTTTTATCATGTTTATTTCTTTAGCAATTTCAAAATTGTTTGATTGGATTGAAAAATTTAAATTGAATAGGAGGATTAAAAATTCTATATATACGTCTATAATTATTCTTTCAGTCATCTTTTTCTTAAAGTATAGCAATTTTTCTTCTAATCATTCAAACGAATATGTTTCCAAAAATGAAAACAGACTAAAAGATTTAAATGAAATGTATTTTATTAGTGATTTAAAAAGGAAATTTAAAGATGAACGTGTAATTATATTCAATGCTAATTTATCCATTGCTGGTCATATTCCTATTTTATTTTACACTTCATACAATGCTCATACTATTGTCCCAACTGAACGTCAAATAGATTATTGTATAAAAAAGAAATATAAAGTTGCTGTTTTGAAAATAGGAGCTTTACCAAAACATTTGTTAAATAATTCGAATGTACAATTAATTGATTGCAAGAAATATATGGTTAAATTTTAGTTTTTATCTACAAACAAAAAAGCCGAACAAAAATTGCTCGGCTCTTGAAAAAGGGTTTATTATTACACTTTTCCTGATATTTCCATCAATTGCCAGTTGATGTAGTAATTAGATTTGCCGATTTTATGTTTTACTAATAACTTATTTTTCGTTAGCACATTTAGATATGCTGCTGCCGTTATACGACTTATATTCAATTCAGTCATTAAAAATTCAATCTTTGTATAAGGTTGTTTGAATAAATGATTCAGTAATTCTTGACTGTAAAATTTATAGTTTTCTCTCAACTCTGATTTAATTTTCTGCATCAATAGTTTGATTGCTTGTATAAGTCCAATAGTTTGTTTTGCAGTTTTATCGACAGCATCTAACATAAATAATATCCATGCTTCCCATGCATTTTCTGTCCTTACTGATTGTAGTAAACGATAATAATCTGCTTTATTCTGAATGATGTAACGACTTAAATAGAGAATAGGTAATTCTAATAAATCACTTAATACAAGATACAAGATATTGATAATTCTACCTGTTCTACCATTACCATCATAAAACGGGTGAATACTTTCAAATTGAAAATGAATGACAGCCATTTTAACGATAGGATCATAATCTGAAATCATCGGATCATTAATGTATTCTTCCAAATTTTCCATCAAACTTTTAATCATTTGAGCATCTTGTGGCGGTTCAAAAATTACTTCACCTGTTTTCTGATTTTTTAATGTTGTTCCAGGTACTTTTCTTAAACCTGCATTGTTTTTTTCTAGCACTTCTTGAATTTCCAAGATTCCATTAATGGTCAGCACTTGCTTGGTTTTAACAATTTCGAAACCTCTTTTTAATGCAGCAACATAATTTTGAACTTCTTTACTCTGAGGTGAAATATACGAATTGATTTGCAAAGAACTTTTATAGAGTTCATCATGAGTTGTTACAATATTTTCAACTTCAGAACTATCTTTTGCTTCTTGTAATGCTAACGAATTAATTAATATTTCTTGTTTCGGAATACTTTGAGCAATTCCTTTTAATTCTGCTAATGAACGATGTGCTACCGCTAATTTTTTTAGAATAGCAATGGTATCTAAGTTCGTATCGTATGGAAGTTGTTTGGGTTGCCAATTCATTTCATGTAAAGATTTCTGATTTTTTTTAATACGTTATCTTTTCATGTAAAGATATTGCAATTTTCTTTACACGTTATTATTTCATGTAAAGATTTTTGAGTTTTCTTTACACGAAAAAAAAAGCCGAACAAAAACTGCTCTTCTCTCGAAAATGATTTATGTTATTCTATTTGAAATGTAAGAAACAAGTGTTAAGGGTTTTACTATTTAAATTAGTAAATTCTTTTATAATTTATTAATAAAATGAGCGTTAATCAAATAGTTTTGTCTTACCCATTTATTAAATAATGAAATATACTTCACTAAAAAAATTTATTTTGATAGTTTTACTTTTAATTTCTAAGTTCAATTTTTCTCAAAATAAAATCAATTTTGGATTAAAGATACATCCTAATTTTAGTTTTAGTTTCGTTGATAATCATTCAAATTTAGATCAAAAATATTTTTCGTTAAGACAAGGATTGTATGGAGTAAATATAGGAATCTGTTCCAATCTTGAAATAAAGAAATGGTTAGTTGAACTTTCTTTAGGATTATCAACTAGTAAGACAGGTATTCATTTTAAATACTATTCAGATTTTGCAGAAATTAATTTAAGATCAGTTTCAGTTGTTAATGAAATAAATTTAGGATATAAAATTTATACTTCAAATAATCCTATTTATGATATATATGTAACTTCTTCATATTCATATAATTTAATAGGTGTTCAAGGATTAAGTGGAGGGAACAGATTTGTAAGTTTTGTAGGTTTTGAACAAGAAATACCAAACATAGACTTGAATTGGAGAAGTAGTACTTTAGGCTCAGGGTTAAAAATTAGAACACAGTTAAAGAAAGGTAATAAAATAGATTATGGTTTATCGATTCATTTTGCATTACAAAAGTATCCCGAAATTGGATTTAAAATAAAATATCCTACACAAACTTTTAGTTCTAGTATTCAACCTTTTGTAAGTAATTTAAACATTGATTTCATCTATTATTTCAAGAAAATAAAATAAAAAAAGCCGAACAAAAACTGCTCGGCTCTTCAAAATTATTTGTTGAGATTTTATCCCATATTTCCATCTTTCACTACTACATCGTGTGCACCACCTTCGATGATACTTGTAGAAGATACTAAAGTAATTTTTGCATTTTGTTGCAATTCAGCAACTGTTAAAGTTCCACAGCTACACATAGTAGATTTAATTTTCCCTAAAGTCACATCTAAATTGTCTTTCAATTTACCTGCATAAGGAACAAAACTATCTACACCTTCTTCGAATTTTAAACCTTCAGAACCTTGGTCGTAACGTTGCCAGTTTCTAGCTCTGTTTGAACCTTCACCCCAATATTCTTTCATGTAGTTTCCACCTACCATTACTTTTTTCGTTGGACTTTCATCAAAACGAGCGAAGTAACGACCCATCATCATGAAATCAGCTCCCATTGCTAAGGCTAATACCATGTGATAATCGTGAACAATTCCACCATCAGAACAAATTGGAACATAAATACCTGTTTTTTTGAAGTATTCATCTCTCGCTTCTGAAACTTCGATTAAAGCTGTTGCTTGTCCACGTCCGATTCCTTTTTGCTCACGTGTGATACAAATAGAACCACCACCAACTCCAACTTTTACAAAGTCAGCCCCAGCTTCCACTAAGTATAAAAATCCGTCTCTATCAACTACGTTACCAGCTCCAACTTTGACAGTTTCACCGTATTTTTCTCTAATCCATTGGATCGTTTGTTTTTGCCAAACTGAAAAACCATCAGAAGAATCGATACAAACTACATCAGCGCCAGCTTCTACTAAAGCAGGAACACGTTCAGCATAATCTCTTGTATTAATTCCAGCACCTACTAATAATTTCTTTTGATCATCCGATAATTCTAAAGGATTGTCTTGATGATTATCGAAATCTTTTTTGAAAACAAAATGTTTTAAGTTTTGATTTTCATCAATGATAGGAAGAGAGTTTAATTTATTTTCAAAAATGATATCATTTGCTTCGTGTAATGAAATACCAAATTTACCAACGGTTAGTTTAGCAAATGGCGTCATGAATTCGCTCACTTTTTTATCTAAACTATCTTTTTTGATTCGGTAATCACGACCAGTTACAACACCTAATAATTTCCCGTTTGAAGTACCATTATCCGTGATTCCAACTGTCGAAAATCCAGTTCTTTGTTTTAAACTTAAAACATCAGCAAGTGTATGATCTGGTGTTAAGTTAGCATTACTAACCACAAAACCAGCTTTAAAGTTTTTCACTTTACTTACCATTTCAACTTGACTTTCAATAGATTGAGAGCCAAAAACAAATGCTAATCCACCGTTTGTCGCTAATGCTTTTGCCATTCCGCTATCTGATACAGATTGCATAATTGCTGAAACAAAAGGAATGTTTAATTCAATTTTTGATTTTTCTCCTTTTTTGAATTTAACTAAAGGTGCTTTTAGACTTACGTTTGAAGGAATACATTCTTCCGTTGTCAATCCCGGAATCAATAAATACTCACTAAAAGTTCTTGAAATGTCGTTTAAGATTTGAGCCATTTTTCTCTAAAAATTTGACAAATTTAGGAAAATTAAAGTTGAGATGAAAGGATTATATGGTAATTGTCTATTCTTCTTTTTTTATTTAGTAAATCTAATTTTCTGTTTTTTTATGTGAGTTTAGAATTGAAAATATTGGTTTTAAATAACAATTTCTTTGTTTTTAATATTTTTTTACCAAACATAATCATAACATAATCAATCATTTAAAAAATATTTTATAATTTTATTTAATATATTCTACCTAGTCTATAGAATATATATTATATTTGCATCGATCAAACAATAAAATTATTAATTAAAATAAAAAATTAACATGAGTACAGAAAGAAACTTAAGATTTGAAACATTACAATTACATGCAGGTCAAACAGTTGATGCAGAGACAGGATCAAGAGCAGTTCCTTTATTTCAAACAACTTCATATGTGTTTAAGGATAGTAAACATGCAGCGAACTTATTTGGATTAAAAGAATTTGGAAACATTTATACACGAATCAACAATCCAACCACTGATGTTTTTGAGAAAAGAATAGCTGCTCTAGAAGGTGGAGTTGCGGCATTAGCAGTATCCTCAGGTCAAGCTGCTCAATTTATAACGATTAATAATATTTTAGAAGCAGGTGATAATTTTATAAGTACTTCATTTTTATATGGTGGAACTCATAATCAGTTCAAAATAGCTTTTAAAAGATTAGGGATTGAGGCTAGAATTGCTGCTGGAGATTCTGTAGAGGAATTTGAGAAATTAATAGATGATAAAACGAAAGCATTTTATCTTGAAACAATTGGAAATCCTGGGTTTAATATTCCAGATTTTGAAAAGATTGCAGAATTAGCTAAAAAATACGATTTACCTTTAATTGTAGATAATACTTTCGGAGCAGGTGGCTATTTATTTCAACCATTAAAACATGGAGCAGATATTGTTGTTAGTTCTGCAACTAAATGGATTGGAGGTCATGGTACTAGTGTCGGAGGAGTTATCGTTGATGGTGGAACTTACAATTGGGGAAATGGTAAATTCAAACAATTTACTGAGCCTTCAGAAGGGTATCACGGATTGAAGTTTGCTGAAGTTTTTGGTATCGATAACCCACTTGGTTTGCCAAATATTGCTTTCATTATTCGAGCGCGTGTTGAAGGATTAAGGGATTTTGGAACTTCAATTTCCCCATTCAATTCATTCTTATTGTTACAAGGTTTAGAAACACTTTCATTACGTGTTGAAAGACATGTACAAAATGCATTCGAATTAGCAAAATGGTTGGAAAGTAGACCAGAGGTAGAATATGTGAATTATCCTGGATTAGAAAGTTCAAAATACCATTCTTTAGCTAAGAAATATTTGAAAAAAGGTTTTGGCGGAGTTTTATCATTTAAATTAAAAGAAGGAAAATTAGCGGCAGATTATTTAGTAAATAACTTAGAATTAATTAGTCACTTAGCTAATGTTGGTGATGCTAAAACATTGGTTATTCATCCAGCAACAACAACTCATGAACAATTAACCGAAGCTGAACAAAAGTTAGCTGGAGTAGAGCCAGGTTTATTAAGAATATCTGTTGGAGTAGAACATATTGAAGACATAAAACAAGATTTAATTCAAGCATTTGAAAAGTTAGTTGAAATAAAATCTCAAGTTCAATTAGAAGAATTAGTATCATAATTAAATCTCAAAAGGCACTAACAGTTTACAAACGAAAATTCCATTTTACCTGTTTTTAAACTGTATTCTTGACTGACATAACAAAACGTAAACAGGTTATTACAAACTGTTAAGTGCCTTTATTACAGCAAATCAAAATGTTACAATTTATAAATATTAAATCGACAAGGTCACGAACAACTAATTTTGAAGCTGTACACTCATTTATTCATTCATGTAAAGAAAAACGAATGTGCAACTGATTAGTTTATAACATATTACTGCTCATTAATTTATTCACATTCAAATTTTTTTACGAAATGAAAACATCTTATTTTGCTTTAGAGCGAATAAAAATCCTATTTGCTTTTATTAATATTTACCTAGTATGGGGAGCTACCTATTTTGCAATTACTTTTGCTTTAAAAGGTTTTCCACCATTTGTCTTATCTGGAATTCGATTTATAACTGCTGGATTGATTTTATTGATTTGGAGGAAGTTGAAAAAAGATAAACCACTCTCGATAAAAAATATTGGGTTTGCCGGAATAAGTGGAATTTTAGTCCTAGTTGGAGGAACTGGAATGGTTTCTTGGGCACAACAATACATCAGTTCAAGTGAGGCAGCCATATTAGGAGCAACACAACCTTTTTTCTTTATTTTATTTGACAAAAAGCAATGGCCAACATATTTTGGAAAATTATCGATTATTTTGGGACTGACTATCGGGTTTTTTGGTTTGATTCTTTTCATCAATCAACGAACAACGACAGCTTACCAAATCAATGAAAATGGTTCTTTACAAATTATTGCTTATTTAGTTTTAATTGCAAGTGCAGCTAGTTGGGTAATAGGAGCTCTTTTTTCAAAACGAAATAGTCAAAAATTTCAATCTTCAGTTTATTTAAATGCTGCTTGGCAATTTATCGCTGCAGGTATTGTAACGAGTTCAATTGCTGCTTTACAATCTGATTGGGAAACTGTTCAATGGAATTCAATCTCATCTGAAGCATGGGGAGGATTATCTTTTTTGATTTTCGCAGGGTCATTGGCTTCTTATCTTTCATTTTCATGGCTAATCACTAAAAAACCAGCTGCCTTGGTGAGCACTTTTACTTATGTTAATCCTGTTGTAGCAGTTTTACTTGGTGTTATATTTTTACAGGAGCACATATCAATCAATCAATACCTAGCATTATTTATCATTTTGATAGGTGTATTATTGACTAATTTATCAACCTATAAACTTCCAAAAGCCATTCGATTAAAAATATTTCAATTTAAATTGATATTGGCTTGGTTTATTGGTATTAGAAAATATGTTAGAATAATTCAGTTGGAAGCATGATAAAAAGAATTTGTTTTATTTTGTTTTTAATTATTTCTCAAAATATTTTAGCAAAATCAATCAATTGGAATGAGCTAGGTAATTCGTTACAACCATTTGACATTCTTTTCGAAAAAACTACTTTTCGCATTACCGATAGGTTTATACCAGGTCATTTTGGTCATGTTTTTATCTATTTAGGAAAAAGAAAAGATTTGTGTTCAAATAGTCAACTATCAAAAAGCATTGATGAAAATACCACTGATAGTTTAATTTTTGTTGAGGCTAATTTGGGTGGGGTTCGATTAACAAATATTGAGCAGTATCTAAATGCAGATGATTTATTAGTGTTAAGAACACCAAAGTTTTTCTTGTCAACTAATAAAAAGGTGGAATTAATAGACTTTATTAGCAAGCAATTAGGTAAACCGTATGATTTTTTATTTGACGTTCATTCAAATGATAAATTAATATGTACAGAACTAATTTATAATTGTTTTGATAACTTAAATTGGCAGACAAAATCTTACTTAGGAAAGGAAACATTATGTCCTGATGATGTAGCTAAAACATTATTATTAAATTCATTTTCAATAATTAAGTTTTATCATAATTGTAAATTAGTAAATCAAATTAAAACAGAAAATAAATTATATAAACTATTAACTAAACCTCGTTTTGATTTGTTTAATCTTCATTTATTCTATTCAGAAATCAAAGAAAATTATAGAAATTTCCAATGGATTAAATAAGAGTATTTCAGTTACTTTTTCAAATACTCGGAAGTAGAATAAATCGCATTTACATAAATTGATTTATTTGCGCCGATTACAAATTCACTTAATCCCACATGTGTTTTGTTTTTTGGATTCCAATCGTAGGTATAACCCAATTGTGTCCATGGATATTGGTTGTAGATTTCACATTGATAATAGCGACTTACTCTGTTTTCATTGATCCAATTGACATGCGCTTGTTCCGTATTTGCTGGAAAACAGGTTTGACAATTGTTGTCGTTGATTTCCTTATCCGGACAAGGGCGAAATAAATCTTGAGGTTTTACCCAAAACTCAACGAAATAACTATACTTAGCATTTGGTGGTAAGCCTAATAATTGAATTAATCGAAGATTGGTGTCTTTTGAATTTTCTTTCGTAAATCTATTTTTTAATTCAGGAGCAGTTGTAATCCAAATAGGGTAATTTCCAGTATTGTAAATGGTATCTAATTTAGCTTGGTAGTAAGAAATGTTTTGTTTCCAAGTGACCACTAAGATGTATTTTTCATTATTGATGGTCTTCCAAACTAAATTCGGATTTTGCTCATTGATTGCAATTAAATTTGAATCAATTTCAGCATTCGTCGGGTAAATGGATTGCTCAATGGCTTGTTGATATAAAGCTTTATCATCTTTAGCGACTTTCTTTTTTTGAGAAAATGAATCATTGATGAAAAGTACAAATAGAATAAGGGAGAAATATTTTAGCATTACTTTTTTAGTTTTGAAAGTATAAAGTTGCAAAATTAAATTTATACTCTTAAAACTTGGGTATATTTACCATTCAATTAATTCAATAGAAAATGAAAAACCGTTTCGCTTTTATACTATTTAATTCACTTTTATTTATCTCTTCACTTGTGTATTCTCAAGGTCAAGATGTTGAATATAAAGACAATCAAGTTAATCTGAAAGGATATTTTTCAAAAGAAAAAAAAGGATTAAAAAATGCTCCTGGAATTGTTATCATTCACCAATGGATGGGTTTATCTCAACATGAAAAAGATGTTGCAAATAAATTGGCTGCTTTGGGTTACAATGCTTTCGCTGCGGATATTTATGGTATCGGAAATACTCCTAAGTCCATGCCTGAAGCTGGTAAACAAGCAGGAAAATATAAATCGGATTACAAAACGTATCAATCTAGAATTCAAGCCGCCATTGATCAATTGATTGCTTTAGGTGCGGATTCAAATAAAATAGTTGTAATCGGTTATTGCTTTGGAGGAACAGGTGCTGTGGAAGCGGCTAGAGGCGAATTAAATGTAAAAGGTGTTGTTTCATTTCATGGTGGATTAGGAAAAGATACAACTCGAATGGATCAAAAACTTTCAACAAAGATTCTTGTATTACATGGTGCTGATGATCCTTTTGTTTCAAAAATGGAAGTTGATCGTTTTCAAAAGGAAATGAAAAACAGTCAAGCTGATTGGCAAATGATTTATTATGCGAATGCTGTTCATGCTTTTACTCATAAAGATGCAGGTTCTGATAATTCGAAAGGAGCGGCATTTAACCAAAAAGCAGATGAACGTTCTTGGCAACATTTATTGATTTTTCTGAAGGAAGTTATACCAGTTTAAGATACTTATTTAATCAATCCACAATCAGAGCATTTCCCTTTTTTGCCAAAAAACTGTAAGTAGATTTTTCTGCCTAAATAAAAAGCAGCAGCACTAATTGTAAGGATTATCAATACATTCTGCATCATTTAACTTAGAATTGAATAGGCAACAAATGCACCTAGATAAGCTAATATTCCCATAACCACCATTTGAATAATTGGCCATTTCCAACCTTTAGTTTCTCGTTTTACGACTGCCATTGTTGCCATACATTGCATCGCATACACATAAAAGACCATCAATGAAACTCCTGAAGCCAATGTATAGACTTTTGTTCCATCTGTTCTTTTGGTTTCCTTTAAATGTTTCAATAAAGGAATATTTTCTTCTCCGTCATCATGGACAGAATAGATTGTAGACAATGAACCTACAAAAACTTCTCTTGCAGCAAAGGATGTAATCAACGAAACACCAATTTTCCAATCATAGCCGATTGGAGCAATAACAGGTTCTATCGCTTGTCCGAAATGTCCGATATATGAATTTTGTAATTTAGTTGAAGC
>CANGHX010000065.1 GCA_947453715.1 Flavobacteriales bacterium | reverse complement strand
TCAATTACTACTTTATAATGCCCTTTTTCAATTAACTCACCGAAAAACTGTATGTCCTTTTTAGTGTCAACTGGAATTGGAAACAATACTTTTTTACCAAACATTATTGGTTTCAAGAGTGCTAAAAATATATTTTGTGATAAATACCCCAATTCTGAGGAAATGTAAATTCCTTTTGGTTTAAGAATCTTTTTGCACTTGAAAAATGAACTCTTTCCTACAACATCTAAAACGAAATCGTATTTGATATCACTTTTTGTAAAATCTTCAGTTAAGTAATCGTAAATATGATCAGCTCCTAATGATTTTATGAGTTCAATGTTTTTTGTATTACAAACAGCAGTTACTTCAGCTCCGAAGTATTTTGCTAATTGAACTGTTGCTGTTCCAATCGCTCCTGTAGCGCCATTTACCAAAATATGCGGATTTGTACTAAAATCTATTTTTTTAATGTTGGCATAAGCTAAAAATGCTCCATCCGAAACAGCACCCGCTTCTTGAAATGAAATAGATTTAGGTTTTAATACAATTGCTTTTTTCTCTTTCACACAAACATATTCAGCATGTGTTCCAAATTGAAAGGTGTTTAATCCAAAAACTTCGTCTCCAATTTTAAAAGTTGTGACATTTTTTCCAATTTTCTCTATCGTTCCTGCTAATTCTGTTCCTAAAATCTGTTTTTTAGGTTTGAATAATCCAAAAATTAAACGTGTAATAAAATATTCAGCAGCTCGAAATCCACAATCTGTTCGATTTACAGAAGTTGAATGAATTTTAATTAAAACTTCATTGTCTTTTGGAGTTGGCTTTGCAATTTCTTTAATTGAAATTACATCTGGAGAACCATATTTTAAATTTACAGCAGCTTTCATATTTTAAGAATAAATTCAAAAATACAAAACATTAGTTCAAAAAAAATCCATTTTCCTTTGAACCTTTTTATCTTTGAAATGAACAGCAATAAAAAGGCACATTATGTTCGCTCGAATACTATTCATATTAACACTTTTTTGTTCCAATTTTTTAATTGGTCAGGTAGAGAAAAATCTACCTGCAACTAACAATACGAGTGTTCCAATGGAATCTGAAAAGGAAATCATTCAACAAGATTCATCTTCACTGCAATTAAATTTTAAAGCTTCAAAAAATAAAAAAGTTACTACAGATTCAAAAATATCTGATAGTAAAAAAGAAAGTACTTCTTCAACCGTTCAAAAAAAATCAGTTGAATTTTCGAATATAAAAGCGCAATCTTCTATTCAACGAACACAAAAAACTCCTACGGATGATAAACAAGCCAAAATGGATGAAACAGTTGATTACCTTCAAACAGCTGCACCTGAATCTTTTGAATATCATTTTTACAATTATTTAGCTGGGAACTACGATGTTTCAAGATTTAGTTCACTTCAAAAAGCTTATCAATTACAACCGTATAATCAAGAAGTTCAGCTTCAAATGGCGGCCTATTATTGGATAACAGGGAATAGCTTAAAAACATTAGAATTTTTAAATTTATTGGTAAAATCGAATCGAATTTCCTCCGAAACCATTCAATATTCCAAAGATATATTATTGTCTGTTCAAGAAAAAGGAACGTTAATTACGCATGGAGTTGATGATACATATGGTTGTTTGTATTTACAATTGAATGAAAATTTAAGAACAGATGTCACACTGATTTCGTTAGATTTATTGCAGAGTGAAGCGTATAAAAGTAATTTAAAAACAAAAGGATATTTTATTCAAAATTCAAAGCTGATTGATGTAAATTATTTAAATAAATTCACTTCTGACAATGAAAACAAACTGATTTCTATTTCATTAACAACTCCAAAAGAATACTTTCAATCGATTCAAGAACAGTTATATGTTGTTGGATTAGTATTTGAGTTTCATTCTCAAAGTTTCAATAATTATTACAAGAATGAGTATTTGTGGAATGAAGTTTTAGAAAAGAAAATTACTAATTCAGCACAAACAGAAAAAGCGAAGTCATTGTCTTCTAATTACTTATTAATGTTGTTGCAATTAAGAGATGTGTATATTAATCAAAAGGAAAATCAGAAAGTAAAAGAGATTGACAAAGAAATAGATAGGATTTCTATTCAAAGTAAAAAGTACGAACAGGTTCAGAAAATCAAGAAAAAATATTGATGCTGTTTTTTAAACCGTCATATAAAAAGTCTAGCGACGAAGAGTTAATGCTTTCAATCTCTAAAGGGGAGAAGAAGGCATTTGACGAATTGTATGCTCGCTATGCGGATGCTTTATTACGGTATTTTACACGTCTACTTTGGAAAGATAGAGAAAAGGCAGAAGATTTTGTTCACGATTTATTTGCGAAAATCATTCAAAAACCTGAATTATTTGATGCTTCACGAACTTTTAAAACGTGGGTGTATTCTGTTGCAAATAACATGTGTAAAAACGAATATAAAAAACAAGAAGTTCGAAAAAATACAACAAATGGAATTGATCATGTAAATGTTACAGATCAACATGATGTCTTAAAAGAAACGCATGAATCTATTTTTCAAAACACGTATAATGAATCTATTCAACAGCTTGATAGTAAACATCGAGAGGTATTTTCTTTAAGACATGAAGATGGACTTTCGATTAAAGAAATTGCTGAAATTTTAGATTTGAATGAAGGAACTGTAAAGTCGAGATTGTTTTATGCAACAAAACAATTAGCAGACTTATTAAAAGAATTTAATCCAATGATGAATCGTTGAGATATGGAAAAAGAATTAGAACATATAATTATCCAAAAAACGTTTGAAGAATTAACTTCAAATGAAAAGGGACAGCTCAAAGAATGGTGTTCAACTGAAGAAGAATTCAATCAATTGAAGATGCTTTATTCTGAAATTGAATTGATGAATTCAGAAAATTCATTGAAAGCAAAAGCTTCTACGAAAAGAAATTTAGATGAATTGTTTGAAAAAACGCATTCAAAAGGAATTTGGTATTCAAGTCCAATTAAGACGTTGTATCCTCAAGATAAAATTTTTATCAGACGTCCGTTGGTTCAAATTGCTGCGGTATTGGCATTACTGTTTTTAGCTTACCCGTTGTTTAATGAGAAATTACCTGAAATTCAACCAAAACAAATGGCTGAACTTAATAAAGCTGAAATTCCTGAAATGAAAGCGAAGAAGAATGAAATTCAATCTGAACTTGAAAAAGGAATGCCTCAAAGTGAAATTAACTTCGTTCCACCGATTGTTTCTGATGAAGTTGTAAACTATGAACTTTCAGAAAGAAGTATAGAGCCAACAACTCAAGAAGATTTTGCGATAGCTGAAATTGCAGCTGAAAACAAAGTTGCTGAGGGAGTTTCAGAATTGAATTCTGTTGCAGAAATGAGTGTTGCTTCAGCTCCAAAAGCTTCCGTAAATGGATTTACAAACCATTCGGATGGTATTTATATAGAAGAAAAAACGAATTCAGCTATTTCATTACCGGCAAGTAGAAAACCAGAAATGTTGGATTTATTGACAGCAGCGTTTTAGTCGGCCTTCGATACGCTGAAGTGTTTTTCTTCGAAAAAGAATTCAGCTACTCAGTCTGACTAAAACAATTGACAATTTTTTCTTCGAAAAATACTTCAACTTTTCAGTTTGACTAAAATAATTTCAATTTCTAATAATCAATCGAAAAATAGTTTCAACATTCCATCTAAATTAAAAAGTCATGTGTCTTTCTTTCTTTTCTAAATATATATCTGGAATGGTAACTAAGATTCCTGTTTCTTCAACATTTCCGAATTCTGGATTTACAGCTGTTCCAAATGTTTTCATTGTTGGAGACAAATGCATGTAAATATTTACAAGTGGTGGAACATTTTCCCCTCTATTTCGAACGTAGTTGTTTAACACTTTAAAACCATCTTTAAATTCAAGTCCTTTAAGCATTTGTTCAGCTTCATCTCTATTGTAATCTAGAACTAAAGGTTGAAATGGTTTCATTAAATTCTCTTGATCAGGAAAATAATGATGCATGAAATGTAATAAGAAATCACGACTTTCACGATCATAATTTGGGTACATTGTTACTTTACCAAAGAAATATTTAATATGTGGATTACTAACAACAATTGCCCCTAATCCATCCCAAATATTGTCCAAAGCAAATAAACCTTTTCTCGGATTCACTGCTGGTTGAAAATTAGGTTGAACCCAACTTCTTCCTAACTCGATAGTTAACGGCAAATATTCTTGAATGAATTTTTCTGAAAAATCAAAGTAGTGACTTGTAGAGAGCAAAATTTCATCTTTATTAGAAGAAAGAGTATCAACACATTTAATAAAACGATATCCACCTACAATTTCCTCATCTTCTGGCGACCAAACGATTAATTGATCGTAGCATATATCATTTACGTCAAATTCATCTAAGTCGATTGATTCTCCTGTTCCTCCTCCAGAAGCTCTAAAAGTCACTTCTCTTAAACGGCCAATTTCTAATACAACATTTGGAGCATTGTGTTGATTTACAATATAAATTTCATTGTCACCTTTTCTCGTTTTACGAATATAACGATCACTTGACAATTCTTTTTTTAAAATTGATTTATCAATTGGTGCAATGATTTCTTTTTGTAAACTCATATCGTTTTGTTGTAATGTTATTTTAATTTATAGACGATGTCTTTTATATATTGAGCCAATGCTTTATCCGATTTTTCTTTTGGAAGTTCGCTTGCCAAGATAGGCTGACCTATCGTAATCTTCAATTTCTTCTTACGCAATTTAAACATTTCATTTGAAAGATACAACATTTCAATGTTTGCTTTTATTCCAATTTTTGATCTGAAATTTGAAAGGCGATAAAAGAAGTTGGATAATTTTCCATCAATAAAAACAGGTACAATTGTTCTGTTATATTCTTTAGATAAAGGGATAAATGATTTTTTCCATTCTAAATCAATTACTTGCCCATCAATTTTACGACTAACTAAGCCTGCAGGAAAAATACAAACACATTGATCACTTGAAAATAATTCATGTAATTGTTCTTTCATGGTAGCACCGTTTCTTCCATGTTTATTAATTCCAAGAAAAATGCCCCTTAAACTTACTAAATTCAAAAGTAAATCATTCACAACAAATTTGATATCTTCTCTATGACCTTTTAAACCAGCAACTAAAGCCATTGCATCCATCCCTCCAAGCGGGTGATTTGAAGCTAAAACAATTTTGCCTTCCTTAGGAATATTCTCAAGTCCAACAAAATCAACATCAATTTCAAATTCTTTAACTACTTGAATGCAAAAATCGATGTTTTGTAAATGATGATTTCTTCTTAAAAAATCATTGATTTCTTCTTGATGGATGATTCTAATTAAATAATTCAAAATAAATCCAGGTAGCCATTTTAATAGCTTTGGATTCTTACTTGCAATCAATTTTTTTAAATCAATATATTTTTGCTCTTCCATCTTGTTGCAAATGTAATTCATAATTTTTAAAAGTAAGCAGTCAGACTTCGATACGATAATTATTCTCCATTGCATTTTGAATAATAATCTACTCAGTCTATCAATTCAGGCTTGAAATAGAATTTCGTTTAATATTACTATCTAAAACTCTTACCGTGAATTGTCAGACTTAGTAGTCCTTATTTTTTTTCAAAGAAAATTAAATAGAAGGACGTATCGAAGGCTGACCAAACCCAAACAGAAATTAACAATCAACAATGAACAAGTAATTAAACTCATTCAAAACGCTACTAATTTTAAACTTATCTTCGATGTTATGGAAAAAAAGATGTTAGAAGTCCGAAATATTTCGAAATCATTTTATCGAAAAATTGCCTTGGATGATGTTTCGTTATCCGTAAACAAAGGAGAAATATATGGTTTACTTGGTCCAAATGGAGCTGGGAAAACTACTTTAATAAGAATTGTCAATCGAATAATAGAACCAGATAAAGGTTCTGTTTTCGTTGATGGAGATATCCTTTCTCAAAAACATTTAGCGAATATTGGCTATTTACCGGAAGAAAGAGGTTTGTATCGTACGATGACCGTTGAAGATCAAGCAATATTTCTTGGTCAATTGAGAGGATTGTCAAAAAGAGATATTCAAACAACTTTGAATTATTGGTTGGATAAATTTGAAATTCAAGCTTGGAGAAAGAAAAGAATTGAAGAGTTGTCGAAAGGGATGGCGCAAAAGGTTCAATTCATTTGTACTGTATTACACAATCCTTCGTTATTGATTTTAGATGAGCCTTTTAGCGGTTTTGATCCATTGAATGTGGAATTAATCAAACAAGAATTGATTGAAATGAAAGCGAAAGGAAAAACAATCATTTTGTCTTCTCATAATATGAAAAGCGTTGAAGAAATGTGTGATCGTGTTGCTTTGATTAATTCGTCTAAAAAAATTGCAGAGAACTCAATTACTGCTTTACAAGATGAACGTAAAAGTGGTTTGTACGCTATTAAATTCAAAGGAAATATGTTAGGCTTTGTCAATGCTTTGTGGACTGGTTTTGAAATTGTCGATAAAGAAGTTTTAAGCGATGATCGTTTTATTGTTCGAGTTTCTATGAGAGGCGATAACAAATTTGATGATTTATTAAGAACATTGGTTGGACAGGTAAATATGGAAGCCGCTTGGGAAGTTACACCGACAATGCAGGAAGTATTTATTGATTTAGTTTCAAATAATAACAAAGAAATAGCATGAGAAATAGTTGGTTAATTGCATTAAGAGAATGGAAAGAGCGACTTGGAACACGTTCATTTCTTTTGTTATCAATATTTGGTCCGATAACAATTTTAGCTCTAGTATATGTTTTGTTTTCTATTGAAGGTCAATCGAAGCAACATTGGAATGTGTTGATTGTTGATCCAGCAGGAATTATGGAAAACAAAATAATGGCACATGAAGACAAAGCGATTGATTATTCTTTTGCAGATGGATACATCGAAATAGAAGAATTCGCGGCAGCTAAAAAGTATCAGAAATTTGATGCCATGTTAGAAGTAAATAATAAAGTGTTGTCTAATAAAACAGGTTTTGTTTTTCACAGAGAAAAGCCTTCGATGAAAATGCAAATTAGAGTTCAGTATCAATTTGAACGAAGATTGGAAGAAGTATTGGTTTCTCAATTTACGAAGTTAAAACTTTCTGAATTTAGAAAGGTAAAACAACCAATTTCATTGAGTTATAAAAATGTTTACGATCCGAAAGATGAATCTTCTGACATGAGAGGTTGGGTAGGGTTCTTTTATGGAGCAATGATTTTCGTCTTTATTTTCTTATTTGGAATGACGATTTTAAGAAGCGTTTCGACAGAAAAAAGCAACCGTATTGTTGAAGTATTATTGGGAAGCGTTACTCCAAATCAATTGATGTTAGGGAAAATTATAGGTGTTGGTTTGACTGCGATTTTTCAATTTCTAATTTGGTTAATTGTTATTGGTTTTGGTTTGTATTTCATGAGAGAGACTTTATTCCCTAACATGTTAGAAGCAACAAATTTGAATATAACCCAAATGACAGCTGAAGTTCAAAATCAAACATATCAAGAACAATTTTTTACTGCAAAGGAATACAATCAATTCGTACAATTGATCTATGAAAGAATCAATTTCACAACGATGACCGTTTATTTTGTATTGTTTTTTATCGTTGGTTATTTCTTTTATGGAGCTTTATTTGCTGCTATTGGTGCAACTACTGGTTCAGAAAATGATGGTCAACAATTCGTGTTACCACTTATCTTTTTACTGATTTTCGCATTGTATGGCGGATATTATGTACTTGAAAATCCGGAAGGACCATTGGCTCAGTTATTTCATTATTTACCATTTACAGCTCCTGTAGTAGTAATGGTGAAATTAGCACAAGGTTATGCTCCAGGGCATGCATATGAAATGTATTTATCTTTATTGATTTTAATTATTTCAACATTTTTAGTTTTGAATTTAGCTGGTCGTTTATATTCAAATGGAATCTTACAATTTGGTCACAGAATTCGATTGAAACAAATTTTTCAATGGGTTAAAAAATCTTAATATGAACGTAGCAGTAATTGATTTAGGAACAAATACATTTAATTTATTAATTGCTGATGTAATTGATGACCATTTTGAAATTTTACACTCGGCTAAAGAAGGAGTTTCAATTGGAATGGGAGGGATTAATAAACGAGTAATTGCTCCCGATGCGTTTGAAAGAGGATTAACATGTTTGGCGAATTTCAAAAGTAAATGTATTGAATTTAAAGTTGAACGTATCAATGCGTTTGGTACATCAGCAATTAGAGATGCTGAAAATTCAAATGATTTTATAACTGCTGTAAAAGAAGTAACAGGAATTGAAATAAAAGTCATTACAGGTGAAATTGAAGCTGAGTTGATTTACAAAGGAGTAAGTTGGTCTTATGATTTCAGTGAACCAGCTGTAATCATGGATATCGGAGGAGGAAGTACAGAATTCATTTTTGCTGATAAAAATGGAATTTCAAATTTAGTTAGTTTAAATATTGGATTATTGCGCATATTTCAAGAGTTTACTTTTTCTGATCCAATGACAAAAGAGGATATTGCCACAGTAAAAAATTGGTTAGATGAAAAAGCGGGTAATTATTTCGAAGGGAAAAAAGAAAAAATATTAATCGGTGCTTCAGGGACGTTTGAGACATTTTACGAAATGGTGCATGATCAAGATATCAAAGATGAAGTGGCGATGATTGAACTACCTTTCGAGCGTTTTATTCAAGTGATTGAAGAAATTATTCTTTCATCAGAAGCACAACGAGATACAAATGAACGAATAATCGCTATTAGAAAGAAAATGGCTCCAATTGCAGCTGTAAAAGTGCAATGGATCATCGAAAAATTAGGCGTTGAAAAAGTATATATTTCTACTTGCTCGTTGAAGGAAGGGGCTTTGAAGTAGCTTGTAAAAAAATTAAGCTGCGTTCGTATTCATAGGTTTAATGTTATTTAATTCATTTTCTTTATTTGTTGTTTCTTCTTCAAGATCATAGTCATCTTGAAGACCCATCCAAAATTTAGCACTTGTTCCAAAATACTTAGAGAATCGTAATGCAGTATCAGCAGTAATTCTTCTATTTCCTTTAATTATTTCAGATATTCTTGTTTGAGGAATAAACGTTTCTTTTGCAAGTCTATATGCAGTTATTTCAAGAGGAATTAAAAATTCTTCTAATAAAATTTCTCCAGGATGTACATTGTTTAATTTTTCCATTTTAAATTAATTTAATGATAATCAACTATTTTAATATCATAAGCATCGTTATTCTCCCAAATAAAAATTATTCTCCATTGATTATTTATTCGAATACTGTAATAATTTGAAAGATTTCCTTTTAGTTTCTCTAATCTATTTGCCGGAGGAATTCTTAAATCATTAATATCATTTGAATTGTTAATCATTCTCAATTTTCTTCGAGCGACATTTTGAATTTCAATCGGTATTTTTTTTGAAACTACACCATTCCAAATTTTTTCTGATTCTTTTTCCCCAAATTCTTTAATCATTAGAGATGTTTTGCGTTACTAACGTTAAAGGTATGTATTTATTTTGTTAGATACAATATAAAATTGAATAATTATTACTGTTATATCTTATTAACTAACTGCTTCTTTCTCAAATAAAGGACATCAAAAAAGTAAATCACTCGAAGTGATAAAGTATTTAATTGACTTGAAGCAAAAGTTGATTTAAAATTCTTATCAAATTGATTAATAATCGTTTGGCTATCGCTATTGATGTTGTTTTTCCAAGAAAGTGTTGCAAAACTTCCAGGTGCAAATTGCCATTCAAAAAGCATATTTACATTGATGGTATTGAAATTGAAATCGTGATTTTGAGCGTATTGTGTATCATCTAATAATTCGCCTTTGTCTGAAAGATTATGGAAGCTAACATAATGACCTCTATACCAATAATGTCTTCCAATTAATGTTAAGGATAAATTATTCTTAAACATGTATCTGATATTGAAGTCATAAGACACATTTGTTAAATAGCGTACCCCAAAAATAATATCACCGTTTGTATCGAAATTTACCCAACCTCGATCTTTATTGTCTTCTGAGTATGAAGCGTTTGCAGCAACAGTTAATTTATTTGAAAGTCTCATTTTAGGTCCACAGCCAAATCCAAAAAAAGGATTATTTCCAATTGTAGGGGAAACCAAACCTGTTGATCCACCCCAGAAATAGGCACTGTAAGTGAATTTTTTTCGATAATCTGAACTAAAATTAACACTAGAATAGAAGTTTTTTGTTCGGTGAAAATAACGTCCAGAAACTCGAGGTTCATAATAATCAATTTCTCCCCAAGGTGAAGTTGCACCATCTAAATGAACAGAAGCATAATTTTTAAAAGTTAAATATCCATTCAGTGAGAATTGCATTTGATTGAAAGTATGTGTCGTGTAGTTCATCACATGATTGATGCTACCACCAAAACCACCATTTACAAATTGTTTGAAAGGTAAATATTGATTGTAATTAGCATCTATTGAATTACTTATGAAATTTCTTTCTTGTGTAATTCCAAGATTGTTATTGTTGAATGTTGGGCTAATTCCGGCTGAATTAATATTGAAGGTAAATTTTCCACTACTTTTTCCGGCACTTAAATTATACAAAAATCCATAGTTGTCTTTATACCTATTTGAATTAGTGTCATTATCAAAAACGTTGGTCATTACACCATTTCCAGCAATATAATACGTGTTTTTATTATTATTTAGTTGTCCACCAATTCCAGTTGTATTTGCTAATTCATATTTTTGAGCTCTGTAAACATTAGTGTTTATTAGATATACATTTGAACTGTTTTTCAATTGTTTATCTAAAACAGTCACATTGTAATTTGAAAACGGTTCGACAAGTTCTTTTCGAGTATTACCTACTGAATCTTGTATTGTGGCGTAAGTGTTATCAAGTACTGCATTTAACATCCCAACTCCTAAACCTTTACTTGACCTACCGGAAACTTTGGCAATATTCAAAAGTTTTGTTGAATTGGGATTTGAAATAATTGTTTCACCTGCTTTTAAATTATTTTCAACATCATGATGTCTTGTTGGTAAACCTCCAATTCTTCTGGAATAAAACAGTCCACCTTTGTTGAATAAATCTGTATTTTCTTGAAAGAAAGGGCGTTGTTCATCATATTGTTGTTTAAACGCGCCTAAATTTTTCACCAAATTATCACTTTGAACTTGAGTGAAATCGGGGAGAAGACTTATGTCTAACGTATAAGATTCATTTAAACCATATTTTAAATCCATTCCTCCTGCTAAACGTTGTGAGAAATCACTTTGTCCTGGAGTATTGTATGGATAATGACTTGTTACCCCAGTAACAAAAGGCGTAAGTGATAAACGTACTGGAGCTTTAATGTGATGAAGACCAGTTAATTTACCCCAATATTTTAAAGGATTATTTACACCTCTTGGTGTTAATGCCCATTGAAGAAATTCACCATTTCGAGCTATTTTGCGTGTAAATTGAATTCCCCATAAGTGCTCATCAGCAACTGGAAAACGAATTGCCGAGTAGGGGATTCTAATTTCAGCTGTCCAACCATCTTCATTGATTTTTACTTTACTCTCCCAAACTGCGTTATAATTCCCATCTGAAAAACGACTATCTACCTGAACACCTGAAGCGTATACTGTAAAATCAAAAGCATCTTGTTGTTTGTTGTAGGTATCAATTACCAAACGAAATTGATCAGCATATAAATCATTATCTCTAGAACCTAATTGTCTAGCGATACTATCAGGATGCGTATCAAACATTTTGGCTGCAATGTAAATAGAGGTGTTGTCATAGATTACTCTAACTTCAGTCTGTTGACTTGCAGGTACATCATAATTAGGAAAATTTTGGCGAAAATCTGAATAAACTTTAGCTTTTTTCCAAACTTCATCAGAAATGTCTCCATCAATTTTAGGCTTTGTTGAAGTGTAAGTAGTTTCGAACGTTTTTCTTTTGATCACACTATCTTCAATAGTATTTTGACTCAAACTAATAGATTGAAATCCAATTAAAAGGAAAATAAGTTTGAGATATAGTTTCATCAAAACAAAAATAGAATAATTTTCATTTGATCGTCAGTCTTCGGGACACATTTTTTTCTCAATTTCATTTTGAATAAAATGGTACTCAGACTGACTGTTGTATAGTTTTAAATTGAATTTTAATTAGTCAGACTGAGTAGTTTATTATTCTTTTTCGAAGAAAAACCAATAATTAATCGTATCGAAGGCTGACGATTACTGAAATGTTAAGTTCTTGAATGTCGTTTGCTCCAATTTTTCTGTTTAGCAAAAAATTTAAGTGATTTATATTCTTTAGACATCAACGCCTCTTTTTTTATTCTTGACCAACCTTTTAATTGTTTTTCTCTTTTGATTGCATTCAAAGGATAATTATAAACTTCAAAATAAGATAATTTCAAGGGTAATCTTTTAGCAGTATAAGAATTAGGATTTTTTCCTGAGGAATGTTCAATGAATCGACGTTTAATATTATTTGTAATTCCAACATAATAAGAATCATCAGAACAAGTAATTATGTATACAAAATATTGTTTCATTTAGGTGTTTTTATTAATTAATTTAATGAAAAAGTTGATTAAGTCGGTCTTCGATATGCATTTTTTTGAAATAAATTTTCATAAATAATGCAACTCAGACTAACTTAATAGTTAAATCAAAAATAAATTCTAACCGTCAGACTGAGTAGATTAATTACTTTTTTTCAAAGAAAATCCATTTAATAAATAATCGAAGTAAAACAAAATTAATAATTGAATATGAATTCTAACCGTCAGGCTGAGTAGTTTAATTATTTTTTTCGAAGAAAAATCAATAATTAAACGTATCGAAGTTTGGCGGTTATTCTTCTAGTAATTGAGGGTATTTTCTTTTGGCTTCATCTCTTCGACATGCGTTAAAATGCCACCATTCAGAGGGGATATTTATAAAACCTTGAGAGGTCATAACTTTTCGAAGCAATTTTCTATTTTCTATTTGTTCAATCGTAAGTTCGCCTGAAGCTAAAAATTGATCTTCTAAACTTGGGTGCGCTATTTTGCGAATATCATCATAACCAGCCCCCATATCTAAAGGTTCACCTTTTGAATTACAAATAGTTAAATCAACTGCAGCTCCATAATTGTGTACACTTCCATTTTCAGGATTAGAAACAAATTTCGTCCGTTCTTGAAATGGAATTGTGTCCAGGGCATCCCACATTTTCTGTTGCGTACTTAAAGGTCGAACAGCATCATAAATCAGTAAATATAATTTTGAATCAATTGAAGTTAAATAGTCTTGACATTTCGAAAGGCGTTGAGCAACATCTTTTTGTAAATAAGCTTTTGATAGTTTATCGTATAATTTTATTTTCATGAAATTGTCTGAAGTAGCATATTTCAAATCAACTTTTATAGATTTATTTATTTCTTGAATATCAACTAAATTGAAGTTTTTAAATAATTTTTCAGATAGATTTTGATTTTTTCTTTGATTTTCAACTTTCTCGAGTGAATCCAATAATTTTAATTCATGAACTGGGCTTGAAGACTTTTGAGATGTGTTTTTACAGGAAATGAAAACAAATAATAAAGTTGAAATAAATAATAGATTTCGGATCATTTTGTTGAAATTTATTCGAGACAAAAGTACGTGAATATTTTAGTTTTGAAGGTTCTCAGAGATAAATTATTCAATGGGAAATTGAAATTCACATTCTTTAAGTTGTTAAATAATAAACTTTCAACGTCTTTTTTAAAAAGAACTTAAAATAGATTGAGAGAATTGCAACTTTCTCTTTAAATTTGCTTTAAAATTAAAGAGAATATGCCAAAAATTTCTACAAAAGCGAACGATATGCCTGCTTCACCAATTCGTAAATTGGTGCCTTATGCAGAAACAGCTAAAAAACAAGGTAAAATTGTTTACCATTTAAATA
>CANGHX010000064.1 GCA_947453715.1 Flavobacteriales bacterium | reverse complement strand
TTCAAATCAAATAATGGATTCAAAACTAAAAAACAAACTAAATAAAAGAATAGAAGAGGGGACATTACGTTCCCTTTCTTCGTTTGAAGGAGCGATTGATTTCTTTTCAAACGATTATTTAGGATTGTCACGAGTTAAATTTGAATCAGAATATCCAACTCAAAATGGAAGCACAGGTTCTCGTTTGATTTCAGGAACTTCAAAAATAGCTTTAGCAACCGAAGAGAAATTAGCAACTTTTTTCAGAGCGGAATCAGCTTTAATTTACAATTCTGGTTACGATGCGAACATTGGTTTTTTTAGTTGTGTTCCGCAGCGTGGAGATACCGTTTTGTATGATGAATATATTCACGCAAGTGTAAGAGATGGTGTTCGAATGAGTTTTGCAGAATCTATATCCTTCAAGCATAATGATATCAGTGATTTAGAGCGAAAACTTGAAAAGTTAAAAGGGACAATTTATGTTTCCATAGAATCTTTGTATTCCATGGATGGTGATATCGCTCCACTGAAACAAATTGCAGAAATCTGTCAAAAATACAATGCGTATTTAGTTGTTGACGAAGCACATGCAGCTGGAGTTTTTGGAAAAAAGGGGAAAGGATTGGTTTATCAAGAAGAAATTGAAAAGGCTGTTTTTGCTCGTTTGGTTACTTTCGGAAAGGCTTACGGTTCTCATGGAGCTGTAATTCTAGGGGGTAAAGAATTAATTGATTACCAGATAAATTTTTCACGATCATTTATTTATACAACTGCCTTACCTCCAGAAAGCTATAATCGAATTGGTAAAGTGATTGAGTACCATCAGAATGAAACTCAACGGATCAGATTACAAGAGATAATAGCTTTTTTTAGAGAGACATTTAAGGAGTTTAATTTTTCATCAGATATTCATTCTCCGATTCAATTGTTAGAAATTGGAGATGTAGAGAAAACAAAAGAATTAGCTATAAAATTACAAAAAGCTAATTTTGGAATCAAACCAATTTATTCGCCAACCGTTCCAAAGGGAAGAGAGGGATTGCGAATTTGTTTACATAGTTTTAATAGTACTGAGGAGATTGAAAGATTGTATTCAATATTTTGAAAAACACAGTTTCAAATAATCAAATAACTTTATTAAAAATTATTAAATTTTGTCTGATTTTTCATTCGCTAAATAACTTTTAGGTTGTTATTGAATGAAAAATCATACATTTATTTGTTTTTATTGTTTAAAATATTACCTATATTTGTATGAAAATCGATACATTAAGTAATATTATTATTGATAATGACTGATAATTCATACATTGATTACTCTGAATATTCGGACGAATCACTTTCTCGAATGATAGGAGAGTTTGTGAAGTTTCAACGTGTTTCTCAAAATAAAACACAAGATGATCTAGCGAAATCTTCAGGAATTAGTCGTTCTACTTTAAGTTTGCTTGAAAAAGGGGAAGGGATAACTTTGACAACCTTATTGCAAGTGTTACGAGTATTAAATCAACTTGATTTTATTGATTTTTTTAAAGCGAAAAAACAGGTCAGTCCGATTGCTTTAGCGAAATTAGAGAAGGCGGAAAGAAAAAGAGTGCGCAAAAACGATAAAAGTTCATCGCAAGAATTGGATTGGTAATGATTACGACAGCGTTTGTAAAAATATGGGGCGAAATTGTAGGAGCTGTAGCTTGGGATGAAACAAATGGCCTAGCGAGTTTCGAATATGATACTAAATTTATAAAGCAGAACATCGATTTATCACCAATCAAAATGCCGATTGCATCAGGAAATAATATTTTTAGTTTTCCTGAATTACGCCAACAAAGAAATTCTGATTTTGATACATTTAAAGGCTTGCCAGGTTTACTTGCGGATGTTCTCCCTGACCGTTATGGTCATCAATTAATCAATAGTTGGTTGGTGCAAAATGGTCGTTTGCCAAATAGTATGAATCCTGTTGAACAGCTTTGTTTTATTGGCACAAGAGGAATGGGGGCGTTGGAGTTTGAACCGAGTCAATTAAAATCTTCTAAGCAAGCTGTTTCAGTTGAATTGGATAGTTTGGTTCGTGTGGCAAGTCAACTGCTAGATCATAAAAAGTCGTTTGAAACGCAACTAGATAAAGAGCAGCAAAAAGCAATGTTAGATATTCTGAGAATAGGAACATCTGCAGGAGGTGCTCGACCAAAGGCGGTAATAGCCTACAATGAAAAGACAGGTGAAGTAAAATCTGGTCAAGCAAAAGCGCCTCAAGGATTTGAACATTGGTTGTTGAAATTAGATGGCGTTAGTGATACTCAATTCGGAGAAAGTCAAGGATATGGTCGTGTTGAAATGGCTTATTATGAAATGGCGATAGCCTGTGGGATAGAAATGAAGGAGAGTCGTTTGTTGGAAGAAAATGGACGAGCACATTTTATGACCAAGCGTTTCGATAGAGAAGGAAATGAGGTGAAATTTCACATTCAAACTTTTTGCGCTTTACAGCATTTTGATTACAATGAAGTGAACAGTTTTAGCTATGAGCAACTGTTTCAGACGATGCGAAAACTTAGATTATCCTATCCAGAAGCGGAACAAATGTTTCGAAGAATGGTATTTAATGTTTTGGCTAAAAATTGTGATGATCACACAAAAAACTTCTCATTCAGATTGAAAAAAGGAGGTCGATGGGAATTAGCTCCTGCATATGATGTATGTTATGCTTATAGTCCAACAAGTATTTGGGTAAGTCAACATGCGTTGAGTATTAATGGAAAGCGAAAGGATTTTTTGAGAAGTGATTTGTTGAGATTGGCGGAATCTATTAATGTGAAAAAAGCAGACCGGATTATCACTGAAATAATGAGTATTGTTTCAACTTGGAATAATTTTGCTGATAAGGTAAAGGTAGAAGATCGAATCAAAAATACTATTTCATCCGTTTTGGAAGAGAATCTAACACACTTCTAAAAAGTTCTGAATCATTTTTTTTCCTTCAGGAGTTAAGATAGATTCCGGATGAAATTGAACGCCAAAGATTGGTAAATTCTTATGTTGAATCGACATTGTTACTCCGAATTCAGATCTAGAAGTAATCTCAATATTCGGATTGTTTTCAAAAGGTTTAATAGCCCAACTATGATAAAGTCCAACAGATTGAGGAGAAGTAATATCTTGAAAAATGGAAGAAGGCTTAAAAAAATGAATGGATTCCTGAACACCGTGTTTTACAGTTTCTAAATTGATTAATTTTTCTCCAAAAAATTCTCCAATAGCTTGCATTCCAAGACAAACTCCTAAAATTGGTTTAGTTGAATGATATTGTTGAATCACCTCCATTAATTTGCCAGCGTCTTTTGGGATTCCTGGCCCCGGAGAAAGAATGATTTTATCAAATTCTTCAATTTCAGACAGTTTGAATTGATCATTTAGTCTAACGCAAACTTCAACATCAAAACTTTCAATATAATGTGAAAGGTTGTATGTAAATGAATCATAATTATCTAAAATGAATACTTTCAATGCAATTTGCTTTAAAATTCTTAAACTTGTAACAAAGTTAACTATAACTCAGGAAATACTGTACTGTATTTAGTTATCAAATAAAAATAAAAAAATGAAAAAAGCTGTTCAAATTTCAGGAGCTCCAGCACCAATAGGACCTTATAGTCAAGCTATTTTAGCAAATAATACGTTGTATGTAAGTGGTCAAATTCCATTAAATCCAGTTGATGGAACTTTAGTGGTTGATTCAATTCAAAATGCGACGCATCAAGTATTAAAAAACATTTTCGCGTTATTAGCTGAAGAAGGAATGAACGAAGATAATGTAGTAAAATGCAGTATTTTCTTGAAGGATTTGAATGATTTTGCTGTTGTAAATGAAATTTATGGTAGTTATTTTAAAAATATTCCACCAGCAAGAGAAACTGTTCAGGTAGCTAAATTACCATTAGATGTTCCAATTGAAATTTCTTGTATAGCTGTTAAGTAGATAATAGACTCAAGAATAAAAGATTCAAGATTATAAGATAATAAAGGTCTTTCAGTCTTGAATCCTAAAATCTTACAGTCTCAATTAAATATGAGTAACCCATTCAAATATAAAATTAGTGTCATCATTGTTAATTACAATGTAGAATACTTCTTGGAACAATGTTTAAACTCGGTAAGAAAAGCCTTGGAAAACGTTTCCGGAGAAGTGTTTGTTGTGGACAATAATTCTATTGATGGTTCAGTGGAAATGGTTGCTCAGAAATTTCCAGAAGTTAATTTAATTGCGAATAAAGACAATAGAGGTTTTTCGAAGGCGAATAATCAAGCAATTGAATTGTCTTCGAGTGAATACGTTTTGTTGCTTAATCCGGACACAGTAGTTGAAGAAGATACTTTTTCAAAAGTTATTCAATTTATGGATGAACATCCTGATGCGGGAGGTTTAGGTGTTAGGATGTTGGATGGAAAAGGAAATTTTCTACCAGAATCAAAAAGAGGTTTACCAACTCCATCAGTTGCTTTTTATAAAATTTTCGGGTTATCTCGACTTTTCCCTAAGTCTAAAAAATTTAGTCAGTATCATTTAGGGAATTTAAGTGAATTTGAAACCAATGAAATAGATATATTGAGTGGTGCTTTTATGTTAATGAGGACTGAGGCTTTGAATAAGGTTGGTTTATTGGATGAAGCTTTTTTCATGTATGGAGAAGATATTGATTTGTCCTATCGAATACAGTTAGGAGGTTATAAAAATTATTATTTTCCTGAAACACGAATTATCCATTACAAAGGAGAAAGCACAAAGAAAAGTTCCGTGAATTATGTCTTTGTTTTTTACCGTGCAATGGTCATTTTTGCTCAAAAACATTTCTCTCAAAAGAATGCAAAATTGTTTTCTTTTTTGATTAATTGTGCGATTTATTTTAGGGCTTTTCTTGCTATTTTAGTACGTTTTATAAAACAAATTACTTTACCTGCTTTCGATGTTCTCCTTGTTATAGGTGGATTATATGCAATGACAAATTATTGGAAAATGGATAATATCGAATTTCCTATAAGTGTAATAAATTATTCAATACCAGCTTATTCCTTAGTTTGGATGTTTAGTGTGTTGTTTTTTGGAGGATATGATTCACCAATTAAACTTTTTAAATACATTAAAGCTCCATTATTTGGTACATTAGTAATATTAGTCATTTATGCCTTATTACCAAAAGAATGGCAATTTTCTCGATTATATATCTTAATGGGATCGATTTGGGTTTCAGTCTATTTTAGTCTTTCTCGCATCTATTTGCATCTAACAATAGGAAAGAGATTTGGTTTGATTACAAACAAAAACAAGAAATTCGTGATTGTCGGTTCGGAAGAAGAATCTAAAAGGGTTTCACAGATTATTGAACAGACGAATTCGAAAATTGAAAGCATACAATTTGTTTCCTCTTCGGAAGAAAGAAATAATTTTTTTATTGGCTCATTAAATCAGTTAGATCAGGTAATATATATTCATAAAATTGATGAGGTTATTTTCTGTGCAAAAGATAATACGGCACAGTCAATCATTTATTGGATGGCAAAAATTAGTTCGCCAGAGTTAGATTTTAAGATTGCCCAACCGGATAGTTTGTATTTGATTGGAAGTAATTCTATCGATACTGCTGGAGATCTTTATGTGATGAATATAAATTCGATTACAACAAAATCAAATATTAGGAATAAGAGAACATTTGATATTTTCTCCTCTGTTTTAATTTTACTAATATGTCCTATATTAGTGTTTTGTTTTCAAAACAAGCTACAATTTTTAAAAAATATTTTCTTTGTATTAGGTGGCAAAAAAACGATTGTGGGCTATCAATTTAATCAAGATTCAAACGATTATCAATTACCTAAAATAAAGCCTGGAATTCTTTATCCATCTGATAAAAGTGTGCAAAATGCTGTTGCTTCTGATAAGCTGAATTTAATTTATGCAAGAGATTATTCGATACAAAAAGATGTTGTAATATTGAAAAATGCATGGCGAAAATTGGATCGTAAATAGTTATTTTTTTTTAACAATATTAAAAATATAAGAATCTAATTTCTAAAATTATTAATTACTATTGTTTTAAAGGATTTTTACCTTATTTTTGCAAACGAAAATAATTGAAATACCATTTCGAATATGGCACAAATTGAAATTAGACTTCCTAAAATGGGAGAAAGCGTTACAGAAGCTACAATTACAAACTGGTTGAAAAACATAGGTGATACTGTAAACTTAGATGAACCTCTAGTAGAAGTTGCGACTGATAAGGTTGATAATGAACTTCCCTCAGAAGCTGCTGGTGTTTTAATAAAACAACTTTTCACAAAAGATCAAGTTGCTCAAGTTGGTGATGTAATTGCAATTATTTCTACTGATGGTGAAGGTGCTGCTGCAGCTGAACCAGCTAAAGAAGTTTCAGCTCCAACAGTTTCTGCTGCTGAAATCTCTAAATCAATTGATGAGGCTGTAGCAAATGTTTCAGGAGAAGCAATTTCAAAAAATGGTCCATCAGGTAAGTTTTATTCTCCATTAGTAAGAAGTATAGCTGAAAAAGAAGGGATTTCAATTTCTGAATTAGAATCATTAGAAGGTTCTGGTCAAGCAGGAAGAGTTACTAAAAAAGATATCTTAAATCTTGTAGATAATAGAGGGAATGTTGTTGCTGCTCCAGTTGCTAAAACTGAAGCGAATACTCCAGCTCCAGTTGCACAAGCTGCTCCAGTAGCTCCAGCTTCAAATGGATTCTTAGCTCATATTAAAGAGCCAGTAGTTTTCCCATTACCAGGTGATGAAATCGTTGAGATGGATCGTATGCGTAAAATCATTGCTGAGCACATGGTGATGTCAACACATGTTTCTCCACACGTTACTTCTTATGTTGAAGCTGATGTTACAAACATCGTTAAATGGAGAAACAAGGTGAAAAATGAATTCATGAAAAGAGAAGGGGAGAATATTACATTTACTCCAATCTTTATTGAAGCAATCGCAAAAGCAATTAAAGATTTCCCAATGATTAATGTTTCTGTAAGTGGGACAAATATCATTGTTAGAAAAGAAATTAATGTAGGTATGGCAGCAGCATTACCGACTGGAAATTTAATTGTTCCTGTAATTAAAAATGCTGATCGTTTAAACATCGTTGGATTAACTAAAAAAGTGAACGAGTTAGCAAACAATGCTAGAAATAATAAATTAAAACCTGAAGATATTCAAGGTGGAACATATACAGTTACGAATGTCGGTACATTTGGAAATGTTATGGGTACTCCAATTATTAATCAACCACAAGTTGCAATCTTAGCTTTAGGTGCTATTAGAAAAGTGCCTGCAGTTATTGAAACTCCAGATGGTGATTTTATTGGTATACGTCAAAAAATGTTCTTATCTCATTCATATGACCATAGAGTTGTTGATGGAGCTTTAGGAGGACAATTTGTGAGAAGAGTTGCTGATTATTTAGAACAATTTGATCCAAATAGAGAATTTTAATTAGAATAATACTAAATTTGTAAAACCCTCAGCTATATTTACCTGGGGGTTTTTATTGTTACAAACTATGAAGAATTTAATTTTAACACTATTTATTACTGTAAGTGCATCTATAGTTTTTGCTCAGAAAACTGAGTTGCAAATTAGAAAAGATGCTAGAACGTTTTCCGAATTTGATTTAGTAGCTGAATGCTCACAATTATTAGGTGATGGTTATTTGTATTACGCTGAAATTTTAACGGATAAGTTGTTAGATTTTCAACCAGAAAGTTCAAATTACAACTACAGAAAAGGTTTTATTATTTTGAATTCTCGCAAAAATGCGGCGGAAGCAATTCCATATTTGGAAAAAGCAATATTGAAAACGCATAAGAATTACGATTTGTTTTCGACTTCAGAGCAAAATGCTTCATTAGACGCATTTTATCACTTAGCAAAAGCGTATCATATCGATGGACAAATTGATAAAGCCATTGTTCAATACAATAAATTCATTGAAGTAACACAAAAAAAATCACCTTTATTAGATGATGCCCAACTGTGTATTTTGCAATGTGAAGTAGCTAAAAAATTAATAACAAATCCTAAAAATGTTAAAGTTATTAATTTAGGAAAAGAAATAAATTCATCTTTTCCAGAATATTCACCATTTATTTCACTTGATGGGACGGCATTGTATTTTACATCAAGAAGATCATGGGATGAGCATTCAACAGAGCAATTCAAAGATCCAACTTTAAATGAATTTCATGAAGATATTTATGTGAGTTATAATGATGGTAATGGAAAATGGACATCTCCTCAACGATTAGAATTTTGTGAAGACGAACGAAATGAAGCTTCGATATCAGTTAGTCCAGATGAAAGAAGAGTATATATTTATCAAGATAATAAAGGTGCCGGTGATATATTTTATACTGATTTTAAATCAAATGCATTTGGAGAAATCAAAGATTTAAAATTCCCCGGTGTCAATTCTTCTTCTTGGGAAACACATTGTACTATGACAATCGATGGTTTAAATTTGTATTTTGTTTCTGCAAGACCAGGAGGATTAGGAGGTAGAGATATTTATAGAATTGTAAAAATGCCTGATGGATCATGGAGTTTGCCTCAAAATTTAGGCCCAACTATCAATACCCCATATGATGAAGACTGTCCGTTTATTGCTGCTGATAATAAAACGCTTTATTATTCAAGTAATGGGCCAGAAAGTATGGGGCAATTTGATATTTTCATGTCTATAAGAGATGCTGACAATGTTTGGCAAACACCTATTAATGTTGGTTATCCAATAAATTCAACAGGTGACGATGTTTTTTATACAACTACTGTCGATGGATATAAAGGTTATTTAACTTCTGATCGTAAAGATGGTTTTGGTGAAAAAGATATTTATGAAATTCAAAATGATTACCTTGGAACTTCCGCTATAACAGTCTTAAAAGGTAAAATAAAAACAGTTAGAAATAAGCCAATTCCTCAGGATATTACGATTACACTTCATAATGTAAGTTATCCTGAAAGACCAGATATTACTTTGTCACCACGATTAAGAGATGGTTCGTTCTTTAGTACGTTAGAATCATGTTCAGATTACGAAATGATTTTCTGCTCAAATGATGGTAAGAATGAAATATATCGCGAGAAATTCAGTACAGGTTGTGAAAAGAAATATGAAGAGGTTTATAAAGAAGTATTGTTGAATACTGATAAACTAACGATTATTCCTGTAATGACTTATGCGTTAAAAGGTACAGTGTTAGATAAGAAATCAGCTGCCGTAATAGATGGTGCCAAAGTTGAAATGATCGCTTTTTATGATGGAGTTCAGTTGGATACTTTATTGACAGGTAAATTAGGTGATTTTCAATCATCAGTGGTGAGAGATAAATATTATGGAGACTCATTGGTGTTAAAGGTTAAGGTTTCAAAAGAAGGTTATCTTACTCAAACTTTTGATCTGAAGCATTTATTAGATTCTAATGCTACTATTGAAGTAAAATATGAATTAGAACGAAACGAAGTTGGAATGGATTTAGCTAAAGTGTTGAATTTGAAACCGATTTATTTTGATTTAGCGAAATATGCGATTCGACCAGATGCAAAAATTGAATTAGAGAAAATCATAAAGATCATGAACGATAACCCTACAATTCATGTTGAATTAGGTTCACATACGGATTGTAGAAGTTCAGCAGAATCAAATATGATTTTATCGGATAAGAGAGCAAAAGCATCTGCAGATTATATTAAGAAAAAAATAACTCATCCTGAACGTATTACTGGTAAGGGTTATGGTGAAACCAAATTGGTGAATAAATGTGAATGTGAAGGAACAGTTATTGTTCCATGTTCAGAAGCAGAACATCAAGCGAATCGAAGAACTGAATTTAACATCGTTAAAAATTAGATTTGAAAAATCACATTTATTTAATTAAATGTGATTTTTTTACTTTAAATACCTTATTTATAGCTTAAAAATTTTAAATTTGAAGTGTTAAAGCAAATGAATACTAGAGCAACTCTGTTTAATTAATAGTTAAATGTTGTTTTATTAATAAAATTATATGATTAAAATTCTATTCACGTTTTTCACTTTGATTATTTCGGCTACTTTGTTTGGACAAAAAACGGAATTAGAAGTCCGAAATATGGCAGCAACTTATTCTGAGCAAGAATTAGTATTTGAAAGTTCTACTTTAATGAATTATAATCAGCTTTATTTAGCTGAAATTTTAGTCGATAAATTACTTCAATTTCAACCTGAAAGTGCAAATTATAATTATAAAAAAGGATATATCTTGTTGTATTCTAAAATGGATTATGAAAAAGCGATTCCCTATCTTCAAAAAGCAATATTAAGCACTAGTGAAAATTATGATTTATATTCTTTACATGAAAAAAATGCGTCAATAGATGCTTTTTATCATTTAGGGAAATGCTATCATTTGAACAGTGAATTTGATAAGGCAAAGCAATATTTTAATCAATTTTTAATTTCAACGAATACGAAGTCTGAATTAATTTATAAAGCTCATAATTCAATTCTTCAATGTGATGTAGCAAAAGCTATGATTGCAAGACCAAAAAAAGCGATTGTTAAAAATATCGGAAAAGCAATAAATACTCAATATCCTGAATATTCACCTGTTGTGTCTTTAGATGGATCGGCTATATATTTTACTTCAAGAAGACCTTGGGAGAATGGCGACAGTGAAACATTTAGAGATGCTTCAAGTAATGATTACCCTGAAGATATTTATGTAAGTTACAGTGATGAAAAGGGTAGTTGGACTGCACCTAAGCGTATGGATTTTTGCGAAGCTCAAAGAAATGAAGCGACAGTTGCAGTTAGTTCAGATGAAAAACGAATTTATGTTTATCAAGATAACACGGGTGGGGGAGATTTATTCTTTTCTGACTTTAAATCAAATGCATTTACAGAAATAAAAGGAATTGACTATAAAGGTGTAAACACAGAGAGTTGGGAGACACATTGTACAATGACAACTGATGGCTTGAACATGTATTTTGTTTCTGACCGTCCTGGAGGATTAGGAGGAAGAGATATTTATAGAGTTGTTAAAATGCCTGATGGATCTTGGAGCTTACCTCAGAATCTTGGGCCAAATATCAATACTTCTAGTGATGAAGACTCTCCATTTATTGCGAGTGATAATAAAACACTTTATTATTCAAGTAATGGTCCGAAAAGTATGGGAGGGTTTGATATTTTCGTTACAATAAGAGATGAAGATAATGTTTGGGGTGATCCTCTAAATATGGGATATCCTATAAATTCACCTGGAGATGATATTTTTTACACAACTACTATTGATGGTTTAAAAGGATATATGACTTCTTTTAGAAAAAATGGATTTGGAGAAAAAGACATTTATGAAATACAGAATGATTATGTTGGTTTAAATAATATTGCAGCTTTGAAAGGGCATATCAAAACAGTTAATGGTGAACCAATTCCTTCTGACTTAAAAATTACTGTTTCTTGTTTGAATTGCGAGGAAACAATGGCTAATTCTACAACTCCTCGTTTGAGAGATGGTACGTTTTTTAGTTCATTATTAGAGCATTGTAGAGATTATGAATACGTTATCACAAAGGGAACTTCAGATACAGAAGTTTTTAGAGAAACAGTAACGACTAAATGTGATAGTAAATACCACGAAATTTTCAGAGAAATTTTATTAGATACTAAAACAATGAAAGTTATCTCTTCGACTGATCCGTCAGAAAAACCAATAATAGCAGCAACAAGTGTTCCTGCAAAGGAAAATGAGTTAGGATTGAGAGAGACTGGTGTAAAAGAAATTGAAAGAAAAGATAATATTGTTGCAAATACATCTGCGAAAGATTTTGAGATGATTCACTACTTCGGTTATAATGGAAATGTACTATCTGTAAAAAGTGGTGACTTGAAGATTTTCTTAAAAGAAATTGAAACTCAATTAAAAGAGTCTGAAAGAAAAAATATGACGATTGAAATCGAATCTTCTGCATCTAAAGTTCCAACTAGTACTTATAAAAATAATGAGTCATTGGCAGAAATCAGAGCTTTAAATATTCAAAAAGAATTAATTTCTTATATCGCAAAAAATAAGGAGTTAAAAGGTAAGGTGACAGTTGTAATTAGAAAATCTGTTGTTGATGGTCCTGAATACGAGAATGATGCTTCTAACAGGAAAAAATATCAGAAATTCCAATTCATTTATTTAAAAACGAAGTAATATTTTTTGTCCTCAATGAGTAAAAACATAACGATTGCAATTGATGGTTATTCTTCATGCGGTAAAAGCACGATGGCTAAAGCACTTGCAAAAGAGTTAGGTTATGTTTTTATTGATACAGGAGCAATGTATAGAGGTATTTCGCTCTATTGTATCGAAAATGGTTTAGTAGAAGGAAATAATATTAATATTGAGGAATTGATAATTCGTTTGCCGGAGATTCAATTATCTTTTGTGATGAATGAAACGACATTAAAACCAGAATTAATTTTAAATAATGTAAATGTCGAATCAAAAATTCGATCTATAAAAGTTTCATCATTAGTTTCAAAAGTTGCAGTTATTAAGCAAGTTCGTCAGAAATTAGTTCATGCCCAAAGACTTTTAGGTAAAAATGGTGGAGTTGTTATGGATGGAAGAGATATTGGTTCTGTTGTGTTTCCAAATGCAGAGTTGAAATTGTTTATTACTTCTGACCCTAAGATTCGTGCTCAAAGGAGGTTTGAAGAATTGAAAGGTACTGAAAATGAAGCAACTTTAGAAGAGATTACACAAAACTTAAAAGAAAGAGATTTTATTGACACAACAAGAAAAGAAAGTCCATTAATTCAATGTGATGATGCTGTTGTTATTGATAATTCAAATTTGTCTGAGCAGCAACAATTAGAATTGGCACTAGATATAATTAAAGAAATAAAGTCTATAAAAGTGTTTGATTAGTTTGTAAAATTGTCTAAAATTTTAAAAAAATAACAAATAGCGAATTAATTAAGTTTAATTCGCTATTTTTGTTAACGCTAAATTATGTTTTAAGTGTAATTAAACTAAATAAATTCAATGCAATCATTAGGTAAAATCACAGAAGAATTAATCAATCGTAGTCCTTTTTTAAGAGAAGCTATGGCTGAAAACTTGATTAATATCTCTTCTTTAGCAAGAAAATTAAAACCAGAAATAGAAGAAATCTTCAAAAAAGAAGTAAATGAAGGTGCTATTGTGATGGCAATAAAAAGAATGCCTCCAGGATATTATCATCAATTAGAATTGAAGATAAAAAATGTAATGGGGGAAATAGGTGATTTGCTCGTGAGAAGTAATTTAGCTGATTTTACATTTAAAAATTCTGATACGCTTAAAGAGCAGCAATCAAAATTGATGAACATGTTAAATAAAGAAAACGATAGTTTTTTCACAATTTGTCATGGAATCACAGAAACAACATTTATTGTAAGTTCGAATCATATTGAAACAATAAATGAAATTTTTAAAGACGAAAAGTTAACTGCTCATTCTAAGAATTTAGCTTCAGTTAGTGTTAAATTGCCTCCAATAAATTCTGAATTGCATGGTATCTATTATTACTTATTGAAGCATTTAGCTTGGGAAGGAATTAATATAATTGAAATAGTATCTACTTCTAACGAGTTTACTACAATAGTTTCACAAGTAGATATTGATAGAGCATTTACAATCTTAATGAAATTAAAAAGGGATAATTCGCTTTAATTGGCGTTTATTAATTTACCCGTACTATATTCTTTATTTTTAATTGATAATGGGGATCCTATATAATAGAGATCTCCATTTCTTATTATTTCAGTTCTAAATTTAGTATTGTTTGCATTTACTTTTATTGAAGCGCTAGAATTTGTTATAACATCTAATGAATCTTTAGCAGTAAAATCAGTTGTATTACAATATCCATTTCCTTTAACAATAAAATGAGCAAAATTAGCTTTACCTGAAAGAGTAAAATCGCCGTTTCCTCCAGTCAAAAATGTTTCAAAGACATTCGATTTGATATTGTTTAGGATTACAGAACCTGCTCCATCACTAATAGTA
>CANGHX010000063.1 GCA_947453715.1 Flavobacteriales bacterium | reverse complement strand
TAATAAAAAATTTATACCCTGTTCGATTATAACCAAAGTCGTAAATCGTGGTAAAAAGGTTATCATTAAATGAATATTTAAAAACTGTACCAGGATAATAAAGTCCATCAGACTGTGTGGTACCATATATACATCCATCTTTTTTTAAAATATAATTACTAGGTTTAAAACCAATCTGATTAGAAAAATCAAACAAATTAGTAAAACTGTTTTGAACTAAATCTATCTTATAAATTATACCATTATTAAAAATTCCACCATCCGAAGTAACTCCTAGTAGAATATTTTCTGATATCTCTATTAAACTTGAAATATTAGACGAGATATTTTTATCATTCCTTCCATTTAGACCATCAAAGTGATGAATTGCTTTCAAAGTATCATTTAAAAGGTCATATTCAAATATAACACCATAATTGAATTGACCACCATAAGATGTTGTCCCATAAATTTTACCATTACTAGCCTGCATTAAATTACCCCATGGCATTTTTCCATTATTACCAGAAAATGACTTTTCAACTTTAAACTCATTTGATAGTTCATTGTAACTATAAATAACTCCAAAATCATTTTCAGAATATTTATCCCCTAAACCAAAATATTTATTCCCCACTTTAAGTAATTCACTAGAATACGGATTATTAAAAGGATTTATTTTCCGTAAATTATGTTGATAATTGATATTACCATCCTTCAATGAATAAGTATAAATACACTGATTACTATCTGAATAATCTGAATTTAAACCAACTAAAACATCATTGTTTTGACTTTGGGAAAGATTAATAACGAAAAATGAAAGAATTAATACAAGGTAATTATTCATGGTAAATTGAAAATTATTTTTCAAAGATAAACAATTTTAAACAAATTATTTTTCTGAATTTGTTTAAAATGTTCCTGATTCAAATATTAGAAATCTATATTAATATTAATTTATTCAGTTTCTATTTTATCCTAATTCTTTCTAACTTTACATTCTATGTCAACAAAAGGAAAAGTATTAAAATCAACAGGGAAATGGTACCATGTAGAATTGGAAGATGGTTCAATCGTGAATTGTCGTGTTCGTGGTAAAATACGTCTCGATGCTTTGCGAACGACCAATCCTATTGCTGTTGGTGATATTGTTTCAATAAACGATACGATTGACGAAGAAGGTAACCGAGTAATTACGGATTATGATGAGAGAAGAAATTACATCGTTCGTAAATCGACGAACTTGAGTAAACAAATGCAAATTTTAGCTGCAAATGTTGATCGAGCATACCTTTTAGTTACAACTGTTGCGCCTGTAACACATTTAGCGTTCATTGACCGTTTTTTAGTTTCTGCAGAATCTTTTCGTATTCCAACAACTCTTCTATTTTCAAAAGCAGATACTTATTCAGAATACGACATGGAGTATGTTGACGCCCTAATTGATATCTATCAACGGATTGGTTATCCATGTCATAAGATTTCTATCAATCAACCGGAGACAATTGATTTTTTAAGAAATGAAATCAATGGAAATCAGGTTATGATCTCTGGTCACAGTGGAGTTGGGAAAAGTTCATTGGTGAATGTGATAGATCCAAATTTAGATTTGAGAACAGGTGAAATTTCTGACGCTAATATGCAAGGAAAACACACGACGACTTTTGCAGAAATGTTTAAATTGACAAGTGGAGGTTATATTGTTGACACGCCTGGAATTAGAGCATTTGGGATTGTGAATCTTGACAAAGAAGTTCTTTCTCATTATTTCCCTGAAATGAGAGAATTATTAAATGAATGTAAATTTCACAATTGCCAACATTTAAACGAGCCAAAATGCGCCGTGAAAAATGCAGTTGAAGAAGGAAAAATTCCTGAAAGCCGTTATGATTCTTATGTTCAAATGATGACTGATGATGAAAACGAAATTCACCGTAAAAAAGTAATTTTTGGATGAGAATCTTAATTCAACGAACAACTGAAGCTTCTGTTAAAATAGATAGTAAAATTGTTGGATCCATTGAAAATGGATTCGTTGTTTTGATTGGAATCGAACATGAAGATGAAACATCAGATGCAGATTGGTTGATTCAAAAATTGATTGGTCTTCGAATTTTCAGCGATGAAAACGGTAAAATGAATCTTTCCATTCAAGAAATTGGCGGTTCATTTTTAGTAATTTCCCAATTCACACTTCATGCTTCAACAAAAAAAGGAAATCGCCCAAGTTATATTCAAGCAGCTAAACCAGAACAAGCAATTCCTTTATATAACTATTTTGTGGAAGAACTCAAATCTAAATCAAATCTAAAAGTAGAAACAGGTCAATTTGGAGCGGACATGAAAGTTTCATTAATAAATGATGGTCCTGTCACTATTTGGATGGATTCAAAAAATAGAGAATAATTATGCACATCAAAGAAGCTCAAGAAATCGTCGATAAATGGATTAAAGAATTCGGCGTTCGTTACTTCAATGAATTGACGAATACAGCCATGTTAATGGAAGAGGTTGGAGAAGTCGCTCGAATTATGGCTCGTCGTTACGGTGAACAAAGCGAAAAAGAAAGTGATAAAAACAAAGATTTAGGAGATGAAATGGCCGATGTTCTTTTTGTTTTAATTTGTCTAGCCAATCAAACCGGAATAGATTTAGAAGAAGCGATGCGAAAAAATTTAGATAAAAAAACAAATCGAGATAGCGATCGACACCATAATAATGAGAAGTTGAAATAAAATATTTCCAACCAAATTACAACTTGAATCGTCTAACCAATATAACATAACCAAAATGAAGTATAGCTTATATATATTAATATTAATTGGATTTTTTTCTTGCAACAAAGTAAAACCTGATTACAAACAATTAATAGGAGATTATCAATGGGTATTTTCTTCTCTTTGTATGCACTCAAGTGTATCAGATCAACAAACAGAAGATAAATACGGTGTGAAAATTTTAAAAAATGGTCGACTAATCTATTTTCATAACGATGAAAAAATCATAAATGAAAAAATTAAAGACATCAAAGTAGAAGGTGAAAACATCAAAATCACAATAATAAAAAAGAATGTTAGTTATCAATTTATTTTTTCAGATAACAAATTATATTCAGGAAACTATCCTTTTGGTAATTATGAAAATCAATTTAATAAAATAAAATGAAAAAAATAATTTACACCTTTTTCTCAATAACTCTATTCGTAATTTCTTGTCAAAAATTTAATTATCAAGAAAAATCTACTCCTTCATGTGAACTATGTAGCTATGCTGACAGTTTAGAAGGGAATTTTAGAGGGAAATTTATTGGAGTACAGTTCTATCCAAATGATTCAATGACAGTAAATGTTGAACACATTTTTTTACACAACAACAATTACGATGATTCAACAAATATGTATCTAAAAGTTTCATACATTTTTGAACCATCCTCAAATCACACTTTAGCTCCTGATACATTTAGAATGGTTGACAGAACAGGTATTCCCAAATCATTTGGAAGATTTAGCCAAAATATTAATCAAGATGATACATATCAATCTGACAATAGTCACACTGTAAAAACATACTATTTCAATTACAATTATGTAGATTTCAAACAAGAAAGTGTAGGTGTAAAATGGCCTACTGTAACTATACTGGGAGGTCATTTTATTAGGCAATAAATTTAATTTCAAATGATATTATTTTTAGCTCTGTTAAATAGAATACCTATCTTTGCAAAGTAATATCCAAAAAAATACAATGTCTTTAAATAAATACAGCGAAGTACTTCAAAAATCAATGCCTTTGGCTGGACTTGAACATCCAACTGAAATTCAAAATTTGTGCTTTTCGAAATACAAACAAGGAACTGATTTTATTGCCATTGCACCAAAAGGTTCTGGTAAATCAACTTCAATTGTTACAGGAGTTATTCAACGCTTAGAAAAAGCAACCGAAGATGATGCTCCTCGTGCTATTATTTTTGTTGAAAACAAAGAACGAGCTTTAGAAATGGAAGCTTTATTTCTGAAATTAGCCAGAAGAACAGACTTAAGAGTTGTTGTAGTTTATGATAAAGGAATTAAAGTAAGACAACGTATTGATTTGTATCAAGGTTCAGACATCGTAATCGGAACGCCAAAAAGAATACAAGAAATGTATCATCAAAATGGAATTAACACAGCAAATGTGAAATTGTATATCATTGACGATGCAGAATTAATCATGAAACAAGGATTTCACACACCTATCAATCGTATATACGAAAGCATCGCTAAATGTCAATCCATTATGTATGCAAATGAATACGAAGCACGAATGGAAAAAGCGATTGATGTCATCATGAAAAACCCCGATATTATAGAACTTGAGGAAGAAATTGAAAAAAATGAGGAATAATTACTTTGTTTTAAGAAATTAATTTTGTAATTTCCAATTGCCTTGTTAAAACGAAGATATGAAAACAGCTACAACTGAAGGGGTTAATATTACAGTTAACACAAAATACAGAGCAGATTTATCAAATGTTCTAGAAAGTCAATTCTTTTTCAATTATACGATTGAAATTAAAAACGAAAATCATTTCGACGTTAAATTAATGCACAGAAACTGGTATATTTTTGATTCTATCAATGAACCAAAGATTGTTAGTGGCGAAGGTGTTATTGGAGAACAACCGATTTTAAAACCAGGTCAATCATTTACTTATACGAGTGGTTGCGATTTACTTTCGGAAATTGGCTACATGAAAGGATTTTATACATTTGAAAATCAAATCACAGGAGAAAATCTACATGTTTTCATTCCAACTTTTGAAATGTATTTTCCAGGAAAATTAAACTAATTATTAAACATTATTTATTGGCTTTTTGTAAATCAGGAAGCCAATAAATACAATAATCATTAGACAAAACCCACAAATCAATAAATACATATTTGTTTTTTGTTTTTTCATCTTCGCAAACAATTCAGATTCTCGAGTACTTTGAATCAAATTTTGTTCCTTTTCTTGAAGAATTAAATCCATTTCAGAAGAGTTAATAGCATCCATTTTATCTCTTTCTAATAAAAGACTTTTTACTTTTAAATATTCTTCCATCAACTGAAATGCCTTTACGAAATCTTTTTTTGATTTATAAACCTTAATAACAGCATCTAAAGCATCCATTTTCTCTACTAATAAACCTTTTTTAGATGCTACATCAAGTGATTTGTTATAATATTCAATTGCTTTTGAATGATTTTTAACTTCCAAATAATACTCACCAATATTAAAATAGCTTTCAGAAATGGCTTTCCAATTATGACATTCTAGTCTCAATTTTAATGCTTTTTCAAAATTCAACAATGCTCCTTCTAAATCATTTTCTCCAAAACAAACAATAGCTAAATTATTATAACCATGTGATGCTTGAATTTTTGAACCTGCTTTAACGTTTAAAAATGTACTTTTTAAAAAGTATTTCGAAGCTAATTTATTATCTCCTCTTAATTGATACACAATCCCTAGTCGTGTCCACGCATTCGCTTCTGATTCAATTTTCTTATATTTTTGAGTTTGTTTAATATAATGTAAAATAATTTTTTCAGCTTTATCTAATTGATTTAAATCTGTATATGATTTCGCAATATTTATTTCAGCTAAAAATACAGAAGTAGGATCTTCGGATTTTTGTCCAGCAGCTATCGATTTATTGTACCAAACAATAGCATTTTTAGGTTCTCCCATTAAGTTATAGCCATTTCCTATTTCACTTAAGGTTTCGGTTAACAAGGTATAATCCCCTATTTTTTCAAAATAATATTTCGCTTCTTTTAGCGCTTGAATTCCTTTTAATCCTTTACCATCGCGAATTAAAAAACTTCCTTGAGCTCTTTTGCCTGATGCAATTGCGAAATAAGATTTTTTTTCTAGACCTTCAGTCAATAACTCATTTGATAAGATTTTAAGTGAATCGATTGAACCTCTGAGATATTCATTCCATAAAACGAGTGAAATTTTCGTCTTTGAATCAATGCCTTTTGCATTTTTAAAGTCAGAATAATTAAACTTTTGTTCTTGACTAAACAATGAAAAAACTAGAAATATAGATGCTATAGTTAACCACTTCATAAAACGAAAATAAGAACAATCTTTTAAATGAATTAGATACTTATAAAAAAATATAAACGTTTATTCATTTCCATCCATTTTTCTATTGTCAGACAATTTACATTGCTTAAATTTACCTCAAAAAAGAAATTCATATGGCAAACGCATTATTTAATGTTCCAAAAGCGATCAATGAACCTGTAAAAGGTTACGCTCCAGGATCTCCAGAGAAAAACGAATTAATTGCAACATACAAACAAATGCTTCAACAAGAACCTATTGATGTGCCTATGTACATTGGAGGGAAAGAAGTAAGAACAAACGATAAAAAGAAAATGTCTCCTCCACATGATCACAATGTGACTTTGGGACATTTCAATTACGGAACTGCAGAACACGTTCAACAAGCAATCGATGCTGCAATGGCTGCAAAAAATGAATGGGCAAATTTACCTTGGGAACAAAGAGCTTCTATCTTTTTAAAAGCTGCTGATTTATTGGCTGGACCTTTTAGAGCAAGAGTAAATGCGGCTACTATGTTAGCACAATCTAAAAATGTATTCCAAGCTGAAATTGATGCTGCTTGTGAATTAATTGATTTTTTCAGATTTAACGTACAATATTTAACTCAAATCTATAGCGAACAACCTGAATCTTTACCAGGAATGTGGAATAGATTAGAATATAGACCTTTAGAAGGATTTGTTTTCGCTTTAACTCCATTTAACTTCACGTCAATTGCTGCGAACTTATGTGCAGCTCCTGCAATGATGGGGAATGTTGTTGTATGGAAACCAGCAGATTCTCAAATGTATTCTGCTCAAGTATTAATGGAATTATTCCAAGCTGCTGGATTACCTGATGGAGTTATCAATTTAGTTTCTGTTGATGGTCCAGTTGCTGGAGATGTAATTTTCAAAAACAAACATTTCGCAGGTTTACACTTCACAGGTTCAACTGCAGTTTTCAGACATTTATGGAAAGAAATTGGAAACAATATTGAGAAATATGTTTCTTACCCAAGAATCGTTGGTGAAACAGGTGGTAAAGATTTCGTTATGGTTCACAAATCTGCTGCACCAGCTGAAGTTGCAACTGCACTTTCAAGAGGAGCTTTCGAATTCCAAGGTCAGAAATGTTCAGCTGCTTCTAGAGCATATGTACCAAATTCAACTTGGGGAGAAGTTAAAAGAATTTTAGTAGAACAAGTGAACTCATTTAAAATGGGAACGCCAGAAGATACTTCAAACTTTGTAAATGCAGTGATCGATGAGAAATCATTTGATAAAATTGCAGGATACATAGATTTTGTAAAATCTCAGAATGATGCTGAAATTATTTGTGGTGGTAACTACGATAAATCAAAAGGTTACTTTATTGAGCCTACAGTTGTAGTAACTACAAATCCAAAATTCAGAACAATCGTTGAAGAAATATTTGGTCCTGTTTTAACAATTTACGTTTATGAAGACGATAAATTTGAAGAAACGATGGAATTGTTAGATCAAACTTCAGATTATGCATTAACAGGAGCTATCTTAGCGAATGATCGTTACGCTATTAATTTAGCAATTAAAAAATTAGAAAATTCAGCTGGAAACTTCTACATCAATGATAAACCAACTGGAGCTGTAGTTGGACAACAACCATTTGGTGGAGCTAGAGGTTCAGGTACGAATGACAAAGCAGGTGCTGCAATGAATTTGTTACGTTGGGTTTCTGCAAGAACAATAAAGGAAACTTTTGTACCAGCTACAGATTATAGATATCCTTTTTTAGGTTAAAATAAAATCTCAAACGCAAAAAAAACCGATTCAAAAATTGAATCGGTTTTTTTTATGACATTAAATTTCTATTTCTTCTTATACACAAACTTCGCATTTCCTTTTCCTTCCTGTGTCAACGTTAATTCAGATTTAGAAGATTCTATAATTGAAAAAACGCGTGTATCAACATTTGGATCATCTGAAAATGCCATAGTAAGTGTTTGACTTTTAAAAATATAATAAACTCCTGTATTCGAATATGAAAGGTTCTTTTTTGAAGCTATTTCTGAAACTGAACCATTATATCGTTTGTCTTTAGAAAAAATTAAGGTTTGAGTAATAGAATCACCTAAACTTTGTCCGTTGATACTTTGCAACTCCCATTCTCCATTTAATTTTTTATTAAACACACTCTCAGGAGAACATGAAAAGAAAATAATCGATAATAAAATTAAATAGCCAAAACCTTTTTTCATTCCTTGAATTTTTGAATCGGTCAAATGTAAGATTTTTTTAACATTCAAAAAAATGACTTATGTTTTGAAATTGAATATTTTTCTACTTATATGATTAAAAAATTGTATATTTAATTCACTGCTTTTTTTTTATGAAAAAAAAATACTTGATAGTCTGTTTGATTATGACTCTTTTTAGTGTCAGCGAATCTACATTCTCTCAATCTAAAAGTGAAATTCTACTCAAACGAGCAAATGAAATTTTTAATCGAAACTATAATGTCTCTTTTGACCTTTGTTGTCAAGCTGAAAAAATCAATGATCTAAAATTCATCGGTGAAGTGAGTTTATGTAAAGCGAGATATTACATCACTTTTACAGATTATGAAAATGCTGAAATCGAATTATCTAAAAGTATCTCTTTCTTTAAATCTAAAAATGATTTTTCGAATCTGAGTGACGCCTATGATTTAAATAGTATTTTACTTTCACGATTGGGCGATTCAGAATCTTCAACTTATTACTTAATTAAAGCCTATCAATTAAGTAAAAAAAGTCATGATACCTCTGCTCAAATAAAACGATTAATCAATTTAACACATACTTTTGTTCACTTTGATGATCTTTCTAAAGCCGATTTTTATTTTAATTTACTTGAGACTTTAAAACCTAAATTCGATAATACAAGTTTCTATTTTTTAAATCAAAACAAAGGAACTTACTTTTCTGCTCTAAAAGATTATAAAAATGCAATCAAACATTACAAAAGGGCTTTAAAAATTGCTGAAATCAACAAAATGATCGATAGTAAGGCAACAATTCTTATGTTACTTGCAAAAGTTTATCGAGAAAGCGGTCAATACTCAATAGCTGAAAAATTTGCAACTTTTAGTTATGAATTTTCTAAGTCAAATAAATTAATCTACGAGGAAAGTGAAGCCCTTGGTGAACTGATTCTGATACAAGAAAAGCTAAATAACTTCCAAAAAGCATATAAATTTCAAGAAGAATTCATCCAAGTTGAAAAGCAAATAATCAACACAGAAAAATTAAATAGAGTTGCAGCTATTCAAAATCGATTAGCCTTAACTGAAAAAGAAAATATCATTACGAGACAAAACAACAAAATTGCCAAAGAAGAATTAATCAATTCAAAAAATGAAATCAAAAATCAAAAATTATTCATTCTAATTATAGTTCTGATTATCATTTTTGGATTTGTTCTTTTCATTTTCTTTAAAACAAGAAAATTAAATGAAACAATAAAATCTCAAAGTAGATTAGTTCAAAGTCAAAACAAGGACATAAAAGATAGTATTCGTTATGCTGAAAGAATCCAACAGGCAATTCTGCCTCCTGTCTTAGAATTCACTGATAAATTCCCAAATTCATTTATATTTCACCGACCAAAAGATATCTTGAGTGGCGATTTTTATTGGATTGAGGAAAATGAAGATTATTTATTTGTTGCCGCTGCAGATTGTACCGGACATGGCGTACCTGGCGCACTAATTTCAATCGTCAATTACAACTTATTAAATAAAGCCGTTTTAGAAAAAAACATATATGATCCTGCTGAAATATTAGATGCAGTTAATAACTGGTTAACTGAAAGCCTACATCAAACATATAATGCTTCTACCGTTAAGGATGGTATGGATGTTTCAATTATTACTATTAATAAAAAGACAAAGGAACTAAAATATGCTGGAGCTTTCAATCCAATTTACATTGTAAATAAAACTATTTTAAGAGAAATAAAAGGTGATAAATTTCCAGTAGGTATGTTTTTAGGAGAAAAACCAAAACCGTTTGTTTCGCATTCAATTCATCTAGAAAAAAATGATGTGATTTACTTATTTACAGACGGTTTTCCTGATCAATTTGGCGGACCTAAAGGCAAGAAATATAAATACAAACAATTTAAAAATCTTTTCACAGAAATCAATCAACTTCCTATTAATGAACAAAACAAAAAAATTCAAGCTGAATTTGAAAATTGGAAAAAAGATTTTGAACAAGTAGATGATGTGTTAATTATCGGAATCAAACCGCTTTAATTATTCTAAAAGAGTATATTTGTTTGTAAAATTGATGATCAAATGAAATTACTAATATTTTTATTTTCTATCTTGTTAATTGTAAGTTCTTGCAAGAAAAAGGATCAAAAAGATCAAGCTCAGATTGATGAAGGAATTATTACTAAGTATATAACTGATCATAATTTAACTGCTACAGCTACAGGGACAGGATTGTACTACGTTCTAGAAACAATAGGAACAGGTGTTAAACCAAATTCTTCATCTCAAGTTAAAGTTGCATACAAAGGATATTTTGTTGACGGTTCTGTTTTTGATCAAAGTGCTGCCTCAGGCATCACTTTTGGATTACAAAGTGTCATTAAAGGATGGACAGAAGGCATACCTTATTTCAAAAAAGGAGGGACTGGTAAATTATTAATTCCTTCTGCATTAGCGTACGGTCCAAATGGATCGAATGGAATTCCACCAAATTCAGTTTTAATTTTTGATATTCATTTGATTGATGTTTATTGATTGATCCTTAAAAGTTTACTTCAAACATTTAAAATAATCAAATGGCTCTAAACAATCATTGCATTGGTATTGTGATTTACAAGCAGTACTGCCGAATAAACTAACCATTCTTGTATTCACTGATTTACATTGTGGACAAGGAACTTTAGGAGGTTCGGCAAATAAAACACTTTTATCTACCTCATCTTGTGGTGGCGCAATACCATATTCTAATAATTTCTGTTTTCCTGACTCTGTAATCCAATCAGTACTCCAAGCTGGAGACAAAGTTAAATCTACAGAAACAGAAGAAATTCCTTTCTCTTTTAATTTAGAAATTATTTCTTCTTCAATTAATTTCATGGCCGGACAGCCACTATACGTTGGAGTAATAACAATTCTACAGTTATCCTCATTCAACTCAACGGATCTGATAACCCCTAAGTCAACTACTGTTAACACAGGGATTTCAGGGTCAAAAACCTCTTCTAAATAATTCCAAATTTCTTTTTCGGTTACCATGTCATATTTGGGTATGCTCGCTGCATGTACTGCATTTCTGCTAACAAATAACCTAATGCTTCTGTATGAAAACCTTTTCTACCTCCTTCTTGAATCCAATTATTTGAAGGAATAGTCAAAGTTGCTTGTTCCAAAACATCATTTACTGTCTTCGTCCATTCAGCTTTAATTTCTTCAGACGAAGGTATAATGTTTTCAGAAATCAAAACAGAATCTATGTCATCTTTATAGAAAATTTCATTCGTATATTTCCATAAAGCATCTAACGATTCTTGAATTCGATTATGTGATTCTTCAGTCCCATCACCTAAACGAATTACCCATTCAGATGTATGTTTCAAATGGTATTTTGTCTCTTTCAACGACTTTTCTGCAATTGCAGCTAGATGTTGATCTGAAGAATGTTGTAATTTTTCAAAAAGTGGTTTTCTGAAAGCATCGAACAAAAATTGACGCATGATCGTCTTACCAAAATCACCATTTGTTTGCTCAACCAACAAAAGATTTTTATATTCTCTTTCGTAACGAAGAAATGCCAAAGCATCACCATCTCTTCCTTTTCCTTCTAATTCGCCAGCATAATTTAACAAACTTGTAGCTTGTCCAATTAAATCTAACGCTAAATTAGTAAGGGCAATATCTTCTTCTAAAATTGGACCATGACCGCACCATTCTGAAACTCTATGCCCCAAAATCAAACTATCATCAGCTAATCTTAAAACGTATTCGTATAAAGCTTTTTGTTTTTCCATAATTATTTTCAGAATCGAGACTTCAAGACATAAGACTGGAAGACTTATTCAACTATATTAACTATTAATATTTTACATATGTGAAATTCCGTCTGGAACATCATAAAATGTTGGATGACGATAAATTTTAGAATCTGCCGGTTCAAATAAAGCATCCGATTCAGATGAATCATTTGCAAATACATTATTAGATTCGATAACCCAAATACTAATTCCTTCAGATCTTCTAGTATAAACATCCCTCGCATTTTCAATAGCCATAGTAGAATCTGCAGCTCTTAAACTTCCTACATGTTTATGATTTAATCCTTGTTTGCTTCTTATAAACACCTCCCATAGAGGCCATTCTTTTTTACTCATTTCTCAACTAGATATAAAGATTTAAAGATTCAAGATAAAAGACCTACATGCCCTTTATCAAGTGAAATCTAATTTTATTAATTAATATTCAAAATTCTTTTTTCTTAAAGTCTTGAATCTTAAGGTCTATTTATTTTTTCTTTTCTCAGCAAAAGCCAATGCAGCTTCGCGAACCCACATTCCATCCTCTTTTGCTTTACGGCGAGCATCAACTCTTTCCTTATTGCAAGGTCCGTTCCCTTTAACAACTTCCCAAAATTCAGCCCAATTAATTTCACCAGTCTCGTAATGACCTGTTTCTTTATTCAGCTTTAAATCTTTATCTGGAATAGTTAAACCAATCATTTCTGCTTGTGGAACTGTTACGTCAACAAATAATTGTCTTAATTCATCATTTGTACTGCGTTTAATTTTCCAATTCATTGATTGAACGGTATGTTTAGATTCGGCATCATTTGGTCCAAACATCATTAATGCTGGCCACCAAAAACGATTCAAAGCATCTTGTGCCATTTCTTTTTGAGCAGGTGTTCCTTGCGCTAAATGAGCAATAATTTCAAAACCTTGTCTTTGATGAAATGATTCTTCTTTACAAACACGAACCATCGCTCTTGCATAAGGTCCGTAAGAACATCTACATAAAGGAACTTGATTCATAATTGCAGCACCATCAACTAACCATCCAATTGCTCCCATATCTGCCCATGAAAGTGTTGGGTAATTAAAAATTGAAGAATATTTAGCCTTACCTGAATGCAAGTCATCAATCGTTTCTTCACGATCAGCCCCTAAAGTTTCTGCTGCAGAATATAAATATAAACCATGTCCTGCTTCATCTTGAACTTTCGCTAGTAAAACAGCTTTTCTTCTAAGATTTGGCGCACGTGTAATCCAATTACCTTCAGGTAACATCCCTACGATTTCCGAATGTGCATGTTGTGATATTTGACGAATCAACGTTTGACGATAATCATCTGGCATCCAATCATTGGGCTCGATTTTAATGTCATTGTCGATTTTTTCTTGAAAACGCCTTTCTAATTCTAAGATATTTTTGTCTTCCATTTAATTATAGTTCTTCGCTTAGGACAAATTTAATCTTTTTTTGGCTTTATTCAAAAGAATGATATTTTGTGATAAAAATTTTATTATTTAAGACTGATTTTATTAATCAAGTACACTTCACCCTCACTTTTCAACCATTCATAGAAAACTTCATAATTTAAATTTTTATTGTTTAAAAAAAATCTAAATTTGCTTCACAAAATAAAATTTAACAAATATGAATTTTAGAAAAATTGCGTTTGTATTTTTCAGTTTATCCCTTCTAAGTTTTGCTTCTTTTTCTCAATCGAAATTTACATTGAGTGGAACAATCATTGATAAATCAACAGGTGAAGGATTAATTGGCGCACAAGTTAGAGTTAAAGACTTAACAGGTGTTGGAGCGGTTACTAACGAATACGGTTTTTATTCAATTAGTTTACTTGCTGGAAAACACACATTTGAATTTTCATTTATTGGCTATGAGCCTCAAACTATAGAAATCGATTTAATTGAGAATAAAAAATTAAATATTGATTTATTAATTCCAGCGAAAGATAAGGAATTAGAAGAGGTTGTTATTACATCCAAAAAGAAAGATGAAAATGTAAAAACGGCTCAAATCGGTGCTGAAACCTTAGATCCTAGACAATTATCTAAAGTGCCTGTAATTTTTGGAGAAAAAGACATTATTAAAACAATGCAATTAACACCAGGAATCAAAAGTGGTGGAGATG
>CANGHX010000062.1 GCA_947453715.1 Flavobacteriales bacterium | reverse complement strand
GTTCCTTCAGAAGAGTTGATGATTTCGTATTTCCAACCAATTTCTTTGAAAAACATCGTGTACATTCTGAAAATATCTTCTACGAAAATACACGCTTCATCTCCTCCAGTTCCTGCACGTAACTCCATAATGGCGTTTTTATCATCTTCAGGATCTTTCGGAATTAACAGCATTTTAATACGTTCCTCTAATTCAGGACGTTTTTGTTCTAAATCGTTGATTTCCATTTTTGCCATTTCACGCATTTCCTGGTCTTCTTCAATTTCTAACAGTTCTTTCGAACTTTTAATGTTGTCAAAAATGTTTTTATATTCTTTATAGGCAATAACTACTTCTTCTAAGTCGCGGTATTCTTTGCTCAACTTCACATAACGATCCATATCAGAAATAATATCTGGATCGACGATCAAAGTTCCCACTTCAATAAATCGGTAATTAATTGCTTCTAATTTTTTTAGTAAATCTTCCATTTTTATTAGATTGAAAGACGAAAAGATTCCAGATTCAAAGACTTTTCATCTTTGTTTCAAACGTCTTTTGTCTTTTGTCTTAAAGTCTTTTGTCTATAATTTAATATTCGAAAGTACCGTATTCAGATTGAATCGTTAATTTTTTTCCTTCATTTTTCTCTACTCTTCCTACAATTTGAGCATCGATATTGAATGATTTTGAAATTTCAATGATTGACTGAGCAACTTCTTGAGGCACATATACTTCCATTCTATGTCCCATGTTGAATACTTTGTACATTTCTTTCCAATCCGTTTTAGATTCTTCTTGAATCAATTTGAAAAGTGGAGGTATTGGAAATAAATTATCTTTAATTACATGAACATCATTTACAAAGTGCAACACTTTCGTTTGTGCACCACCACTGCAATGAACCATTCCATGAATGTCTTTTCTATGATTATCTAAAATTTGTTTGATAACAGGTGCGTATGTTCTTGTTGGTGATAATACCAATTTACCAGCATTTATTGGAGAGCCTTCAACCTCATCTGTTAATTTTTTTGAGCCAGAATAAACCAAATCAGCAGGTACGCTTGCGTCGAAACTTTCAGGAAATTCTGTTGCTAATTCTTTTGAGAAAACATCGTGTCTTGCAGAAGTTAAACCGTTACTTCCCATTCCACCGTTGTATTCAGTTTCGTATGTTGCTTGACCGAAAGAAGCCAAACCAACAATTACGTCACCATCTTGTATTGTATGATTCGAAACAACATCTTCTCGTTTCATTCTACAAACTACTGTTGAATCTACAATGATTGTACGAACTAAATCACCAACATCAGCAGTTTCACCACCTGTAGAATGAATTCCAATTCCTTGATTTCTTAATTCAGTCAACAATTCTTCCGTTCCATTGATGATTTCAGAAATAACTTCACCAGGCACTAAATTTTTGTTACGACCAATTGTAGAAGATAACAAAATATTATCTGTTGCACCAACACACAATAAATCATCAATATTCATGATCAATGCATCTTGTGCAATACCTTTCCAAACTGAAATATCACCTGTTTTTTTCCAGTACATATAAGCCAAAGATGACTTAGTGCCAGCACCATCAGCGTGCATTACGATACAATAATTTTCATCTCCTGATAAAGTATCTGGAACAATTTTACAAAATGCTTGAGGAAATAATCCTTTATCTACATTTTTAATTGCATTGTGAACGTCCTCTTTTCCTGCAGAAACGCCTCTAAGGTTATAACGAATGTCTGACATATTCAAATTTGAAAGTGCAAAGATAGGGAATTTTAATTTTGAATGATAAATTTAAAACTGATATTCGATTAATTTCAGACGGTGTATAGTCGAAGTAAAATCCAACATATTTTGACTGAGCATTGTCGAAGTCCAAAATTCAAAATTTAAAATTCAAAATTCTATTATTTATTATTCCAATTTGTCATGGTTAATCCAAGTCCGATTGTAGTAAAACTTTTAAGAAATTCAGCACACGTTTCAAGTCGTTCTTGGAGTTTTTCTTTTTCAGGCTTATCCCATTCTCCTAAAACGTAATCTGCTTGACGACCTGGATGAAAATCATTTCCAACACCAAACCGAAGTCGCGTATATTCAACTGTCTTCAAAACTGCTTGTATATCTTTTAAGCCATTGTGACCGCCGTCACTCCCTTTTCCTTTCATTCTTAGTTTTCCAAAAGGTAAAGCAATATCATCTGTAATAACTAAAAGGTTTTCTAAAGGAATTTTTTCTGCTTGCATCCAATAATTAACTGCCTTTCCAGATAAATTCATAAAAGTTGTAGGTTTCACACAAATAATAGTTCTTCCTTTAAATTGTACTTCAGCAACATCTGCTAATTTATCGCTTGAGAATTTTCCATTCTGTTGACGAACAAAAATATCCAAAACTTTAAAACCAATATTATGTCTTGTTTCTTCGTATTTCTCTCCAGGATTTCCTAAACCAACAATTAGATATTTCATAAAGTTTATGTTATTATGTTGTAAAAATAGATTGAATTTTTAAGATTCAAGACTTAAAGACACAAGATTTTAAGATAAAAACCGTCTTGAATCTTTTGTCTTAATGTCTAAATATCTATTTTAAATCATATCCTTACAAGAAACATAATGCACCAAGTTCTCATCTAACTGATGATTTGCTTTTCGCATCACATTTACTTCTGTTTGACCAACTAATTTGTGTAATAATCCCCAATTGATTTTTTCAACTGTTGATTTAAATAAAGTGTCTTTTTTATCTGTCCACCAGAGTATTAGTGTTTTGTTTTTTTGATGTAATAATCCAGAAAATAATTCATCTACTAAACTTGGATTATTATCTTTTACCCAAACGGCTTCTGGCGCGATGAATGTATGTTTTTTTGGATTTATGATTTTATTCAAGAAAGGTATGTAAGGAATTATTTTTGTTAAAAAAGCTCCTGATTTGCCTGGTAAACGAACAATTTCCCAAGTTGCTTCATTGTATTTACAAAAAGCAATTAGTTCACCTTTATCATTTTTCAAACCATAAAAAGGTCCTTGTTTAGTGTATGCATCGAAATAATAAGAATAGTTTCCAAAATTACTTTCAATTGAAGACTTTATTTCAACCCAATTTTTTATTTCTACAAAACGATTACTTTTTTTTGGTTTAATTCGACTGTAAGTTTGCGTGATAACGGTTGCACATTTTTCAAATCCAAAATTTTTACTCATTTGAATACTTCGCACATTTTTAGGTTCGATGTATGCATAAAAAGAAGTTACTTTTTCTTCATTGACTCCATTTTCAAGCGCAGAATTGAAAAAGTTAGTTAATTCATCTTTTAATTTTGATTTTTTTGCTTGTAAATTCTTTTTTCCAGAAGAACGAAATGAAGTTTCAAAAGTAAAAAAACGAATATACCAATCTCCATTTCTTCTGCAAAAAGTACAATTACCTAAAACTTTATCGTTACGATCTAAAGAAAGGTGTAAAGGATGATCTAATTCTTCAATTCTCTCAAGCGTATCCAAATGTCTATAACAAGCACCATCTGTTCCGTATGTTGTATGATGTAAAAGAGCTTTTAAAGATTCTGAGGCTTTTTCGCGAATCCTGAAAATTGAACTTTGAAGATCAATTTGATTTTGAAATTTTGAATCTTGCATTTGAAGTGAAAAAATAATTTAAAAGTGACTCTGGCAGGAATCGAACCTGCATCAAAAGTTTAGGAAACTTCTATTCTATCCATTGAACTACAAAGTCATTTTAATGCTAAATTAAGAATAATATGAATATTAGATGAAGTAATAATTAACAATCAATTCAAAAGATTATTTGAAAAAAATGTCACTTTTTATTACTAATAATTTAAAAAATAGTATCTTAACAGGCTAATTAAATTATTACTATATGAAATTGTTTCGCATATTAACTATCTCTCTGTTTGTATTTATTCAACTTTCTGCAAATTCTCAGGTGAAAAAAGCAGGTCCATGGTCGATTGGAATTGGTTTTAATTTTGTTGATAATGATGGTTATCCATTTTCAAGATTAGTAAAAACGAAATCTGATTGGAACGGTTTACCTTTTCCAAATACAATTACTGTTGGTTATAAATATAATAAGAGATTATCGTTTGAGTTTTCTGAATCAATGAATTCATTTAAAACGGGACAAATTATAGATCAAGGTGTTTTAGAAGTAAATCGTTTCTTTATAAATACTAATTTGAATGGAAAATTTCATTTTAATACATTAGAGAATAAAATGAAATGGTTTGACCCTTATGCTTCAGCCGGAGCAGGAATGACTTGCATGGCGAAGTCTGTTTACTTTTATCCAACAGTTGGTTTAGGATCTAATTTTTGGATTACAAAACATTTCGGAGTAAACGTTCAGTCGATGGCGAATTTTACTGTTACAAGTAAAAATTCAAATTTCTTACTTCATATGCTAACATTTAAATACAGATATTAGTCTGTAATTAATTCATTCCAAACTTTATCGGCAGCAATATCCCAAGAAAAGATTTCACTTCTTATTAATCCTTTTTCAGATAATTCTTTTTGAAGTGCAGTTGAATTTGCAAGCGTAGTCATTTTAGATGATATGTCTTTTACATCAAAAGGATCACAATAAATGGCCGCATCTCCAGCAACTTCTGGAATGGCACTTTTATTTCCGGCAATGATTGGTATACTGGATTTCATCGCTTCAACTAATGGTATTCCGAAACCTTCGAAATAAGGAATAAACATGAAAATTGAAGCAGCTCCCGTCACTTTTGCTAGTTCAACTAAAGCCAAATGACCTGTAAAATGAATTGATTTTTTATGTTCTTCAGATAAAAATGAAGTGTCTAAAGCGTTATTCCAAAGTGATTCACCAACGATTACTAATTCATAATCATTTAAAGGATTGCTTTTATAAATTGAATAAGCTTCTAATAATCGTTTGACATTTTTGCGGGGATGAATGGCTCCAACGAATAAAAAATAAGACTTACCATTTGAATATTTTGATTGAATTATTGATTTTTCATCTTCTTCAATCGGTTTAAAAATATCTGAAGCTCCGTTCCAAATCGTCTTAATTTTGGAAGGATCTATTTGATAAGTTTTAGCAATGTCTTCCTTTGAAAAATTTGAAACGGTAATTATTTTTTTCGCTTTTTTGGCAAAACGTTTAAAGAAGAAGCGTAGGTAAACGCGCGCTGAAAAAGGTAAATCTTCCGGATAATGTTCAAAATTGATATCATGAATCACACCTATTTGTGGAATATTTGAACGCAATGATAAATATCCATCAGGTGAAAAAAACAAATCTACTTTGTGCTTTTTTAATGCACGATAAACGGCTATTTCAAACCAAATCATAAACAAAATGGGATGTCTAGCTGGTGGATTTAATACAACTGGTATTACATTTTTACCAAAAATGAATTTCTCATCATATTTGCGATCAAAGAAAAAGATGAATTCATGTTCAGGATGCTGTTCAACCATACGTTTTACAATTTCAAAAGTATACCAACCAAAACCTTCCATTTTAGTTGGCAACAGAAATCGTGTATTCACAGCAATTTTCATTTAATACGTTAAGATTGGATTAGAACGTTTTTCATTACCAATTGTAGTTGTTGGACCATGACCACAGAAAACGGTTGTATCTTCTGGTAATGAAAACATGACATTTTTAATCGTTTTTTTCAACGTCTCTAAATTCCCACCTGGTAAATCATATCGGCCAAAACTTCCTCTAAATAAAACGTCACCATTAATAACAAATTTATTTTCAGCATTGTAATAAACAACATGTCCAGGTGCATGACCGGGCGTGAATAAAACTTGAAATTCAATCTCACCAAATTTCAAAATCTCTCCACCTTTTAATATTTTGTTTGGAGTTTCAGCTTCTTCATAAGCAGGGAAACCATACATGTGTGCATAGTTTGGTACCGCATTCAATGTTACTAAATCTTCTTGATGTATGTAATGATCTAATTTAAATTGTCGTTGAACAAATGCATTTCCCAAAACGTGATCGATATGACCATGTGTATTTAACAATGCTTTCGGAACTAATTGATTGTCTTGAATAAAAGCTAACAATTCCTGTTGTTCACTTCGATCATAACAACCTGGATCAATAATTACACAATTTTTAGTTTGATCAAATACGATGTATGTATTTTCTTGAATCGGGTTGAACGTAAAGACTTTTATTTGAATAGACATAATTCCTTCTTTTTTGTTGAACAAATTTAACTTAAAAAATGAAATTAGAAATTCGGTATTGTTTTTGTTTCCATTGTTTCATTATCTTTACCGAGCAAAAATTTTTATTATGAAATACAGTTTATTATTATTTGTTGGTCTAATCTTATTTAGTTGTGGTGTAAAAGTACCATTGACAGATCAAATCAAAGAAGAATACAATTTGAATGAACAGAATATGAAGAAAGTTCAGTTCTATACTTCTTCTACAATTATCTTAACAAAAAGTAAAGTTTCTGGTTCTCAAGGTACATCTGATGGTGGGGCTTTAGTTTCAAGTAAGAATAGTGAGCAAGACAGAGTAATCATCTATCCAAATACAAAATGTATTTTTGATGGGTTTGGACCAAATAATGAGTTGAATATTCGTTTTGAAGTAGGTGTTGGAAATTTCTTAAAATTTGCAGTTAGACCAAATCAAAATGGTGGTAAATATTACTTAAAAGCTGATTGGAAACAAGATCAAGGCGGACAATTAACTTATGGTAACCAAACATATTTTGCAGACACAAATAGTGGAAGTGCTTATTTAATGGTTGTTTTGAAAAAATTAAATAAAACAAAACGTAAAGATAGACGAGTAAAAGGAATGAAAGTTTAATCTTTTCAAACTAATTTTTTAAAGAGAATATCGAAAGGTATTCTCTTTTTTTGTATCTTGTTAGTTCATTTTAATTTAATATATAGTTTACATACTGATTATTTGAAATCACGAAATTTGCAAAATGGAATTGTTTAATAGAGAGTTGAGCTGGTTATCGTTCAATGAAAGAGTACTACAAGAAGCAATGGACGAACGTGTTCCGTTGATTGAAAGAATTCGATTTTTAGGAATTTATTCGAATAACTTAGATGAATTTTTTAGAGTTCGAGTAGCAAATCTTCGAAGAAGGGTGATGGTTGACAATAAACCTGTGGAAGGATTTGAAGGTTCTGCTAAACTTTTGTTAGAAAAAATTAGAACAGTTGTACTTAAACAACAAAAAGACTTTGAAGCAACATATCAGTATTTATTTGTTCAATTAGCGAAAGAAAATATTCAATTCATAGATGAAACGCAATTAAACGAAGAACAATTAAATCAATTGCATGTATTCTATAATAAAGAATTAAAACATGAAATTGTTCCGATTATAATCAATCCTAAACATCCTTTTCCACGTTTAAAAGACTATGGTGTTTATTTGGCCATCAAAATGATTGTTCCAAGTAAAAAAACGCCAAATTTTGCTTTGATAGAAATTCCGAATGAATATCCTCGTTTTTATCGTTTAAAAGATGATAAGAAGGAATATTTCATTTTGTTGGATGATATTATTCGTCTTCATTTAAAAAGTATTTTTTCTATTTTTGATTGCGATTCTATTGAGGCTTATACGTTTAAATTTACGCGTGATGCTGAGTTAGATTTGGATGATGATTTATCTACTTCATTTATTGATAAAATAGAGAAAAGTGTAAAAGAACGTAAAAAAGCAGATCCGATACGTTTTGTTTACGACAGTACGATGCCTAGAACATTATTAAATTTCTTAATCAAATCATTAAGATTGAAAGAAGGAATGAATATGATTCCTGGAGGGCGTTACCATAATTTTAAAGATTTTATTTCTTTTCCAGATTTTGGGCGAAAAGATTTATTGTTTCCACCTAGACCGCCACAAATTCATTCGGATTTGGAACATAAAAAGAGTCTCTTACAAGCAATTGTAGAAAAAGATATTTTACTTCATTTCCCATATCAACAGTTTGATTATGTAGTTGATACTTTACGTGAAGCTGCCATTGATCCAAAAGTGAAGTCGATTAAGATTAACGTTTATCGTTTAGCGACGAATTCACAAGTGATGAATGCATTGATGAATGCTATAAGCAATGGTAAAGAAGTGACGGTAATAATGGAGCTTCAAGCACGATTTGATGAAACGAACAATGTATATTGGTCGAATCGTTTGAAAGAAAATGGAGCTAAAGTTATTTATGGTGTTCAAAATCTTAAAGTTCACTCTAAATTAATTTTAATTCATAAAGCAATTTCAAATTCTAAAGATGAATTCATTTCATACATTGGTACAGGAAATTTCAACGAGAAATCTGCTCGTATTTATAGTGATTTAGGTCTTTTTACAAGCAATCCCATAATTTCAAATGAGGTTAAAAAAGTATTTAAGTTACTTGAAAATCATTTTGAAAAAACAGATTTTAAACACCTAATGGTTTCTCCATTTAATACACGTTCAAAATTAGTGAATTTGATTAATGCTGAAATTAGAAATGCTAAAAAATCAAATAATGGATTGATTCGATTAAAAATCAATAATTTAGTTGATGTTCGAATAATTGATAAATTATACGAAGCTAGTCAGGCAGGGGTTAAAATTCAATTAATTGTAAGAGGTGTTTGTTGTTTAGTTGCTGGTTTACCAAAGAAAAGTGACAATATTGAAGTCATTAGCATTGTTGATCGCTATTTGGAGCATGCACGATTTATGATTTTTGGAAACAATGGAAATCCTGTTTATTACCTTACAAGTGCCGATTGGATGGAGCGTAATTTAGATAAACGTGTTGAAGTTGGTTGCCCTATTTTAGATCCAAGTTTACAAAAAGAATTGGATTTAGTATTCGATTATCAATGGAAAGGAAATTTCAAATCGCGTATTATTGATAAAAAACAGAAAAACGATTATAAAAAACCAATTAATTCAGAACCATTTCACGCACAGGAAGAGTTGTATAGTCATTATGATTTAACGAATTAATTTGAATTCATTTCTACTATTTGATTAACTTTGAGGCGCTAAGAGAAAATCTTGCTTTATCAATAATTAGAAAATGAATTTGTTAAAATCAAAAATATTAATTATCAGTTGTTTGAGTTGTTTTTCAGTTTTTGGAAAGTCACTTAACGATTCAACTTTAATTTCACGTTTTCGTCCTGGATTTATGTGGTTTTATACTGGAATTCGTCCTGCTGAAACTGAAAAAGTTCGTAAATATGATCGTTTAATTTTTGATGTGACTTATTCTACTTTTTCAGGAGGTATAGAGTCGTTTAAAAACAAAGGATTGTCTTTAGGTTTGAATACAAGTTTATTATTCGATATTCCGATTACAAAAGGAAATACAATTTCAATAGGAACTGGAATTTCTCATTCTTTTTTTCAAGTTGGTCACGATAATTTATTTTTAACGAACTCAAAAGAAGGAACGACTATTTACCAATTAAAAGATTCTTTAGATGCTTTTAAAAGAAGTTCATTGGGAGGAAATGTTTTTTCTATTCCTTTAGAATTAAGATTCAGAACTAAAAACTGGAAGCATGTGAAATTTCATTTAGGTGGAAAAATTGGTTATCAAGCGAATTTATATTCCAAATACATTATTCAATCGCCTGATATAGATAAACGTATTAAATCTTTTTATTTCCCTGATGTGACTCATTTAGTGTATTCTGTTCATGCGCGTATTGGTATCAGGAATTGGGCACTTTTTGGAAGTTATTCGATCAATAAAGTGTTTTCAAATACAAAAAGCACTCCGATTAACGTACTTCAAGTTGGACTTAGTATTTCTCTTTTTTAATTTTCAAGATGTTTATAGATACACATACTCATCTCTATTCAACAGAATTTAATGATGATAGAATTGAAATGATTCAGCGTTCATTAGCAAATGGTGTAGAAAAATTATTATTACCAAATATTGATATTGAAAGCATTGAAGGAATGCATCAATTGGTGAAAGATTATCCCACTAATTGCTATGCTATGATGGGGTTACATCCAGGTTATGTTAAAGAGGATTGGGAACAACAATTAGCAATAATTAAAGATTATTTATTTAAAGGAAACTATATTGCTGTTGGCGAAATTGGAATTGATCTCTATTGGGATAAGACATTTATCGAAGAACAAAAGTCTGCATTTACACAACAAGTCAATTGGGCAAAAGAATTAAATCTTCCGATCGTTATTCATGCACGTGAAGCATTTCAAGAGATTTTTGATATTTTAGATGTACTTCATGATGATAGGTTAAAAGGAATTTTTCATTGCTTTACAGGTGATTCAGATCAAGCTAAAAAAGCCTTGTCCTTTAATGGTTTCAAATTAGGAATCGGAGGAGTTTTGACTTATAAAAAAGCTGAATTAGATAAAGTTCTTGAAAACATAGATTTAAGAAATATTGTGTTAGAAACAGATTCACCTTATTTACCACCTGTTCCTTATAGAGGTAAGCGAAATGAAAGTAGTTATTTGGTTCACATTGCTGAAAAATTAGCAGATGTTTATCAGATTTCATTAAAAGAAGTTGAAGAAATTACCACAAATAATACATTTGAGTTATTTCCTTCCATAAAGTAAGAATCGATTATGAGTACAAAAAATAAAGTTTTAATTATCTATACAGGTGGCACGATTGGAATGATTAATGATCCCAAATCGGGGCGTTTAATTAGTTTTGATTTTAAGCATATGTATCATCATATTCCTGAATTAGAACGATTAAATATTGATTTAACTACCATTAGCTTTGAGTACCCGGTTGATTCTTCAGAAATGAATCCAGGACGTTGGGCAGATATTGCTCAAATAGTTTATGATAATTATGCACTTTACGATGGATTTGTAATTCTTCATGGTTCGGATACCATGGCATATACTTCATCTGGGTTAAGTTTCATGTTACAAGGTTTAAAAAAACCTGTTATTTTAACTGGTTCGCAATTACCAATAGGAACAATACGTACAGATGGGAAAGAGAATTTAATTACGGCAATTGAAATTGCAGCCTCTAAAGATGAATCGGGAGTTAGTATTGTGCAAGAGGTAGCTGTTTACTTTGAATATTCATTATATAGGGGTAATAGAAGTTCTAAAGTATCAGCAAATCAATTTGAAGCTTTTAGTTCGCCTAATTATGCTGAATTAGCTATTGCAGGAGTTAATATTCAATTCAACAAAGAGCGATTATTGCGATCTGACTTATCAGAATTAAAATTATTTACTCATTTCGACAATCATGTTGCTTTATTGAAAATATTTCCTGGATTCTCGGCAAATGTTTACAAGAGTATTTTTGATTTTCAGCAAGTAAAAGGAATTATCATCGAAACGTTTGGAGCTGGAAATGCACCTAGTGATGCTTCATTCAGAGAATTAATAACGAATTATATCAACGAAGGAGGAATTGTTTTAAATATAACACAATGTAGTTCTGGAAGTGTTGAACAAGGTAAATATGAGACAAGTTCATTTTTTAGTAAAATTGGTGTCATTTCTGGAAAAGACATGACAACTGAGGCTGCTTTAGCTAAAATGATGTACTTGCTTGGAAGTGAAACATTATTAGAAGTAATTAAAGACAAATTGTCAACTTCTCTAATTGGAGAATTGTCTGTATAACATTGATTTAAAAAAAGACCTTTTAATTAAAAGACTTTCTTAACTTTGCAACCCAATTAAGAGGAGAGGTGTCCGAGTGGTTGAAGGAGCACGCCTGGAAAGTGTGTATACCTCAAAAGGGTATCGCGGGTTCGAATCCCGCCCTCTCCGCAAAAAGCAGAATGAGCAACAGAATGAAAATGACGTTGATTGTTCTGCTTTTTTATTTTATAATATTAAACAAAAAAAGAGGGAGCACAAACTCCCTCTTAAAAATATAATATTAGTAATCTTATTGTTTAACGATAGTTGTTTGAGCAACTTTAGAGTTAACGATAACATTTACAATGTACATTCCTGCTTCTAAGTTTTCAGTATTAATAACTGTTTTGTTATTAGCGAAAATTACATTAGCATTCATTACTTCTTTTCCTGTAACATCCGTAATTCTTACTATACCATTTCCATTTTCAGGGATAGTAATTGTAAGATTTCCTTTTGTTGGGTTAGGATAAGCGTTCATTACGATTTTACTGATTTCATTAATTCCAACTGTATTTGCAGCCATTTTCACAGCTAATGCAGGAACGTTATCAGCACCAAATCCAACTAAATTAACTGATGCATCAGTAATTACAGGTACTAAAGGTTGTAATAATGAATCAAGATTTTTCTCATAAGAAAGTTTTGTATTGTATCCTATGAAAATTTTATTAGTTGATGCTTGAGCACAGAATAAATATCTTTTATCATTTTCTAAACCTACAATTTGGTCGAATGGTTGATAAACGAATTCTCTTTGCATATTTGCTTGATTACCTTGAGGATAGTTAAAGAATCCTTGAGTAATAGGGAAAATGTTTACATTTCCTGCAGTAGGTGCTGTAGTTAAATCATCAAATAAATCTGTTATTTCATAAGCAGAAACTACAATTTCTTGACCTGATAATGAATCTGTAGAATTTGTAGAAGCTGAGAAATATAAACCTTCAATTTGAACTCTACTTGCATTTGCATTTTTGAAAGCGATACAAGCATCATAATTTGTTGTAAATGTTGATGGTTGAGTCCCTCCTGTATTTATAGGTAAATTTGTCAAAGCATCTAATGGTGCTAAAGAATATAATGTATCACTAATCATAAAGTCAATAGAATGAACGTTATCTGTTGTATCTTGATCAGTCACAGGATTGATAATTTCGTAAGTCAAATTATATCTTCCTGCTGGATATGTAGTTTGAGAAAATTGAGGGAATTTTACTACAATACTATCTCCAGATAAAACATTGAAAGGAGCTGAAGTTTGTGTGTAAATTGTATTTCCATTATATTTGATTTTTGCTGTAGCTGTAGCTCCTGTTTGAGCATTAGTTCCGAAGTTTCTCACTTGTAGACCTAAATCAATATTATATTCTGTAGCATTTTGACTTAATAATGCAGGATTTGAAAATTCTTTTGCTACCATTACATCTTTAGCCATTGTTCCTAAATCATCAGCAAAGTGATTTTGTTTACTGCCAATAAAAACTACAACTGAACCACTATTCATTGCATTAATTAAAGCTGCTCCATCTGTGTCAGAAATTAATGCAACAGGAATCGTAACATTTGTTCCATCTGTTCCACCTGACATTGGGATTGTTCCTGGTTCTCTATTGATAATAATAACTGCTCTTGCACCAGCATTTTGTGCATTTAAAGCTTTTGTTCCAAATCCACATTGGTGAGTAGTTCCAACACCATCCCAACGATAAACTACTGCAATTTTTCCAGTTAAATCGTTTGTTAAAGCAGTACAACCTTCTTCTGATATAGGGTGACCTTGCGCATTTAAGCCTGTTGCTCCATCTTCAACTAACATTAAAGTATCCTCAACAGCATTAGCAGGGTTATTTAAATTTGCTAATCCCCAACTTGATCCGTCTCCATTGTTTGAAAATGAGTAAATTCCTGAGATGTTTGAAGGTGATTGTACTGAAAATACAACTTGCGATATTGCCATATAAGAGCTAGCAATAGCTACAAGTGAAAGTAATATTTTTTTCATATTGTATAATTTATTTTAGTGCAGAACAAAATTAAAGAAAAAATAATACAAATTATAATTTTTTAACACTTAGTTAATTTAATTTTCACAAAAAAGGTGGGTAAACATCGTTTAACCACCTTTAGTATTATTATAGTTTTTGTTACTCTGCAGTCAACATTCCTTTTAAAAATTCTCTGTTCATACGAGCGATATTTTCCAAAGAAATTTCTTTTGGGCATTCAACAGCACAAGCACCTGTATTTGTACAGTTACCGAAACCTTCTTCGTCCATTGTTCTAACCATGTTTAATACTCTATCTCTAGCTTCAACTTTACCTTGAGGTAATAAAGCATATTGAGAAACTTTTGCAGCAACGAAAAGCATAGCAGAAGCGTTTACACAAGTAGCAACACAAGCACCACATCCAATACATGCAGCAGCTTCAAAAGCTTTGTCAGCATCATGTTTCGGAACAGGAATTGCGTTTGCATCCATTGTTCTTCCTGAAGTGTTTACAGAAACGAATCCACCTGCTTGTTGAATACGATCAAATGAACTTCTGTCAACAACTAAATCTTTGATTACAGGAAATGCTTTTGCTCTAAATGGTTCAACAAAAATTGTTTCACCATCTTTGAATTTACGCATATGTAATTGACATGTTGTAACAGCTCTATCTGGTCCATGAGCTTCTCCATTAATGAATAAAGAACACATACCACAAATTCCTTCACGACAATCGTGATCGAAAGCGATTGGCTCTTGACGTTCGTTAATTAATTGCTCATTCAATTGATCCAACATTTCCAAGAAAGAACTGTCAGTAGAAACATTATCTAATTTATAAGTTTCCATGCTTCCCTTAGAATTAGCATTCTTTTGACGCCAAATCTTAAGGTTTAT
>CANGHX010000061.1 GCA_947453715.1 Flavobacteriales bacterium | reverse complement strand
GAAACTACCTGTAAAAATTCATTTGATCAATGTACTTCAGAACAGGTTCGGTAAGCAAATATCGAACGTCTTTTCCTTCTTTAATCGACTGTCTAATAAAACTTGCAGATATCTTCATTAACGGAGCATCATTGCAAATAATCATATTTTTATGACTTGAGAATGAATTAGTAGAAACATTTTCTACAACACTTAATTCTTGTTCCTCTTGAATCGTTAAAACGCGAGGGTAAATGTAAAATGTATAGTTATTCAATAAAAACTCATGGTTATACCATTTATGAAGCGTTCTCAAATTATCTTCTCCCATAATTAATGAAAAAGTATGAGTTGGATATTTTTCTTTTAAATAGGCTAATGTAGTAGCTGTATAACTTGGCTTGGACAAATGAAACTCTATGTCACTTGCTTTCAATTTAGGATTGTCTTCTATTGCTTCCTGTACAATTACCAATCTGTGATAATCAGCTAATAAAGTTGACTTTTCTTTTAAAGGATTTTGAGGAGAAACAACCAACCAAACCTGATCTAAATCAGTGTTCTCTGCCATGTAATTAGCAATCACCAAGTGACCAACGTGAATTGGATTAAACGTGCCAAAATACAATCCTATTTTCATGCTTATTTAGTAATAAAAGCTTTAACCAATTTTTCTGATTCCATGAAAGCTTTTTCCAAATTATCATTTACTAAAATTTGATCGAAATCTTCAGCATGACTTAGCTCTGTAATTGCTTTTGACATTCTTTGCTGAATTTTTTCTTCCGTCTCAGTACTTCTATGACGTAATCTTTTCTCTAATTCATCATAACTTGGAGGTTGAACAAAGATTGCTAATGCATTATCACCAAAAATTCTTTTCAAATTTAACCCACCAATAACATCAACGTCAAAAATTACTGTATTTCCATTTTGCCAAATACGTTCGATTTCAGACTTTAAAGTTCCGTAGTAATTATTTGTATAAACCTCTTCCCACTCGACAAACGATAAATCCGATATATGCTTTTTAAAACTTTCTAACCCTAAAAAATAATAATCTTTCCCATCCACTTCATTCGGTCTAGGATCACGACTGCATGCTGAAATAGAAAATTCTAATCCAAGATTCCTTTTCAACAAATGATGAACAATCGTTGTCTTACCAGCTCCAGAAGGAGCTGAAAAAATAACACATTTTCCAATTTTCGAAAAAGTCATTTTATAACGTATTTAAAATTTGTTCTTTAATTTTTTCTAAATTATCTTTCATGTCAACCACCAATTTTTGCATTTCTCCGTGGTTACTTTTACTACCTAAAGTATTTATTTCTCTACCTATTTCTTGAGAAATAAATCCTAATTTCTTACCTGCTGAAGGCAATTTCATCGTAGTTAAAAAATAATCTAAATGATTCATTAAACGCATTTTCTCTTCTGACACATCTAATTTTTCAATATAAAAAATCATTTCCTGTTCTAAACGATTATCATCATAAGTAGAATTAGAAATTTCTTCTAAACTCTTACGCATACGTTCTTTAATAACAGTAACTCTTTCATTTTCATATTTAGGAACTTCCAATAATAATCTTCGAATATCTTCAATACGCTCAGTAAATTCTTTTTCTAGTGCTTCACCTTCTTGTCTTCTAAAAACATTCAAGTGATCCGTAGCCTCTTTCAATAAATTAATCAACCAGTTTTTCTCCTCTTCAGAAAGTTCATCTTTTTCATTGATAAAAATATCCGGCATTCTTAAGATTAAAGCTAAATAATCTTCCGTTTTTTCACCAACAGAATCATTAAATGCTTTTAAATCCTTGTAATATGCTTTTGCTAAATCTTGATTGATAGCATATGATTTAGTCTCACCAGTACTATCCAAAGATACTGTTAAATCAACTTTTCCTCTATCTAATTCTATTCCAATTACCTTTCTTAATTCTGATTCTAATTCTTTGTAAATCGGAGCAACTCTAACATTTAAATCAAGTGATTTGCTGTTTAAAGATCGAACTTCAATAGAGATTTTTTTTGTGTTATACGTTCCAGTTGCCTTTCCGTATCCCGTCATTGATTTTAACATGTTCTAATTTTTTATCAAAAGTACAAAATTGAAACATTACCAATCGAATAAATTAATCATTTAATTTGATTATTTGCAATGTATTTTAATATTTCAACTTTGTGTTTTTTACTTACTGGAACTTTAGTTAAATTATTAAAAGTAATACTGTTATTTTCTATGTGTTTAAATTTGGTAAGGTTTATTATAAAAGATCGATGAACTCTGTTAAATTTATTTTTTGGTAAATAACCTTCTATAAATTTTAACCTTAAATAGGTCCTAACCTTTCTATTATCAGTTAAATGTATAATAATATATTCATTTGCACCTTCAATAAAATTAATATCATCATAAAACACTTTTTTATTTGTTCCTTCAGTTTTAACGAAAAAAAATTCTGTTTCAAATTGCGTATTTTTTTCACTAGAATCTGTTAATAAATTATAATGAGAAAAATACTCTTTTATTTTGATGGAAGAATTTATAAAATCATCATAATCAATTGGTTTTAATAAATAATCTAATGCGTTTAATTTATAACTTTCGATGGCATATTGGCTATATGCAGTTGTAAAAATAAACTTAACATCTTTTGGTAAGGTTTTAACAAAATCTATACCGGTGACTTCAGGCATATTTATATCAATAAAAATTAAATGGACTTTATTATTTTTCATTTCTTCAATTACTTCGAATACATTTTCACATTGAGCTAATAAATTAAAAAAGGGTATTGATTTTATATAATCAACAATTTTCATTAATCCAATTGGTTCATCATCTACTGCAATACAATTAATTTTCATGAATCGGTATTATTAAATCAACTATAAATTCATCATTTGAAGATGAAATTTTTAAATCATAACTATTAAAATATATCAACTCCAATCTTTTTTTAATATTATTTATTCCAATATTATTGTTAGAATGAGTTTCAATATTCTGATCGGCTTTACTATTTTGACATTTAAAATAAATATTTGATTTATCACAATTTATTTCAATTCTGATATATGATTCTCCTCTTGCTTTTATACCATGCTTAAAACTATTTTCTACAAAATTAATTAACAATAGGGAAGGTATTTTGACATTAAAATCATCAATTTTATATTTAAAATCTATTAATACTCTCTTTGAAACTCTAATTTTCATTAATTCAATGTAATCCGTTAAAAAAGCAATTTCTTTACTTAATGTATAATTTTCATGCTCTAAATCATTTAACATAATCCTAAGCAACTTTGACAATTTAATTACCGATTTTTTTGCTAAATCATTATCATAATCAATCAAAGCATGAATATTATTTAAAGTATTCATTAAAAAATGAGGATTCAGCTGGTGTTTTAATAATAAAAGTTGATTTTTATTGTTTTCATTTTCTAGTTTAATATTTTTTTGAACTTCTTTTATCCAAATAAATATTAATTTATAAGCAACACTGAAACCAACAACTAATGTCGAAATCATCAAACTAAAAAAATATTGATTTATGTACCAAATAAAATCAGTCTTTGGTGTTTGTTTTTTGTGAATAGGAATTCCTAATAATAATTGTATTTTGTAAGTAAAGATTGATATAAATGATATAAATACTATATAAGTAGTAATGTAAAATGCATACTTACTATATTTTTTTTTCAAAAAGTAAAAGAAAAAATAGAAATTGTTAATGATAAAGACTAAACAAAAAGGTAAGATTGTCAAATATGTATGTAAAACTCTATGCCAATTAACACCTGTTTGTTTGGATGGAGATAATATCAATGGTATTAATAATATAAGAATGAAAAAAATAATATAGATACTTTTTTCAATTTTATTTAATCGACTTGAAAAATCCATAGCATTTTAAGAAATTATGATTTGTTTAAAATTGAACATAAAAACACAATCACCAAATTAGTTAGAAAAAAAATAACAAAAATGTGTTAAATAAACTTTATACTGAAAAAAAATAACCATTGACTGAAATTGTTTGAAATTATTATTTCTAAGATCTACATTTATCTTCATAAACTATTTTAAAGTTATACTAATTATTTTCCTATTATGAAAAAAATGCAATTAAGTAATAGCTATTTCAAATTGATATTGCTGTTAACCTTATTATTTAATTTTAAAAATCATCTATTTTCCCAAGAAAAGTCAATTGTACTCGGTCGTCCTACAAATACAAGTGTTACTGCTAGTATATTATTTGATATGAACGTAAATTTTTATATTTCATATGGAATTCAAACAGGAAATTACACTAATATTACAAACACTTTTACAAACGTGCCAAATACACCTGATGAAGTGGAATTATCGAATTTATTACCTAATACACAATATTATTATACCTTAAATTTTAAACCTACAAATTCATCAACATATACTATAAGTCAAGAGTATACTTTTCATACTCAAAGAGCTCCAGGAGATGAATTTGTTTTCACTTTAGAGGCAGATGAGCATTTATATGACCATAAAGGTGTTGCTAACATGTACAATGTTACGTTAGCAAATGAAGCACAAGATAAGCCTGACTTCATGTTATCCTTGGGAGATATTTTTGGAGATGATCATAACCCTCATACTATAACTTCTTACGAATTAGATACTTTACATCGTCATTACAGATCATTCTTAGGTAAAATTTGTCATTCGATTCCATTTTACGTCTGTTTAGGGAATCATGAAGGAGAAATGAATTATTATTTAGGCCAAAATCCACCAAATAATTTAGCTGCTTGGGGAACACAATGGAGAAATTTTTATTATCCGAATCCAAGTCCAAATTCATTCTACAGCGGGAACCAAGAAATTGAACCCTTTGGAATTGGTAGTCCAAAAAATTATTATTCATGGACGTGGGGTGATGCTTTATTTGTAGTATTGGATGTATATAGATATCAAAGTATTAGTGATACAACTGCTAAGCCTAAAAATTGGGATTGGACAATTGGTCAAACACAATATGATTGGTTAAAGTCTACTCTTGAAGGTAGTACTTCAAAATACAAATTTGTTTTTGCTCATCACATTAGAGGCCAAGGAAGAGGAGGAGTTACAAATGCTAAATTATTTGAATGGGGTGGTTATGAACAAGATGGTACAACTTATACATTTCCTGTAAATAGACCTAACATGGCAAAACCTATTCATAATCTTTTTGTGGATAATGGTGTAAATATTTTCTTTCAAGGTCATGATCATGTATTCGCACATGAAGTAATGGATGGTGTAACATATCAAGCCTTACCGATGCCAAGTGATTCTACTTATATGATTGGAAAACTAGCTAATGCAGATGCATATACGTCCGACACTTTAGATGGTACTGGTCATATTAGAGTTACTGTTAATGGGGGCTGTACTCAAGTTGATTATGTAAAAGCATATTTACCAGCAGATACTTTGTCAGGTCTACATCATAATGGGGAAATTGGTTTTTCATATACAATAGGAGATTGTTCGATAAATAATATTTTTGAAAAAGATATAACTGAACAAATAAAGGTATATCCTAATCCAGCGAAAGATAAAATTACTGTTACTAATTTAAATTCTACTGAGCATTTAAACTCAATTGAATTACTTGATACGTTTGGCAATATAATATTTAGAGCATTGAATACTGAAATTGATACAAAGTCGATATCCAATGGAGTTTATTTTTTAAGAATAAATTCTGATAAATCGACAACGACAAAAAAAATAGTCATTAATCATTAAATGAAAATATGAAAAAATATTTAAAAATTGTATTTTTTATTTGTGCTGCAAATTTTGCAAATAGTCAAACAATATTGCATAAAGAGTTACTAGGTAAACCTACAGATAATTCAATAACGATTCAAATGATATTTGCGCAAGCAGTTGATATTAGAGTCGAATATGGTACAAATCAAGGTGTTTATTCAAACCAAACAAATTGGCAAACATTTGCGGATAGTATTCCTGCTGAAATAACTATTAATGGGTTAACTGCTGATACAAAATATTATTACCGCATTAATTATAAATCAAGTGGCTCAAACACAATTATAATAAGACCTGAATATCATTTTCAAACTCAACGATTGCCAGGAAGTTCATTTACATTTGTAGTTCAGGCAGACCCTCATTTGGATAGTTCAAGTGATACGTCCCTATACAATCTTTGTTTGAAGAATCAATTAGAAGATAATCCTGATTTCATGATTGATTTAGGTGATTTTATAATGACGGATAAGCTAAAGAATATTAATCATATTGTTCCAAAAGATACTATACCTTACAGATGTAATCTTCTAAGATCACATTATGAAAACTCAACTCATTCTGTTCCTCTATATATTGCACTTGGAAATCATGAAGGTGAAGCTGGATGGTATTTAAATGGAACAGCAAACAATATTGCAGTATGGGATTCTGAAGAACGAATGAAATATTTTTTGAATCCTTCCCCAAATTCTTTTTACACAGGTGATACTACAAATAATCAATTCGTTGGTCAAAGAGAAAATTATTATGCTTGGACCTGGGGAGATGCACTATTTATAGTATTAGATCCATATTGGTATACAAATCCAAAACCTGATTCTTTAAATGGATGGAGATGGACATTAGGTAAAGTACAATATGATTGGTTAAAATCAACTTTAGAAAATAGCAATTCAAAATTTAAGTTTGTATTTTCTCATCAAATAATTGGCGGAGATCCTGAAGGTCGAGGTGGTGTTGAATTTGCTGACAGGTATGAATGGGGAGGAGATAATCTTGATGGCACACCTGGTTTTTCATCAATGAGACCTGGATGGTATAAACCAATAAAAGATTTATTAACTGAGAATAAAGTAAATATTTTCTTTCATGGTCATGATCATTTTTTCGGAAAACAAGAAAAAGATTGTTTAATTTACCAAGAAACGCCTCAACCAAGCTTACCAATTTTCGGAAATGCATCAATGGCGGCTGATTACGGATATTTTGCTGGACAAATTTTACCTAATGCTGGACATTTGAGAGTAAATGTTTCACCTAATGGAGTTCAAGTTGATTATGTTAGAGTATACACTCCTCAATACGAAAATACAACAAGGCACAATAAAGATATTTCTGCTACATATTTTATTGGTTCAACTAACTGTTATGACTCACTGTCCACTGGTGTTCCAATTATTTGGAATTCTAACTATAGTGATGAATTAGTTCATCCAAATCCATTTGATAATGAAACACAAATAGATTTTACAATTGATCAAGAAGAAGTTACAAATTTATCTATCTATAATTCAAAGGGTGAGCTTGTTAGACAATTAATTAACAATAGCAAAATTATTCCAGGAAAATATCAAATAATTTGGGATGGTAAAGATAAAAACAACAATTTATCTCCATCAGGCCAATACAATTTCATAATAAATGGAAGTATATCGGGTAAGAGAAAAGGGCAAATCGTTAAAATTTAATTTATTGAAATTATGAAAACAGTAATCAAAAATTCATTGTTAGTTATATTTTTTAATCTAATAATAAGTAGTTCGTTTGCACATGATTCAAATTATGAGAATATAATATTGAAAACATGGGAAATAAAAGGCCAAAAAAACGTTAGTGGTAGTTTTTATATGATTAACAAAAATACTGTTTTCATCGAAAATGAAAATAATCAAATTATTCATTTCCCTTTAAATTCATTTTCTAAAAGAGATCAAAATTTTATACTTGATAAAAAAACAAAAATTCAACGTTTAAATAATCAAATTCTATCTCAAAATACATTTGCTAAAGAAATTAAAAGAACTAACACAAATTTACTATATTTCATTGTGTTTTTGATTGTATTTGCCTGTATCACAATACTAAGCAAACTTAAAAATAAAGCAAAAATAGTATATAGTTTTCTTTTTTTAGGGTTTTGTTTTTCAATATTAAGTTTTGTAAAAAAAACAAAACAATTAAAATACAGTTTAACAAGTACAAGTTTTATTGATTCTGCATTTGTTCCGTTTAAGCCAGATATCAATACATTCTGGGATGCAAATTACTTTTATGTTGAATCTAATGGAATACCTACAACTCATGAAATGATGGTTGGAATTTCAAATCATGGTTGGCAACAACAAGTTCCTATTCCTCAGTGTTACACTGGTTCAAATGCTTGGAGTATTCCTCTAAATCCTGTAATTTCGTCATCTCCAATACCTGTAAACGCAAACCACTTTTCAAGAGGCGCTATTGCTATTGCAGTAAATGGAGTTGCAATTTTCAATCCATACACAAATACAGGTGTTGATGCATTTTTAGATGGTCAATTGGATAATTATGGAGGTCATTGTGGAAGAGCAGATGACTATCATTATCATACTGCTCCTCTTCATCTATATAACCATACATCTGATACATTACCTATTGCTTTTGGCCTTGATGGTTTTGCAGTTTATGGAGCAACCGAACCAGATGGAACAGCTATGCAAACCTTAGATGCAAATCACGGTCACCTTTGGAATAATGGTGTGTATCATTACCATGGTAGTGCCGGTGCACCTTATATGATAGCAAATATGGTTGGTGTTGTTACTGAAGATACCACTCATCAAATTATTCCTCAAGCAGCTGCACATGGAATTAGACCTCCATTAACTCCTTTAAGCGGTGCTTTAATTACAAGTTGTACTCCAAATAGTACAAATAATGGTTATAACTTAACATATACATTGAATGGTTCAACAGATTCGGTAGTTTACAACTGGACATCTCAGGGTTTGTATACATATAATTTTTATACATCAACTGGACTGACTACTCAAACTTATAATAAAACAGCTCCATGTACAATTAATGCTACATCTGGTTTATTAAAGAAAGGTGATAATAAAGGAGTTTCGATCTTCCCAAATCCTACAAATGATGTGATAAAAATTCAAATTTCTACTGCTCAAATGCTCAATGATTTTTTATCTATTAATATCTATACTTCTACTGGAGAGTTAGTTTATAATTCAAATCAATTCAAATCAACAATTGATGTTAAAGATTTTAAAAATGGCGTATATATTTTAAAAGTAAAATTTAAAAATTATGAAAATGTCTCCAAAGTTCAAGTATATTAATTTATTTATAGGTGTATTATTAATAAATAACTTTCAATATGCTCAAAATAATTATAGTGGGACAGGTTCTGTTACTCAAGGCTTAGCTATAACGACAAATTCAAATATTTTTCCTGGGTGTACAGGTGCCAGAACTGCAAATATTGGTACAATTACATCAAGTGATTCAATTAGCTGGACAGTACCTGCACAAACAAATTTTCTAAGTAATAATTTTTTACCTGATTTATACAATCAATGTGCAGGTATTACTCCTTCAAATATTTCAGGTGTAAATATCAATAATATACCCGTAACAACTATTGATTTGGATGGTGATACAATAATTGGTTATATTCTTGGAGATAATTATTATGAAATGTATATCAATGGAGTATTTGTAGGCTCTGACCCTGTACCGTATACTCCGTTTAACTCTAGTATTGTAAAATTCAAAGTTTCACGTCCATATACTATTGCATTTAAATTAGTAGACTGGGAAGAAAACTTAGGTTTGGGGTCTGAAAATAATAATGGAAATTTATTTCACGCAGGTGACGGTGGTTTTATAGCTTATTTTAGTGATGGAATAATAACTGATCAGAATTGGAAGGCTCAAACTTACTATATTTCGCCAATAGAGGATTTAAGTTTAGTAAAAGAATTACCAGATAACACACGTTCAACTTTAGGTGCTTCTTCTAGTCCAAGTTGTAATACTAATTGTTTTGGTGTTCACTTCGAAATTCCTTCCAATTGGATGGACAAAAATTACAATGATTCCCTTTGGCCTAATGCTATCACGTATAGTCCTTCAACTGTTGGAGTAAACTTTCCTGCATATAATAATTTTTCTTCAATTTGGAGTGACTCGAAATTTATCTGGAGTTCAAATTTAGTATTGGATAATTTGGTTTTGATTAGACGAAAAGTAGAAATTACTGATCATTTAAATAAGCTTAATGAAAATGATTTTAAAATCATTAATCCGTTTAATGATAAAATCAAAATTATAGCACCTATAAAATTACAGAATTGCTCAGGTAAACTATTAAACTCATCAGGTGAAAAGATAATTGAATGGGAAAAAATAAATTTTGATGAAAACGCTATTTGTGAATTAGAATTGTTGAAAAAAATTAATGATGATCATTATTTTTTGTCAATTCTCTATCAAGAAAAAGAGTATGTTTTCAAATTGAATAAAAGCAACTAGAATGTTTTTAAAATATATCATTGTTGGTATTGAACACGTAATCCCTTATGGTTTTGATCATATTTTATTCATAATGCTCATCTATTTTAATAAGTCAAACCTTAAGGATTCATTGAAACAGTGTACAATTTTTACAATCGCACACTCAATTACACTAATTATTTCAATCGTTTACAGTACAACTTTTAACTCTAAAATTATTGAGATATTTATTTCATTATCAATATTTATAGTTGCAATTGGAAATATTTATTTTAATAAATTAAATAATTACAAATCAATATTAATCTTTGGTTTTGGATTAATACATGGTTTAGGATTTTCAAAAGCATTAACTGAATTTGGAATATCAAATTCTGATAAAACATCATGTTTATTTGGCTTTAATCTAGGAATAGAAATTGCTCAAATTATTATTATCGCTTTCCTTTTTATTATTACACATAAATTAATTGATAAAATATGGTACAACAAAAATATAGTATACACTACAACATTGATAATATCAATCATTTCATTTTATTGGACCATAGATCAAATAATCAGATATTAAACTTATTATGAATACAAAAATTACATTTAGCATTATATTATTTATAAATTTTTCAATTTTTGGTCAAGTCAATCAAACAATGAAACGTTTACCAGATACAGGTCAAACTTCTAGTTATACAAATACATTTGGTGAAGATTCTGATTTTAGTATTAATGAACCATATTATATTGATAATGGAAATCAAACCATTACTGATACCATTACAAATTTGATGTGGCAAAAATCTGATGGCGGGGAAATGACTTATGAAAATGCAATTATTTATTGTGATACATTAACGATTGGTGGATTTACCGATTGGAGATTGCCAAATTGCCACGAACTTTTTAGTATTTTGAGTTTAGATGTTACGAATCCAGCATTGAATTCATCATATTTTACAACTACAAATGCAGAATATTGGTGGAGTAGTCAATTACAAGCAAATGATCCAACTAAAGTTTGGGTAACAAATGCAGGTGGAGGAGTTGGAAACCATTTGAAAACCGAAACAATAAGTGCTGGAGGAAATAAACATTTCAATGTAAAAGCAGTTAGAGGTATTACTATTCCAGAGCAAATTCAATCACATTTTACAATAAATAATGATGGAACTGTTATCGATAATTTAACAAATTTAATGTGGCAACAAATCCCATATAATGATTCTTTAACATGGGAACAAGCATTGATTTATGCTGATACTTTAAATATAGGGAATTTCAATGATTGGAGACTACCAAATATTAAAGAATTACAATCCCTGAATGATGAAACAATAACAAACCCTTCTATAAATTCAAACATTTTTAATGGGATTTTACCAAAACATTATTGGTCTTCTACATCATTACCAAATCAACAAACAAAAGCTTGGTATTTGGATGTGAAATTTGGTTTAACAACCTATGCATATAAAACTAGCCGACAATATTTAATCTGTACAAGAACATTAAATCAAAGTTCAAATTTATCCTTGAATAAAGAAATTAAAATCAATAACATAGAAATTTACCCAAATCCAACTAATAATAATCTTTCATTTAAAACGAATTTACCAATAAGCGATTTTAGAGTTGAGAATTTGAATGGGCAAATAATTACATCAAATTTAATAGACAATCAAAATAATTCATATTGCTTTTCAATTGAATATTCGGGAATCTATTTTGTGAAATTCAACGTAGATGGAAAATCAATTTGTAATAAAATAATTGTAAAATAAAAAAGCATGTAAGATATCTTACATGCTTCCAATAATAATAATTTATTTTTTATGCCAAAGTAGGCAAATTAACAGCTTCAACTGATTTAATTTCTGGAGCAATTTTTTTAACTGCTTCTTCTAAACCTGCTTTCAAAGTCATTAAACTCATTGAACAATCGCTACAAGCACCTAATAATCTAACTTTAACAACACCTTCGTCTGTCAATTCAACAAATTCCATGTCGCCACCATCTGCTTCCAAAAAAGGTCGCAATTCAGTGATTGCTTCATTTACTTTTTGTATTAATTCTTCTTTATTGAACGACATTTTCTTGAGTTTTAGTTGAATTTTTAATTTTAGCAATTTTTAGCTCGTCAACGAATGTTTTAGCTAATTCTTGAAAAGCAATTGAAGTTGGAGTATTCTCCTGAAAAACTGCTGGTTTACCAACATCTCCAGCTTCTCTAACACTTTGAACTAAAGGAATATGACCTAAAAATGGAACATTCATTCCTTCTGCTAAATTTTTAGCTCCGTCTCTACCGAACAAATAATATTTGTTTTCAGGTAATTCAGCTGGTGTAAACCAAGCCATATTTTCAACAACCCCAACAATTGGAACATTGATCCCTTCCATTTTAAACATGTTAATACCTTTGCGGGCATCAGCTAATGCAACCTCTTGAGGTGTACTAACAATCACTACACCATCTAAAGGAACTGTTTGCACTAATGACAAATGAATATCGCCTGTTCCTGGAGGTAAATCAATCAATAAGAAATCTAGCTCTCCCCAATAAGCATCAGTAACCATTTGTGTCAACGCTTTGGCTGCCATTGGACCTCTCCAAACAACTGCATTGTCTTGCTCAGTGAAAAAACCAATCGATAATATTTTAATTCCGTAACTCATTACAGGATTAATCAATGGTTTTCCATCTACATCTAACATTGATGGTCTTTCTCCAACAACATCAAACATCGTTGGCATCGATGGACCATAAATGTCAGCATCAATAATACCAACTTTGTAACCTGCTTTCGCTAAACCACCTGCTAAATTTGCTGTAACTGTTGATTTACCAACTCCACCTTTACCTGAAGCAATAGCAACTATATTTTTAACTTCTGGTAAAATTTTTCGTTGAACTTTACGCTCTTCTGCTGAAATTCCTTTTATAGCTGAAATAACTTCTATTCCGTTACCGAATTTCTGTTTTAAATTAAATTCAATAGCTTCTTGCATTCTTTTACGAGCATGAAGAGCTGGATTTGAAACATTGACAGTTAACTCTACTCGATTGTCCTTTACAACCAAATGTTCAACAAGATTCAAGGTTACAAGATCTTTTTTTAAATCAGGTTCGATGATCGTACCTAATACTTCTAAAATATTTTCTTTATTGAATTCCATCTAATGAAAATTTACACGTACAAAAATAAGGAATTTTGTCGTTAAATAAAATCTTTCTAAATAAGCTTTTCAATTCTCATTTTGTGCTCTTCAAAATATTAATCTAACTGGCATTTCATTTGCTTAGTTGAATTTTATACATTTGCAAAGAATTCAGTTTTGAGTTTTTAAATTGTAAAGGAAAAAACATGAAAAATCTATCATCAATTGTTGCCATTTTTATTCTGAATTTTGCTTTTTCTCAAGATGGAAAAGTGGAAATAATTAAAGATTCTCGAGTTGATGAATTAGTAAAACAACAAAGTGCTATTGTGCCTCCTGCAACTGTACCTCAAATTACAGGTTATAGAATTCAATTGTTTTTTGATACAGATAAAAAATTAGTAGAAGATGCACGTGCAAAATTCACAGCTATGTACCCAAAAGTTGAGACATATATCATTTACAATGCACCCAATTATTTTTTAAAAGTTGGCAACTTTAGAACGCATTTAGAAGCTGAAAAAATTAAATCTACTGTTGATAGAGATTTTCAAACAAATTTTATTGTAAAAGAGTTAATTTATTTACCTCGAATTGATTAAATTTCAATTAACCCATTACTATTATCCTCAATCTCAAAAACATCTCCTTTTGAACCGATAGCATTAATTATTAATGGTTTATCATTAAGCATATTCATACGATAAACTTGTTTGATTCCGTTTACATAATTAAAATCAACTTGATTGAAATGGTGTCTATAAGACGAAGAAGGCAATTCATCTTTAGCAACTTTTGGAGAAACAAATGGGCCAAATTTAGAACCAGGAATAAATAAAAATTCATCATACAAATTCACCTCAAAATCAATTGTTTCATTTGGAAAAACCATCTTTGAATAGAGAGAGCCTCCTGAATTATTATCAATAATAAAAAGCAAAACATCGAATTCAGATTCATTTGTAAAATGAATTTTTTGTTCTTTATTTGATTTAATGAGCTTCTTAACATTAGGATAAAAAATAGCTTTTTGCTTTTGTGTTGAATAACTTTTATAAGGAACTATTTGTCCTCTTTCCACCAACGCGGCATCTAAAATTAAGTCCGTATATAACTTACTCATTTTTTCATTTTTGAACTTATGTTCACTGTATAATGAAGCTGATTCACCAAAAAAAGAACCTTGATCTTCTCCAATTTGTTCATTTTCATTCGTTTCAATCGTTTTTAAAATAGAATCGATTTCTTTTCGTTCAGCAACTGTAAATTGTTCGTATGCTGAATGTTCTGAAAGAATCCTATTCTTTTTTGATTCAAATGGTTTGAAATATAAAATAGAAATCGAAATAAATGCAAAAATGAGAATGCCAATTAGTGCAAATTTTTTATTCTTTGTTTGATTTGAAGATTCAGCCGATTCAAAATTATTTTTTACTTGAATTTTACCTTTTGACAATTCATAGGATAATTGTTCAATTTTATCCAAATGCTCTTTATTTAAATCGATTTTTTTCAATTGATTAAGAATCCAATTTGCGAATCGTGACGTGCATCCTTTAAAATGGATAACACTTAAAAGTTGATCAACATACTGAATTTTAATTGCATAATTTGAACGTGATAATTGATTTAAAATCGCAACTATTTCTGAAGAACAAAT
>CANGHX010000060.1 GCA_947453715.1 Flavobacteriales bacterium | reverse complement strand
TTAGGAATTTATGAGATGCTCGGAACTGGTTTACGACAAGTAGCAAATCCATCTGAAATATTAATTACAAATACAGATTCATCTTTAAGTGGAATTGCCATTGCTGCAACATTAGAAGGTTTGCGTCCAATGTTAGTTGAAGTTCAAGCACTCGTGAGTACAGCTGCTTACGGAACTCCGCAACGTTCTTCAACGGGTTTTGATAGTAAACGTTTGAATATGCTTTTAGCTGTAATGGAAAAAAGATGTGGATTTAAATTAGGTGCAAAAGATGTTTTCTTAAATATTGCTGGTGGAATTAAAGTGGATGATCCTGCAATTGATTTAGCGGTTGTAGCGGCTGTCCTTTCTTCAAATGCTGATATTGCGATTGAGAAAAAAATTAGTCTTTCTGCTGAAGTAGGTTTATCAGGAGAAATACGACCAGTTAATCGTATTGATCAACGCATCTCTGAAGCTGAAAAACTTGGATTTGAAAAGATCATTATTTCTAAATACTCGAAAGGAATTGAACAATCGAATTACAAAATTGAGATCGTAAAATGTGGTAAAATGGAAGAAGTAGTTAGAGCTTTGTTTGCTTAATAAGAATGTTCTTTTAATTTAAACAAACATTTTATCAATTTCATCCCATTTTTGAATTTTTCATCATTGATTATATTATTTTTGTCTAAAATATTTTGTCATGACAAATCAAGTTTGGAATATCGACGGTAAGGATACTGTGAGCAATGGAGGTTCAGTTGTAAACTGGGACGATGAACGTTTTTTTACTTTAACTTTCAATGGTAAAGATTTTCACGGAGAAATTTTAGAAGAAAAAACAGAAGATCACCGATTAAAAATTAAAATTAATCATCGTGTTTTTGAAGTAAAGAAGAAAGGTGAATTAGATGAATTAATTGTTGCACTTGGTTTAGATGTTCCAAAAGTTAGAAAATTAAAAGAATTACAAGCACCAATGCCTGGACGAATAGTTAACATAGCAGTTACAGTTGGTCAGGCTCTTGAAGTTGGAGATGAAATTCTTTCTTTAGAAGCTATGAAAATGGAAAATGTTTTAAAAGCTGAAGGAGTTGGAACAGTTAAAGCAATTTTAATTGAAAGCAATCAAGTAGTTGAAAAAGGAGCTGTATTGATTGAATTTGAATAAAAATATTATAATTTTTAAAAAGGAGCTGTCCAGAAAGAATAAATACAGTTTAAATTTAAACCATATAAGTAATTTAAGGCAATACAAGTTAACTTATATCTAATTAAATAACAGCTTGTTAATTAAAATTATTTGAAACTTATATGTTCTAATAATCCCTTATATGGTTTATTTAAAACAAAGGTCGTCCTTTTCGGACACCCTCTTTTTTGCTTTTCATTAAAAGTTAATTCCTAAACTCAAAGAAAATGTTTTGCCATTTCATGGATAATTAATCAATCTTCATGTAGTATAGATTTAATTTAACGAATTAAATCTTCGTTTAAAACAATTTATTGTTTGATTACTATTTTTTAACTGCTCTTTGCAATCGATCATTCACAGCTTTACCTATTCCTATATCAGGCATTATTTCAGCAATGATGAGATCCAAATCTTTTTCATCTAAACGATGAAGAGCAGCATATAAATTTTTAGCTGCTTCTTCTAAGCAACCATCCTTAGATAAAACTTCGGTATGCACTATTTGAGAATCAATAATAGTTATTGAAAACACTAAAACACCAATTTTTTTATTCGGAAAGGTATTAATTAAAGATTTAATTTTATTCGTCAAATACGTTTCCGTTTTTGGTGAATAATGTCTGGATAACATACCAGGAGCAATTGGAGTTTGATCATTTTTCATCTTGAACTTAATCGGCCCCACTTCCTTTTCTATATCTTCGATGCTTAAAGCACCTAAACGATAGATTATAGGTTCATTATTTTCAAAACCGACAATTGTAGATTCAATTCCACTAATGCAATTACCACCATCTAATATCACTTCTAGTTGATCGCTAAAATAATCAAATACATGTTTTGCAGACGTCGGACTAATTGATCCAAAAGGATTTGCACTTGGAGCAGCCAATGGGAATGTTAATTGTTTTAATAATTCAAGCGTTAATGGATGATTCGGAACTCTAATAGCTACTTTTTCATTTCCAGCAGTAACAATATAAGGGACATTTGGGTGTTTATCTAATATCAAAGTTAAGGAACCTGGCCAAAATTTCTGAGCTAATTGCAATGCTTTATCTGGGATATTTATGGCAATCGTATTTAAATAATGAATGGATGAAATATGGACAATCAATGGATTGTGTAAAGGTCTTTTTTTGAGTGAAAAGATTTTATTTACAGCTTCTTCACTGAAAGCATTTCCCGCTAGACCATAGACTGTTTCAGTTGGAATAGCAATTAACTCATTTTGTTTTAATGTTTTAATTGCTAATTCAATTGAATCACTAATCATATTTATTTAAGTTTTAAAAAATTAAGTTTTGATATATTAACTAACAACTTTATAAAAACAGTTTCAGAATATTTTAGAACCATTGAAATGATAATAATTAGCATAAATAGTTTTAAAAAATTTGAATTTCCATACCATTTATTTGATACTGCTACTAATAAAATTGAAAAAATAAGTGTATTCAAAAATGTATTTAATATATTCTTTTTCATAAAAATTTGTTTTATAATTATTTTATGGATTACAGATATCACAGTACATCGGATCTTCTGTTTTCTTATTATTTGGAAAGTTTTTTTCTTCTGTATAGTGACATTTCGCACATGAATAAATATGACTTTTTATAGACCTTGTTGGAAATTGACAATAAGAGCAAAGTAAACCCTCATTAACATCAGTAATACTAAAACCAGGTGTTGAGCAAATTGGACATTTCGAGTTAATTTTGTCGACTAATTTCAAAGTTAACTGGCGAATAACTTCCATACGTGTCGGATTGTACATTGCACGCATATCGGTTTCAACATATACAGTACCATACATATTTTTATAACGGTTAAAGCCTGCATATAATTTTTTCCAAGTAGTGATCCCTTTTATTACTTTACTTGTATCGCTTTCAGATTTACGAATTATTATCCCATGAGCTGGAAACTTCACTTTTTCAGCAAAAACTTCAAGCTCATCTATTGTATTAATATATCCAGCATTAAAATTTGTATCTAAAGTTAATTCTCGAACGATGATTTCTAAATCATTTCTAATATCTTTCAACATTATAAATTCATCATCTGCCGAGGCAAAAAAGTAAGAAGGGTGAGTTCCAAATGAACCTTCACTGGCAATTGCTATATTCGTATTTGTTAATTCCATTGCTAATTCACATTTTTTTCTCGCAGTTGAAATTGGATCATCAAACCGTTCTATTTCTCCTGAGAAAGTTCCAAATAAATCTGTATTTAGATTCTCAGCAAGCAAACAAGTACAACCTAAATTAGACTCTAAAATAGGTTGTATAACTTGTTCTTTTTGATGCATAGTAGCGATTACAATTTTTCGTTCTTTAAACATTGAATGATTTGATTATAAACTATCTAATCGCATTAAATAATTTAATTGATCTTTACTCATTTGGTTTAAATCTGAATTTAAATACCTTTTTACTCTACGTACCATTTTTCTAACTTTTCTCATTATATATTGGATTAAAACATTTTTACTATTGAAAGATACAAGGGCAAACCAATCGTGATATTGATTGGAAAAGTTATAGCTAAGGCCATCGGTAAATACAACCCGGGATTTGCTTTTGGAACTGCGATTTTCATAGCAGCAGGAACAGCTATATATGAAGCACTCGCCGCCAAAGTTGCTAACATAAATCGATTTCCAATATCGTGGGTGATGAGTTGACTTGCAAAGGCCACAATTGTACCGTTAACTAAAGGAATAACAATCGCAAAAGCTAAGGTAAACCAACCACTTTTGAAGAAATCATTTAATTTACGACCACTGATAATTCCCATATCTAATAAGAATATGGCTAAGAATCCTTTAAACAAATCAGTTGTAAATGGTTTGATTCCTAGCGCTTGCTTTTCGTTAGCAATCAAACCGATAACTAAACTTCCAACGATTAATAATACGCTACCATTTGTTAAAGCATGCATGATCACTTCTTTAAAACTCGATTGACTTTCCTTTTGACTTTTTTCTTTTGAGTATGATTTTATTAATAAGAATCCTATGATAATTGCAGGAGCTTCCATTAAAGCCATAACAGCTACTAAATAGCCACTAAATTTGATATTTAATGTTTCTAAAAATGCGACAGCAGTTACGAAAGTTACAGCACTAATTGATCCATATGAAGCAGCAATGGCACCTGCATTTTCAGGGGATAATTTTCTTTTTAATATAAAGAAAGTATAAAAAGGAATAATAATTGAAACAACTATACCAAACAAAATTGCCCAAATAATTTCTGGTGAAAATTCTGAATGTGCTAGTTCTTGACCTCCTTTGAATCCAATGGAAAAAAGTAAGTAAAGCGAAATAAACTTACTTGAATTCGGTGGAATTTCTAAATCACTTTTCAATCGAACAGAAATAATTCCCAAAAGGAAAAACAATAATGCCGGATTTGTTAAATTTTCTAATAATAATGTAAAATTCATATTTTATATATTTTTATTTTAATACAAATTTCCGTTTTATATTTCATATATTTTTATTTATATTTGTTATCTAATAGATTAATAAAATTTATGAATTATACTTTAAATCAATTACAGATTTTTCTAAAAATTGTTCAAACAGAAAGTGTTACAAAAGCTTCTGAAGAGTTACATTTGACTCAACCTGCAGTCTCAATTCAATTAAAAAATTTTCAAAATCAATTTGATATTCCTTTAACAGAAGTAGTTGGACGTAAAATTTATATTACAGAATTTGGAAAAGAGGTTGCATTAGCCGCAGAAAAAATCATTACGGAAGTAAATTCACTGAATTATAAAAAATTAGCTTATAAAGGAAAATTAACTGGGAAGTTAAAAATTTCAATAGTATCTACGGCAAAATATGTTATGCCTTTTTTCTTGACAGATTTTCTAAAGCTCTACCCTGGAATTGAGCTTCAAATGGATGTAACCAATAAATTAGGTGTTTTAGAAAGTTTAGAAAAAAATGAAGTTGATTTTGCTTTAGTTAGTGTACTTCCTGACACTATTCAAACGAATCATATTGAACTATTAAAAAATAAATTATATGTTGTTGATAGTTCCGAAAAAATATATAAAAAAGCACAATACTCTAGTTCATTCTTTGAGAAAATACCTTTAATATATAGGGAAATAGGATCTGGTACTCGATTAGTAATGGAAAGGTACATTAACCAACATAATTTACCCGTAATTAAAAAAATGGAATTGACTTCCAATGAAGCACTAAAACAAGCTGTTATAGCAGGTTTGGGAGCATCTATTATGCCTATTATTGGTTTAAAAAATGAAATTCAAAACAAAGAATTACAAATTATTCCTGTTAAAGGTTTCCCAATCGAGTCCAATTGGAACATCATTTGGCTAAAAGATAAGAAATTGTCAGCTGTAGCAACTTCATATTTGGAATATATCAATCAAGAGAAAAATAGAATCATTAAGGAAAAATTTGGTTGGTATGAGTCCTATTAGATGATAGACTCAAGACTAGAAGAAATAAGATATTAAGACTTTTTCTTTATCTATAAGATTTTAAAATATAAATTAAATTAATACTTTTTATAATAAATATAAATAAAAACAAATGCTTTTTAGATTGTAGTTTTGCTTAAAAAAACAAATGAAAAAACTACAAATTTTAGTATTATGTTTGCTTACGAAAGCAAGTTTTTCTCAAGTCCCTGCTGATAGTGCCCTTGTTAGACTTATAGAAGGTAACAAACGTTTTGTTGAAGGAACAACTATTAAACCGAACCAAAGTCTTGAACGTTTAAAAGAGGTATCGACAGGGCAAAATCCTTTTGCCATAATAGTTGGTTGTTCAGATTCTAGAGTTCCAAGCGAAATTATTTTTGATCAAGGTTTAGGTGATTTATTTATTGTAAGAACAGCTGGACAGGTATCTTCTTATGCTTCTTGGGGAAGCATTGAGTTTGCAAATGCAGTTTTAAAAGCAAAACTAATTGTTGTGTTGGGTCATACAAAATGTGGAGCAGTAGCAGCAGCTTGTAACTTACCCGAAGTTCCAGGTCATATTGTCACACTAATTAATGAAATAAAACCTGCAGCAACTTTAGCAAAAGAACACATTCATAAACCAGAAGAATTAATTGATTCTGCAGTCTATTATAATGTTGCTTTACAGGTAGAAAAGTTAAAACAACTAGAACCTGTTCTTTCTAAAGCAGTTATATCAGGAGATCTAAAAATTGTTGGAGCTGTTTATAATTTATCAACTGGAAAAGTAGAGTTTTTACCAGCTGATTTTTTAGAAAAGAAATAAATCTCAGTAACAGTAAGTAAAGAAATAGGGTGTTTGATTTTTCAAACACCCTATTTTGTCTTGAATCTTAAAATCATTCGTCTTAGAATCTCATTCTAATTCCAACCTCCACCAAGTGCTCTATAAATATTCACTTTAGCATTCATCTGTTGCATTTTTGTTTCAATTAAATCAAATTTTGCTTCCAATGCATCACGCTGAGTTAATAAAACTTCCATATAATCAGCTCTTGCAGATTTAAATAATCCCGTTGATATCTCAATCGATTCTGTTAACGCTGCTACTTGTTTTGTTTTTAATTCATAATTTTTCTTTAAATTTTCGATATTTGAAAGCTGATTTGAAACTTCAATAAATCCATTTAAAATTGCTCGTTCATAATTATATATCGCTTGAGTTTGTTTTGAATTTGAAGATAAATAATTTGCTTTTAAGGCATTTCTATTTACCAAGGGAGCAAAAGCACCACCAACAATTGTAGAAATTAATGAGGCAGGTAAATTTGCTAAATATTGTGGCTGAAAAGCTTGAGTTCCAAAATTGGCATTAATAACCAAAGAAGGATAAAAATTAGCTTTCGCAACTTTAACATCTAATTTTGCTGCTAATAAAGACTGTTCAGCCTGACGAATATCCGGTCTATTTTCTAATAATTGAGAAGGTATTCCGGCATAAACTGAATCGATAACAATATCAGAAAACCCTTGTGAATTTCTCTTTACTGTTTGAGGAAAACGTCCAACAAGAAAATTGATTTGATTTTCCGTGATTGTAATTTGCTGGCGAAGGAAATATTGATGACTTTGATTCTTTAATACTTCGGCTTCAAATTTTTTCACAGCTAATTCAGTTACCTTAGCTGCTTCTTTTTCCATTTTTACAATTTCCAATGCATTTTTTTGAATTTCAATGTTCTTTTGTAGAATTTCTAATTGGTTATCTAAAGCCAATAATTCGTAATATGAATTTGAAATTTCAGCTATCAAATTAGTTATCATAAAGTTCTTCCCTTCAATTGAAGAGAGATACTGATAAACAGCAGATTTCTTTGAATTGCGTAACTTTTTCCAAATATCAACTTCCCATGTTGCATTTGCGCTTACAATATAATCAGAAATAAAAGAAGGATTCTTTTTACCATCTACAATTTGATTAGATTCTTCGTTTGCACCATTGCTTGTATATCTTCCTGATTTTGCAGTACTAACTCCTCCAAAAACTCCAACAAAAGGTAAATAGGCTCCTTTTCTTGCCATTATCTCATTGGTTGAAATATTGATTTCTTGTAACAAGATGTTTAATTCCTGATTGTTATTCAATGCAGTATCTATTAGTGCAATCAAATTAGGGTCAGTGAAATATTCTTTCCATTTTAACTTTCCTGAATTTGTTGTGTCCAAAGATCCATTATAGCTTGAACTAACAGATTTATTCTCTGTTCTTTGAATCAAAGAAGGAAGTTTACATGAGGAAATCAACACCAAACTTATGATTCCAATAATGCTATATTTAAATTTATTCATGATGTCCTATTTCTTCAGTTAATGGATTAAAATCTTCATCTTTAATTAATTTTCTACCAGCTGCAATTGATCCAAAAATATAATACAATCCTGGAACGATAATTACACCGAAAAACGTTCCGAAAACCATACCTCCAAGTGATGCAGCTCCAATGGTTCTATTTCCAATTGCACCAGGTCCATGAGCTAAAATTAGCGGAATTAAACCAGCAATAAACGCAAATGATGTCATTAATATTGGACGAAAACGTGCTTTTGCTCCTTCAATAGCAGCTTCTAGTACGGTTGCTCCTTGGAGCTGTTTTTGAACGGCAAATTCTACTATTAACACGGCGTTTTTACCGAGAAGTCCAACCAACATTACCATACCTACTTGTGCATAAATATCATTTGCTAACCCCATGGTTTTTACCAACAAAAACGCACCAAATATTCCAGCAGGTAATGAAAATATAACTACCAATGGAAGTATAAAGCTCTCATATTGTGCAGCTAGAACTAAGTAGACAAAAATCAAAACGATTAAGAAAATATAAATCGCTTCATTTCCTCGCGCAACTTCATCTTTCTGTAAACCTGCCCAATCGATATCGTAACCTTTTGGAAGTGTTTGTTTTGCAACTTCTTGAATAGCTTTAATTGCTTCACCACTACTATAACCATCAGCTGGCGCACATCGAATTGAAGAAGTGGTGTACATATTATAGCGGTTTACTTCATAAATTCCTTGGGTCTTTTTTATTCGCATAAAAGAAGAATAAGGAACCATTTCTCCTTTATCACTTTTTACATATAATTTTAAGATATCAGAAGGTAATCGTCTGAATGAAGGATCAGCCTGAACGAATACTTTAAAGAATCGATTGAATTTTATGAATCCTATATCATAAGTACTACCTACCATTAGGGATAAATTATCCATTGCTTTTCCTATCGAAACACCTTTTTGCATGGCTTGTTGATTATCGATAATTAATTCATATTGCGGATAATCAGTTCGATAAAAAGTAAATAATGAAGATATTTCTTTACGTTTTTTCAAAGCAGCCATAAAATCTTCAGTTACATTTCCTAATCGTTCATAATCGATTGTATTATTTTTATCTAGTAATTGAAGTGCAATACCACCGGCAGCACCGTAACCTGGAACAGCAGGAGGATCAAAAAACTCAATGGCTGCTCCAGGAATATCTTTCGCTTTTTGTTCCAATTCTTCAATGATTTCTTTCACGGTTTTATCACGATCATGCCATGGTTTCAAATTAATCATACATGTTCCTGAATTCGAACCACGACCTTGTGTTAGTACCTCAAATCCTGCTAAAGATGATACTGATTCTACACCTTCTATTTTTTCACAAATACCTTGAAGCTGTCTACTGACTTCATTCGTACGTTCTAAAGTAGAACCTGAAGGAGTTTGAATAACGGCATATATCATTCCTTGATCTTCTGTTGGAACAAATCCTGAAGGAAGCACTTTACTGATTCCAAAAATCCCAAGGCCAAATACAATTAATATTCCGTACGTAATTACTTTACGATTTACAATTAATCGTAATAATCCTACATACTTACCGGTTAGTTTTTCAAAGCCACGATTGAAGCTGTCAATGAAACGATTCATTAATGTTTTCTTTCTTGGTTGACCATGATTATTTTTTAAAATGATCGCACACAAAACAGGTGTTAATGTCAAGGCAACAATTCCAGAAATGACAATGGAAGAAGCCATAGTTATAGAAAACTGTCTAAAGAAAACACCAACTGGTCCTGTCATAAATGCTAGCGGAATAAATACCGAAACCATTAATAATGTGATTGCTATAACCGCTCCACTAATTTCTCCTAACACTTTTTTCACAGCTTGAAAAGGGGATAAATGCTCTTCCTCCATTTTAGCATGAACCGCTTCCACAACTACGATTGCATCATCGACGACAATACCAATGGCGAGAACTAGTGCAAACAAAGTAATCAAGTTTACTGTTAATCCAAAGGCTTGCATTACAAAGAAAGCACCTATCAATGATACTGGAACGGCAATAATAGGAATCAGAGTTGATCGCCAGTCACCTAGGAATATAAATACAACTAAGGCAACAAGAATAAAGGCATCCCTCAATGTGTGAAGAACTTCATCAATCGAGGCATCTAAGAAATTTGAAACGTCATAACTGATTTCATAATCCATTCCTGGAGGAAAATCTTTTTTCATTTCCTTTAATTTCTCTTTTACTCGAGCGATTACTTCCACAGCATTACTACCATAACTTTGATTCAACATGATTGCAGCTGAAGGATATTCATCTTTATTTGAATAGATATCATAATATTCACTTCCTAATTCTACATCTGCTACATCTTTTAAGCGAAGAACTTCTCCATTTGGATTTGCACGAACAATTATATTTTTAAATTGGTCAGCATCATTATACCTTCCTTGATATGTCAATACATATTCAATCGACTCTGATCTCTTACTATCGGCACGACCCAAACGACCGGGTGAGCCAATAATACTTTGCTCATCAATTGCTTTCATTATTTCTTCAGAGCTAATATTGTATGCCCGCATTCGATCCGGATTTAACCATATTCGCATTGCATATTGTCTACTTCCTAAAATTTTTGCTTGCCCAATACCATTAATACGTTGTAACTCTGATAACATATTAATATAGGCATAATTATAAATAAATTTCATATCAGCATCAGAAGTATCCTTACTGTATAAATTCACATACATAAGCATACTTGGAAGCAAACGTTGAACAACAATTCCTTCCAATTGAACCAAAGCAGGAAGACGCATTTTCATCTGTTCAATTCTATTTTGAACATTCACCAATGCCTGATTTGGATCTTCTCCTAAATTAAATACTATTTGAATATTTGCTTCCCCTGAACTAGCAGCGGTTGAAAACATATATTTCATTCCTGGAACTCCATTTATCGCTTGTTCTAAAGGAATTAAAACTGAATTTGTTAACACTGTTGAACTTGCACCAGGATAAGATGCATAGACTACAATCATTGGAGGAGCAATTTCTGGATATTGCGATTTTGGTAATGTATTAATAGACAATAATCCAACAAATACAATCACAATTGACAATACAATCGCTAAGACGGGTTTTCGAATAAATCTCGTAAACATAATGTTCTAATTTTAAATATGAATAGCTTTACTCAGCGTGTAATTGAAGTTCTTGTAAAACCTTATCAGGAGATGCAATTTTGAATTTGATTTTTTGATGATCTGTAACTTTACGAATACCTTCCAACAAAATTTTATCATTTGGTTTCAATTTCGGTTTAATAATATATAAATCAGGTAACTCAGAAATAATTGAAATTTTTCTAGAATGTATAATGTTGTCTTTATCTAATACGTAAACATATTTTTTATCCAATACTTCAAATGTTGCTTTTTGAGGAATTATCATGGCTTTTTTCATAGGGACATTGACAATAATATTTCCGGTTTCACCGTGACGTAATAATTTTTTAGGGTTTGGGAAAGTTGCACGAAAAGCAATATTTCCAGTCTCATTATTAAAATCGGCTTCAATCGTTTCTACAATTCCATCATAATCATAAATTTCTTGATTTGCCATTAATAGTTTCACTTTCAATTTTTTATCATTCATCATTTTAGTTTGATAATCTAAATATTCAGCCTCAGGCACATTAAAATACACCCACATTTGACTATTGTCTGAAAGCGTTGTCAACAAATCTCCTTCATCTAATAAACTCCCTTGTCGAACTTGAAAACGATCCATAAAACCATCAAAAGGAGCTCGAATTTCGGTAAAACCTAAACGAACTTGCGCTAAAGCTAATTCTGCCTTGGCTTTATTGAATTTGGCTTTTGTCAAGGCTAATTCATTTTGAGAAACCACATTTTTTTCAGCTAATTGTTTTGTATTTATGTATTCGATTTCAGCATAATTTGCTTCAGCATGAGCACGCTCCATTTCTGCTTTATATACCATTGGCATAATTTGAAACATTAATTGACCCTTTTTAACAAATTGACCTTCATCGACATAAATATTTTGTAAGTATCCTCGTTCTAAAGCTCTTAATTCAATATGACTTATTGAATGAATTTGACATACATATTCTTTGGTAATTAATGTGTCCTTTATTAAAGGATTTGTCACTAAAAAAGTATCTGATGTTGCTTTTTCTGCCTCTTTACTTCCACAACTTACCAAAAAAAGTAAAGCCAATACGCTAACGTAAATATTGATTTTCAACATATTAAATTTGATTTTAATTAAATATTTTTCCTCTGAAGGAATTGATTTTGACGAACAGTATTAGAATCTTTATATCCTAAATACTTGAAATAAAATGCAAAGAGAATTGTAATTTACTACAAATGGTTTTTGAAAAATGGTTCGTTCTTTTACTCCGAAAAAAGGAGAAAATTTAATGTAATTTGATTTGTCAATTTTTGTGAAGAATTTGAAAATTTGAAAATTATTTTCATCCGAATCATTTGATTCATCATCACACTCTTCATTTTCAAGCATCGCAAAACCTACTGAAATATTTTTTTGATTTTGTTGTTGTGAAAATTGATTATATAAAACTGAATTATTTTGATTTACGCTTTCATTTTTTGAAATAGAGTTATTCTGAAAATTTTCAATTACTTGAAAAACAATATAACTACTCGCAAATAAAATAGACAAATAGAGCAACAATTTTGCTGAATGAAGTGTAAATGTGATGGATACTTTTTTCATTGTATTTCTATTATTCAACACAAATATCCATATCTCGATCATATTATTTTCATTTATAAAATTTATCTATAACATAAAAATAGTTTATGATAAGAAATGAATTAACATAAAAATAACAAATGAAAAATACATATAACTAATTGTAAATTAATTATTTATAATTTAAAATTTAGTAAGTAAATGAATATTTATTGTAGATAATTACTTAAAAAATAGAAGTTCTGTTTTAATACGTTAACAATAAAATAACTAAATACGTCAGCCTTCGATACGTTCTCGTTCCTCGAACTACTCAGTCTGCCATGACGAAAGAGATCTTATTTCGTGTCGAATTTAATTATTCGTCAGACTGAATAATTTCGACGATAGGAGAAATGTATCGAAGGCTGATCCTCCTTTAAAATTTTTCTTCTTGTAGTCTAACTTCTAATATCTAAAAATCTAACATCTTATTGCTATTTTTGTTCCTCTACATAAAATTGAAAACGTATGTTAACTCCAAAACACGATAAGAAGTTATTTTTGCTTGATGCTTATGCCTTGATTTACAGAGCTTACTTTGCTTTTGCTAAAAATCCTCGTATTAATTCCAAAGGACAAAACACTTCGGCGGCGTTTGGGTTTACCAATGCGTTAATCGATATTATTAAATCGGAAGAACCAACGCATATTGCAGTTGTTTTCGATCCTCCAGGTGGTGCAACGCATCGTCAGGAAGATTTTGAGGCGTATAAAGCGCACCGTGAAGAGATGCCGGAAGATATTCGTTCGATGATTGAGCCGATTAAAACGATCATTCAAGCTTTCAATATTCCGATTGTTCAAGTAGAAGGATTTGAGGCTGATGATGTAATTGGGACATTGGCTAAAATCGCTGAAACAAAAGGTTTCTACACGTATATGATGACGCCGGATAAAGATTTCGGTCAGTTGGTTTCAGATAAAATATTTATGTACAAACCGGGACGTGGTGGAAATCCGCCGGAAGTATGGGGTGTTCCTGAAATCTGTGCAAAATTTGAAGTAGATAATCCAATCAAAGTAATCGATATCTTAGGTTTATGGGGTGATGCTGCGGATAATATCCCTGGAATCCCTGGAATTGGAGAAAAAACGTCAAAACTATTAATTCAAAAATACGGTTCGGTTGAAAATTTAATCGCCAACGCTGATGAATTAAAAGGAAAACAAAAAGAAAACGTTATCAATTTCGCAGAACAAGGTATCGTTTCTAAAATGTTAGCTACGATTATCATCGATGTGGAAGTTGATTTCATAGAAGATGAATTAATCATTTGTCCGCCGGATGCTGAGAAAATAAAAGCGGTTTTTACAGAATTAGAATTTAGAAATATAGCTCGTAGAGTAATCGGTGAGGACATCGTAGTGACTGCTTCTGTAGATGATAAAGGTCAAATGGATTTGTTTGGAACACAAAGTTTAGTGGTAGAACAAAACCCTATTGAAACAGCTGATTATAAAACGATTGCAACAGAGAAACCAAGTTACCATTTAATAACTCAACCAGAAGAGCGCAAAGAATTATTAGAAATCTTGTTGAAACAGACACAAGTTTGCTTTGATACGGAAACCAATTCGATCAATTCACTACACGCTGATTTGGTTGGAATGTCATTTTCATGCAAAGCGAGAGAAGGATTTTACGTTGCCATTCCGAATAATTTTGAAGATGCGAAATCGATTGTAGAAGAGTTCAGACCGTTTTTTGAATCGACGACAATTGAAAAAATAGCACACAATATAAAATACGATTTACAAGTTTTAGGTCGCTACGGAATTGAGATTGCAGCGCCGATTTTCGATACGATGATTGCGCATTATTTGATTAATCCAGAAGCGAAACAAAGCATGGATTTCTTGTCAGAATTTTACCTTTCGTACAAACCGATTTCAATTACAGATTTAATTGGAAAAAAAGGAAAAAATCAAGGTAACATGCAAGATTTGAAACCAGAAGAAGTTTCAGATTACGCGTGTGAAGATTCGGATATTACGTTTCAATTAAAACAAATTTTCGAACCGGAAATCCAAAAAGAACATTTGAAACATTTGTTCTACGAAATGGAAATGCCTTTAGTATATGTCTTAAACGAAATGGAAAAAAATGGAATCGCTATTGATGTAGCTGGTTTACAAGAATTTTCAATTTACTTAGAAAAACATACGGCCGAATTAGAACAATCAATAAAAGGTATAGCGGAAGTAGATTTCAACATCGATTCGCCGAAACAATTGGGAGAAGTTTTGTTTGAAAAAATGAAAATCTCTTCAAAAGCGAAAAAGACAAAAACAGGTCAATACGCAACTGGCGAAGATGTATTAATCAAACACGAAAAAGATCACCCAATCATTCCTATGATTTTGGAATATAGACAATTGCGTAAATTAAAAAG
>CANGHX010000059.1 GCA_947453715.1 Flavobacteriales bacterium | reverse complement strand
ATATTGAGCTATTTCTGATTTGCCCGAAATGGATTTTGGATATAGAGCTATTTCTGATTCGCCCGAAATGGATTCAGGAATTGGGGCGAATTGCAATTCGCCCGAAATGGATTGAGAATATTGAGCTATTTCTGATTCGCCCGAAATGGATTCAGGAATTGGGGCGAATTGCAATTCGCCCGTACGGATATTTTCTTCTTTTAGAAAATCTTTAATTTTCTTAGTTGTGGCTATTTTGTAGCCCCTTATGATTGATCCGATTGTTTGTGAGGGAGATTTAAAAGCTCCTATTGATTGATCATTTTCGCCTTTTTTGAAATTTATTTCGATTATGCAGTGAAAATGATTCGGCATGATGATAAATTCATGAAGTGAGATATTATCTCTGATATTTGAAGTGTTTAGCCATTCATCGTTTGCTATCTGTCCTAATTGATTTAAAATCATTTTTCCATCAATTATATCTCCAAATAAATGTTGCTTATCCTCGACACAAAGTGTAATAAAATAAAGTCCGGTTTTTGAATAATCATATCCTTTTAATCGAATAGATCTTCTGTGGTGAATTTGGGGGTTAAATGTCATTTTTTTATTGTTTTTCACCTTAAGTTAATGGAAAACATGATTTAATTCAAAATAATTAAGCATTTATTTTAGGTCAAATGATAAATTTATTTCATCTAATCGATCTTAATTTTAAACTTTATTAGAACAATCTAATAAAAAGAAAGGTTATCTTTACTTTTCAAAACTCAGAAAATGAAATTAACTTTAAAACGTCCGTTAGCTATATTTGACTTAGAAACTACTGGATTAAATATTACGAAAGATCGTATTGTTGAAATTGCAGTAATTAAAATAAATGTTGATGGTTCGGAAGAAAGTTATTCCAAAAGAGTAAATCCTGAAATGCCAATTCCGCTTGAAACGAGTATGATTCACGGAATTTATGACGAAGATATCAAAGACGCTCCAACATTTGCGGCAATTGCAGATGAATTAGTTGCTTTTTTAGGCGATGCTGATTTAGGTGGATACAACTCTAATAAATTTGACATTCCAGTATTATCTGAAGAATTATTGAGAGTTGGGAATAATTTTGATGTTTCAAATCGTAAGTTTGTTGATGTTCAGAACATTTTTCACAAAATGGAGCAACGAACTTTAGCTGCTGCTTACCTTTTCTATTGTCAAAAAAATATTGAAAATGCTCATAATGCTTTAGCTGACACCGAAGCAACTTGGCATGTATTAAAAGCGCAATTAGAGAAATATGATAACTTAGAAGGAAATATCGATTTCTTATCTGATTTTTCAAAAGGAAGCAATTTAAATTTAATCGATTTTGCGGGACGTTTAGCTTATAACGATAAAGGTGAAGCGGTTTATAACTTTGGAAAAAACAAAGGGAAGTTGATTAAAGATGTTGCTAAAATAGAACCTGGTTATTACGGTTGGATGTTAGATGCTGATTTTCCATTGAACACTAAACAGTGTTTAAAAAGAGAAATGGATAAAATCAAACAAGAAAATCACATTGAACCTAAAAAAGAGTTTACTCCAAAAAAAGAAATCAAACAAAATCCCTTACCTGAAGATAATTTAAGTTTTGAGGAAAAGTTGAATATGTTGAAAGGGAAGTTTAAGTAGACTTCGACTTCGCTCAGTCTACAACGCTCAGTTTATAAAAGATAATATTTTTTGTTTTTAGATTATGAAAGTTATTTGTATCGGAAGAAATTATGCAGATCATGCTAAAGAAATGAACGCTGAAGTTCCTAGTGCTCCTGTTTTTTTTATGAAACCTGATAGTTCGATTTTGAGAGATGGTTCTCCATTTTTTTATCCTGAATTCACAAAAGATTTACATTATGAATGTGAGATTGTCGTTAAAATAAATAAACTTGGGAAAAATATTTCTGAGAAATTTGCTCATACGTATTACGATGAAATTGGCTTAGGAATTGATTTCACTGCTAGAGATTTACAAGGAGAAGCGAAATCTAAAGGTTTACCTTGGGAAATTGGTAAAGCATTTGACAATAGCGCTTTCATTTCAAAAAAATGGATCAATAAAGCTGATTTAGATTTAGAAAATATCTCATTTTCACTAACTCAAAACGGAACAACTGTTCAAAATGGTTCTACATCTGATTTAATATTTTCATTTGATAAAATCATCGCTTACATATCACAATTTGTGACGTTAAAAATTGGAGATTTGATTTACACAGGAACACCTGCAGGAGTTGGCCCTATTCAAATTGGAGATAAATTAGAAGGATTTATAGGTGAAAAGAAAATGTATTCATTGAATATTAAATAGGGATTATTTCCCTTTTGCTTTCACGATAATTAAGATAGTATAAAGCATGATTTTAAAATCTAATGCTAAAGTTCTATTTTTCAAGTACAATAAATCAAATTTCATTCGTTGTAACATCTCGTCTACATTTTCTGCGTAGCCATATTTTACTTGCCCCCAAGAAGTAATTCCTGGTCTTACTTTGGTTAATTGCAAGAATTGAGGTTCAATTTTCACTATTTGATCAATGTAAAATTGTCTTTCAGGCCTTGGTCCAACTAAAGACATATCTCCCAAAAGGACATTAAAAAACTGAGGGAATTCATCAAAACGTAATTTTCGCATGAATCGTCCAATCTTTGTTATACGAGGATCATGAGAAGAAGATAATTGAGGACCTAACTTTTCGGCATCAACATACATTGTTCTGAATTTTATTATTTTAAATGGAACTCCTTTCTCTCCTATTCTTTCTTGTAAAAACAAAATTGGACCCGGTGAAGATAATTTCACTGAAATTGTAAGGAAAATATAAAGTGGAATCAATAAAACAATCGCAATTATTGAAAACAATACATCCAATATTCGTTTTATAATTTGTTGCCAAATAGGCATGTCATCCGAACTTATTTCAAATAACAACGCCCCAAAAATATTATTCATTTTAACTGAACCTGATAAAATATCATACATATCAGGAGATATTTTGACTTTCACATTACTACCTTCAATTCTAGAAATCAAAGCTCTTAAACGTTCATGTTCTGTGCTTTCTAGGGCAATTATAACTTCTTCTATTTGATTTTCAGCTAAAACTTTTTCTAAATTATCAGCGTGACCTAAATATGGTAATTGATTTTCTAATAATCGATCTATACCGTTTAAATTTACAAAACCAACAAACTGATTACCAATCCCTTTTGGAAGATTTATTATCTCATTATAAATAGAAACAGCTTTTTCACTTCCTCCAATCAATAATGTTCTAAAACCGTCTTTATTGCTTTGAATTCTTTTAACAAGCACACTTACAAAAATCATCCTTGTTATGAATGAAATCATCAAATGAATAGTAAAAAGAAGAAACAATAATTTATAATATGCTTTATAACTCGAAATATCATCGTCAAGTAACAATAAGAAAAACAATATCATTGTCCCTAAAATTGAACTCACGAAGGACAAACCAGAAATTTTCATTCGATACAAACGTCTTACGTCATGATATGTTCCTTGTAAATAATAGAGAAAAATCCACAAAATAGGAACTAGAATCAATCCTAAATAAAAAGATTCATTGACTCTGAAAACTTCATTTTCAACTGCAGTTTTTCTAAAATAATAAAACAAACCCCAAGAAGTCATCGCTGACAACCAGTCAATTACTATTAAAAAAAATGCAATTACTCTTTTATTCATCTACCTAATAAACAATTTTGATGTTATCAATATAAACATCTCCAGATGATAAACCATCATCAATAGCAGCTTCTAGTGAAATTTTAAATTGATTCGCATTTGAGGAATTAGATACTAATTCTTTCATAGCGATATAGATTTTTTTCCATTTTACGGTTGAACCATCTTGCGCATTCAATCGAATATCAACATTGTTTTTTGTTGTTCCATCTGTTTGCATCGCTAATAATCCAGTTGTTAAACTGTTTGTATTGTAATAATCGATTTCTAAATACACTTCAGAACCTCTTGTCAAATATAATCCATCACTTGTGTTAGCTAAAAACATAGCTTGTGATGTTGAAAGAGAGATATGTCCACATGGTCCCCACTTTAAAATAGGAGAAGTATAATCAACAACAATATGCGCTGTATTGTTCGCATCCTCGTCAATTTTAATTGCCGGATCGCCAAAATCTTCTTTCCAAAAATGAGTCGTTGAATAGTAACGCGTAACTGGATTTAATTTAACTGATTGATTTTGAACTAAATTAACATCTAAAATATAAGATTCCATAAAAGGATAAGCTCTTTTAGTTGCTGAAATACCGTTGTCTTTGATAGTTGGCAACAATGTTATTTTAGCATTTCCACTTTTTAATACAGGCACTTTACAAGGCAATTCAAATACACCTAAAAGTGAACCATCAACATATACCCAAGCATCCGAAAAATTATGCGTCAATTCTCCTGCGATTCCTGGAGTTGCAGCTGAATTAGCTTCCAATGTCCATTCAGAAATTTCAATCCATGAAGGATCTTCGTTATTTTTCACACAAGATGATAATGTGAATAGTAATAGAAATATTGCTGCTATTTTTTTCATAATAAGTATCAAAAGAACGGTAAATTAATCTAAATATTGTCTGTTAACAAAATTGGCGATGAATTAATTTTATCAATAATTTTCTGAGCAATATCAAGTGCAAGATATCCATCTGAAATAGAAACAATTGGAGTTGTGTCATTTGAAATGGCCTCGTGAAAAGTTTTTAATTCTTCCTTGATTGCATTCGTTAATTCAACTTCTGGTTGATCAAAAATTATTTTTTTAGCCTGTTTACCTTCGCCTAAATCTAATATAATATCGAATGGATTTGCTGATCCTTCTAAATCTTGAATTTTGAAAACTTCTGATTTCTTTTCTAAAAAATCAACGCTGATATATGTGTCTTTCTGAAAAAAGCGTGTTTTTCGCATGTTTTTCATTGAAATACGACTTGCCGTTAAATTTGCTACACAACCATTATCAAATTCAATCCGAGCACTTGAAATATCAGGAGTATCGCTGACAATTGAAACACCTGAAGCTGAAATCTTTTTCACACCTGATTTTACAACGCTCATTATAATGTCGATATCATGTATCATCAAATCTAAAACGACTGAAACATCTGTTCCTCTTGGATTAAATTCTGCCAATCGATGTGTTTCTATGAAAAGTGGCTTATTTAAATGCGGAAGACTCGCTTTAAAAGCTGGATTAAAGCGCTCAACGTGACCAACTTGAACTTTTACATTAGCTTCTGCAGCGAGACTTAACAAAAGTTTCGCTTCGTCTATTGTATGCGTTATTGGTTTTTCAATAAAAACATGTTTGCTTTTCCGTAAAGCATAAGAAGCTGATTCAAAATGATTTAAAGTAGGGGTTACAATATCTACACAATCCACTTCCTGAAGTAGTTCTTCTTTTGATGAAAATTTTCGGATACCAAACATTTTAGCAACCAATTCAGCATTTTCTTCATCTGAATCGTAAAATCCAACCAACTGAAATTGATCTTTTAACTCCAACAACAATTGTATATGAATTTTTCCAATATGCCCCGCACCTAATACTCCTATCTTTAACATCTACATGTTTTTTTTACAAAAATAAACTTACAATTAGTATGTTATTGCTTATTTGACGTTACTTTTCAACAAAAGGTTGAGATTAACTCACATTCTAAACTAATAGATGTATTCCAAAGGCAAATCATGCAGATTAAAGTCATTTCATTTCTCATTCATTTTCAATAAGTTTCCATTAAAAACTAGTTTTTTTTCAATAAAAATTAATCAAAATGATTTTTTTAGAGAATTTTATATATATATTTGCACTCGGAAAATGGAGGCTATAGCTCAGTCGGTTAGAGCGACGGTTTGTGGTACCGTAGGTCGTGGGTTCGATCCCCACTAGCCTCCCCAAAAGGTTGAACAAATGTTCAACCTTTTTTTTATGCCTAATTTCGCCTTTTTCCTTATCTTTGCACCCAATTTGATTGAATATTACAGATGAAGAACGCGGAAGCTATTGAAAAAAGAAGAACTTTTGGTATTATTTCTCACCCCGATGCCGGAAAAACAACTTTGACTGAAAAGTTATTATTATTTGGTGGAGCAATCCAAACGGCTGGTGCTGTTAAGAATAATAAAATCAAAAAAACGGCAACTTCGGATTTCATGGAAATTGAAAAACAAAGAGGAATCTCTGTTGCTACATCTGTAATGGCTTTTGAATACGCTGGAAAACAAGTAAACATATTGGATACTCCAGGTCACAAGGATTTCGCGGAAGATACTTTTAGAACATTAACAGCGGTTGATAGTGTGATTTTGGTGATCGATAGTGCAAATGGTGTTGAGGACCAAACGAAAAAATTGATGGAAGTTTGTCGAATGAGAAAAACTCCTGTGATCATTTTCATCAATAAAATGGATAGAGAAGGTAAATATACCTTTGACCTTTTAGATGAATTAGAAAATACATTAGATATCAAAGTTCGTCCTTTAACTTGGCCTATCGGAATGGGTGATCGTTTTAAAGGTGTTTACAATATTTACCAAAAAGGATTAAACCTTTTCCAAGCAAACAAAACGAAAATCTCAACAGATGTTGTTGAAATATCAGATATTAATTCTCCTGAATTAGATGAAATCGTTGGTGAACATCCTGCAAATGAATTAAGAGAAGAATTAGAAATTGTTGAAGGTGTTTATGATGCTTTTAACAGAGAAGCTTATTTAGCTGGAGATGTTGCTCCTGTTTTCTTTGGTTCAGCGGTTAACAATTTTGGTGTAAAAGAACTTTTAGATACTTTCTGTGAAATTTCACCTTCACCTAGAGGAAGAGAAACTGATTTACGTTTCATTAATCCTTCTGATGATAAATTCTCTGGATTTGTATTTAAAATTCACGCGAACTTAGATCCAAAACACAGAGATCGTATTGCTTTCTTGAGAATTGTTTCTGGTAAATTTGAGCGTAACACATTTTACAACCATGTTCGTTTAGACAAAAAAATAAAATTCCCAAATCCAACGTCATTTATGGCGCAAGATAAAAGTGTTATCGATGAAGCTTTCCCAGGCGATGTTATTGGTTTATATGATACAGGAACATTTAAAATTGGTGATACATTAAACGAAGGTGAAAACTTCATGTTTAAAGGAATCCCAAGTTTCTCTCCTGAGATTTTCCAAGAATTAGAGAATTTAGACCCTTTAAAATCGAAACAATTAGAAAAAGGAATTCGCCAATTAATGGATGAAGGTGTTGCTCAGTTATTTATTCAACAACCTGGAAACCGTAAAATTGTTGGAACAGTTGGACAATTACAATTTGAAGTAATTTCATATCGTTTAGAGCATGAATACGGAGCGAATTGCCGTTTCATTCCTAAGAATTATCACAAGGCTTGTTGGATTACTTCTGACAACTTAGAGCAATTAGAGCAATTCAAACGTTCTAAATCGAACTCTTTAGCAAAAGATAAAGATGATAATCTAGTTTTCTTAGCTGAAACCTCATTCTTACTATCAATGGCTGAACAAGATTTCCCTGAAATCACTTTCCATAAAACATCTGAATTTAAATTAGAACGCGTATAATGGATTTCAAAACTACTATCGGACAATTACGTTTTTTAGCGATTGCAGAAGGGATTTCATACATTTCTTTCGGAATCACAATGCCGTTGAAACGAATTTATAACATGCCTACTCCAAATTATTATGTCGGAATGGTGCATGGTGTCTTATTTATAGCTTATATCTTATTATGTCTTGCGGCATATAAAAAATACAATTGGTCGTTTAAAAAGCTTTTTTTAGCTGGAATCGCTTCACTTATTCCTTTCGGGACATTTGTAGCCGACGTAAAACTTTTCAAAGAAACGAAATAAAATTTTCCCAAAATGGACATTAGAAAACACGTAGAAGTTTGTTTCACTCCTGGTGAATACAGTTATTATAAAGATGAATTCGAAATAGTTGTCGTAATTGATGTATTGAGAGCTACTTCGGCAATTTGTGCCGCTTTCGATAATGGAATTAAATCAATTATTCCTGTTCCAACGGTTGAAGAAGCAAGAGCTTACAAAGAAAAAGGGTATTTAGCAGGTGCTGAACGTAAAGGTCAAATCGTTGAAGGTTTTGATTTTGGAAATTCGCCTTTTAGCTATATGAACAAAGATTTTATTGGTAAAGAAGTTGTACTTTCTACTACGAATGGTACAAAATCGTTAGACGTAGCGAAAGACGCTGAAATTGTTGTGGTTGGTTCTTTCTTAAACTTAGATTCTTTAAGCAATTGGCTATCATTACAAGATAAAAACGTATTGTGTTTATGTTCTGGATGGCAAGATAAATTCAATTTAGAAGATACGATTTGTGCTGGAGCAATTTGTGATTTCTTAATCAATACTGGAAATTTTGTTTCTGAAGAAGATTCTTCTATAGCTGCAAAATACCTTTATTTATCTGCAAAAGACAACTATTTAGGTTACTTAAAATCAAGCTCTCATAGAAGAAGATTAAAAAATTTAAACTTAAATGAAGATATCAAATATTGTTTAACTCCAAATCAAACGGATGTCATTCCTATTTTGAAAGATGGTAAATTGGTCAAATTATAAAATCATTTTGCTTCTAGTATTACCTATCCTATTCGCCTTTGGTAAAATTAGAAGTGAACAATCATTAAAGTGGGGATTCAATGGTCATCAGAAAATTAATCGAATGGCTATTTTCACTTTACCACCTGAAATCTTTGGTTTCTACAAAGATCATATCGAGTACATTACGGAACATGCTGTAGATCCGGATAAAAGAAGATATGCTGTTGAAGGCGAAGCACAATGTCATTACATTGATATTGATCATTATGCCAAAAATGGAATCGATCCTTTTGAATTTGTTCCTCGTTCTTGGAACGCAGCAAAAGAAAAATTCACAGAAGATACTTTACAAGCATACGGAATTGTTCCTTGGCACATTCAACTGATGAAATTGAAATTGCAAAAAGCATTTGAAGCCAATAACGTTGATTTAATTCTAAAATATTCCGCAGATATCGGTCATTACATTGCAGATGCGCACGTTCCGTTACATACGACTGAAAACTACAACGGTCAATTGACCAATCAAAAAGGAATTCATGGTTTATGGGAAAGTCGTTTGGTTGATTTGAATGCTGATAAATACGATTATTTCGTTGGTAAAAGTTACTACATCGAACGTTTATTAGATTATACCTGGGAAACAGTAAAAGCTTCGAACCAAGCGCTGGATTCTGTTTTACGTTTCGAAAAACAACTTTCTGAAACATTACCATCTGATAAAAAATACGCTTACGAATCAAAAGGGAATTTAACGGTTCAAGTTTATTCTTATGAATTTTCGCAAGCTTACCATCATTTACTGAATGGAATGGTTGAACGACGAATGAAACAAGCCATTATTTCAGTAGGTTCTATTTGGTTTACAGCGTGGGTTGATGCTGGCCAACCAGATTTAACAAAATTGCAAAATACTCCTCCATCCGCTGAATTATTAGAAGAAATTAAGCAATTGAACGATAGCTTTATGGAACATTCGCATAAGGGAAGAACTTGTTCGGAGGAATAATGTGAGTTTGATATAAAAATTTATTTCAAATATTAAAAAGCCATAAAAAAGACTGAAATCAATACGATATATAAAGTTGAGAATAACATAGACAATACTTTTTGGTGTGGTTTTCCAAATTTTAACATTAGTTTATTTAATCTTCCTTTTTTGATGTAAACAACATAAGTCAAAAACAATAAAACCATCGCTAAAACAAAAATTACCTTAACATCAATTCCCTTAAAAAATTAATTCAGCCAATAAATACATAGTCATAATATTAGTTGTTGATGTGAAAATTAAAGAATGTTCTTTGGCATATTCATACTTTTCAAACAATAATATAGAAGATATTATTGTGATTAAATTATAAAATCCTAAAACTACTATATCTAAAATTATCATTTTTTAAATTGTTTATAATCTGAATTCAATATTGAATAATCTCATAAAAGTTAGATTTAATTTGAATCTAATCTAAATGGCAAAATAAAATTTTGAATATAAATATACTCCATTATCTGAAATTTCAGAATTACATATAAATTCTTTGAATTTAATAAAACTATTTTAAGTCATGCAACGAATAAACTACCTAATCGTTGCAAAATATGCAACGATTAACAATAAATTACAAGTAACGTCATTTTAAAAACTAATTCATTATATTTACATAAGCTTTAGACAACAATGAGAAAATCGATAATTGTATTCTTTGTATCTATTTTTCAACTGTTCAATTTGTTTGCTCAAAACACTGAACAAGAAAGAGAATTAGTGCGAATTTTAGAAAGTCAAAAACCAATTCCAGCAGATTTATTTATAAATCCAAATATGATTCATCCAATGACGTTGGTTTCTACAATCAATTGGAGACAAGTTTGGAATGACAAAGATGATTCACTGAAATTTATTTCTCAATTCTATGATGTTCGCTTAAAGTTTGAATCCAATAAAGAAGCTACTGCTTTCCATAAAAACTACTTGAAACTCAATTCTGAAAACGGAATTAAGCACAAACATCATGGTTTAAAATTCGAAGGAGCTAATAATTTTTACGCATTCGATGCAAGTGAACAAATCAACAACATGATGAAAATGGTAGGTATGAGAGCTTATTGCTTTTTGTTCGTCGTTGACAATTACGTTGTGAAATTGTATCTCACATGCACCATTGACTCAAAACCTGTAAAATTTCAAAAATTAATTACAGAAGCTATTTCAAAAATTAAAAAACACAAATAATTATGAAGTTTTCAATTACTATTTTATTCAGTTTGCTAGGAATTATCGGAATTTCACAAACGTATTCGTTACCAAAATTGAAATACAGTTATTCTGCACTTTCAGCTTCGATCGATTCAACTACGATGGAAATTCATTACACGAAACACCATCAAGCATATGTAAACAATCTGAACAAAGCCATTGCTGGCACGAAATTAGAAGTGTTACCTATCGAAGAAATCATGTTGAATGCAAGTTTAACGCCTGATGCTGTTCGTAACAATGCAGGAGGACATTACAATCACTCACTATTTTGGGATATTCTAACTCCTAAAAAAGACAAAAAACCATCAGCCGAATTGTACAAAGCAATTGAAGAAAACTTTAAATCAATAGATTCTTTGAAAAAATTAATGAATCAAGCGGCAGCTTCTCGTTTCGGTTCAGGTTGGGCTTGGTTGGTTTTAACTCCAGAGAAAAAATTGGTTGTTACTTCAACTGCTAATCAAGACAATCCAATTATGGACGTTTCTAAAGTAAGAGGAATTCCCTTAATTGGAATTGACGTTTGGGAACATGCTTATTATTTAAAATATCAAAACAAACGCGCTGACTATTTAGGTGCTATTTGGAATGTAATTGATTGGGAAGTGATTTCAAATCGTTATACAGCAGCTTTGACAGATCCTTTAATGCAAAAAATCGAGAAAGACAATTGGCAAGAATTAAAAGATTTTTACAAAATCATTATCGCTACATGTCATCCATTAGAAGAAAACAATTTTGCACCAATTAGAGAAATGAGTGGTGAGTTGTATTTAAAAGCTTTAATTCTTAAAAAATCAACTGTACCTGCTTCTTTAAAACATGAAAAAACAAAATTAGCCTTGGAAAAAATGTTGATCTTAAGCAAAGAAATCCATGCAATGGTTGATCGCAACGAAAAAGATGAACACATCAAAAAGAAAATGGAAGAGTTACATACTACTTTCCATGAGGTTCAAGAGAAGTGTACGCACTAGTTTCGATATTCAATATTTTTTGAACCATCCCGATTAAAATACGGGACAAGTTATAAGAAATTATAAGGTATTTAAAGTTGATCCCACATCAGATTTTATAGTTACAATTTTCGAGAAGATTATTTCTCTACAATATAATAACTGTAGGGATTAATTTTCCATTTACCATTATCTATTATTAAGTCAAAAGTTTGATCTCTAAAATTTAATTTATAATGGAATGGTTCTATTTCAATTAGAACTGTACTTGGCAATTCATCTTTTAATTTTGAAATTGAATTAATTACACTTAAACGTGTTTCATCATTCATAAATTCACCAATCGAATCTCTTTTATTATTCAGATCCTCATAAATATTTTCAAAATCATTTTCTCTATAAGTACACAAATACTTCAATACATAGACTTCATTTTTATTTTCAAATGCTTTTATTAATGAGTTAAATAAGTCTGTAATACTGGATTGAGGATATTGAAATAAATCTTCATTCGTCTTTTCTAATTTATTTAATTTTCTGTTTTTTGGATCTTCAAAATCATGCTTTACTTTCTCTTTAGGAATTGATATTTCAGCATAAATACAAGGTATATCAAGATAATAATTATTCTCATTTAGATAATAAACCATTCCATTGCTAAAGGTGTCAGGCTGATTAAATTTAGACTCATCAAAATACGTTGTTGATCTATTTTTCCAGTATTCATCATGACTTATTCGCCACCAATTTTTATTTTTTGCAGTTTTATATAACTCATCGACAGAACCAAGTACGACACCATTTCCTTGACGAACAATTTTATAGACAGTATCTTTTGTTTTACTATCTCTATAAGTGACACCATTTCTAATCAATGTGTCATTAAAATAAAAAGATTTCGGATGATCAAACCATTCTACCCCAATAAACAAGCCATTTTCAGGAACTACAATTCTATAATTTGTCATATCTATTTCCACCCATTCATTTCCTTGTGTACCTGATTTTATAATATTGGTTTTCGTTAATTCAATTCCCGGTTTTATAACAAATTTATTGCACTCGTAAACATGAATCCTAAAATCTGCATCTGGAAAACCTAAATCAGCAACATATATATGAATTGATTTTAAAACACCCGATACAGAATGCTTATTTGGTATCCAAACAGCTCTTTCTTCCCCATTTGAAGCAGTTAACGAATAATCAAAAAATCTAGTTTTAGGTTTGGATGAAACACCAAGTTTAACTCGTTTGAAATTTTTCTTGTCAGCACGAACAATCACTCCTTCAAGATTTGTAAATAATGGATTTAACTCTATTGCCTTTACTTTTTTTAGATCATTAATTACGACATATTTTGATTCATATCCAATACAATCAATTTTTAAAGTATCTTGATTTAACCACAAAGAGTCTAATATAAATTCACCTTCACCATTTGTTATCAATTTAATTGACTCAGATTTATTGGTTAAATATACATAAGGAATCGCTTCCTTAGATTTGAAGTCAATAACTTTTACTTGACAAAAGACTTCAAACGAAGAAATTATAAATACTAAAAGTAAGAATAGCTTATTCATGTGGTTAGGTTAAGAAAAGGTAATTTAATTATTTTATGCCTTCACAAACTTAGCAATAGACTCGATATGTCCTGTATGCGGAAACTGATCGACTAACGATAGCTTTTCTAGCTTGTATCCTGCTTTCATTAACGTTTCTGTATCTCTTGCTTGCGTTGAAGGATTACATGAAATGTACACCAAATTATTTGCTCCTAAATCAATTACTTTTTGCAACGTTTTCGGTGCAATTCCAGCTCTTGGTGGATCTAATATAATAGTTCTGATTTTCCCTTGGTAATCTGGGTATTCTTTTAAGAATTTCCCTACGTCAGCAGCATAAAAGTCAATCGAATGAATTCCATTTCTTTTCGCATTTTCTTTCGCATCTTGAATCGCTTCTTCAACAATATCAACTCCAATGATTTTTACATCACTTTTACGTGTCGTTAAAATTTGTCCGATTGTTCCAGTACCACAGAATAAATCCATGATGACTTCATTGTCTTGTATATTTCCCTCAAAAACATAATCCAACGCTTTTGCATACAACAATTCAGCACATTTTGGATTTGTTTGGAAGAAACTTTCCATGCTTATTTCAAATGATAATCCTAATAATTTTTCAATTACTTTATTATCACCAAATAATAATTTTGAAGTTCCATTTTCAATCTTCGCTCTATCAGCAACATTATCGTTAATCGTATGTTGAAAGCCAGCTAAACGATTTCCTAATTTATTTTGTAAAAACTGTGAAAATGCAACTGCATCAAATTGATCTATACCTTCTGATGAAGTTACTAAATTCAATAACAATTGATCTTGAAAGAATGATTTACGAACGACAATATGTCTAAAGAAACCTGTTTTTTGTGGCGGATGCCATGCAGGTAAATCAGTTGCTTTTAAATAGTTGGTAATATCAATTAAAATCGTTTCCCATTGTTCATCAAATAAACCACTTGGTTTCGCTAAATTCTCAACTTTCCACCAAGTACCTCTGCGTTTGAATCCCAATGCAAAAGCACCATCACGTTCTTCACCTGTATGAACATCATGTTCAATCGATGAAAAACTATATTCCATTTTATTACGGTAAAAATAGTGTTCAGGAGAAGAAATAAATTCATCAAAAATTGAATCGATTTCTTTGATATTAGCCAAACGTCTAAACAACTCTAAAGTCGTTTCTTTTTTTGCCTTTTCTTGCACTTCTACCGGCACGAAAATATATGGTCCACCTGAAATTTCTTGAAAAGGTTTATCGATTTCAACATCAGATCGCTCGATAATATCGATTAATTTTGCTTCAGCATATTTCTTCTTCTTCTTTTCGATTCGAGCACGAACCGTTTGACCAGGGAAAGAGTTATCTACAAAGATGATGTAAAAACCTTCATCTGTTGGGATTTTCGCTATTCCTCTTCCACCGAAAGAATAATCTGTAATTTTTAATTCTACTACTTCTGCTCTATTAAACACGCCTTTCAATTTTCGACAAAAATAAAGAAACTAACACAGAAATGATTGATTTAATCAAAGTAAAATTCACATTCACAAAAAAAGGAGCTATCAAAAAAGATTAATGGTAGTTTAAATTTGAACCATATAAGTAATTTAAGGTAATATAAGCTAATTTTCAACTAATCGAATAATAAGGTAACTAAATCGGTTGAAACTTAAATGTTCCTATAATCCCTTAGAACTTATCCCGCATTTTACATCGGGATGGTTCACTAAAAACAAAGGGCATCCTTATCGGACACCCTCTTATTTTTTATATTATGTAAAATCAATTACTGTTCAGCAATAGAAGCCTGAAAGTTTAAAATACCTTCATTATCTAAAATATCTTGAATTGATTTATTTTCTAAAATTTTTAGT